>NZ_BAABGP010000001.1:0-978 GCF_039541635.1 Microbacterium panaciterrae
GCCCATTCTCCCGCGCAACTCGCGGCGGCTGGCCACCCCGCACCTTCTTGATCAACACGCCCTAGGCGATGGGGGCGGGCATCGAGAAGACGCCGAAGTGACGGCCGCCGTTGTCCCGAAGTCGGGCAAATGTCACTCCGGCCGCGTCGGTCACCGGTTCCATCAACACATCGCCTCCGAGAGTCTTGGCTTGCTCGATGATTGCCGGTACGTCCGCGACAAGCACGTAGAAGATCGCATAGTCCTCGAACTTGCCGGCATGATCGAAGATTCCTCCACTGGGGCCGGGCGTGTCGGGCGTGATGGCGGCGTGGTAGTCAACTCCGGCGAGGTCGGTGCTGAGCTTGAACTGCCACCCAAAGAGGTCCCCGAAGAACTTCTTCACGTCGTCCGGTCGGTCGCTACCGATTTCGAACCACGCGACAGAGTTGAGGGTTGGAGCAGTCATGGTTTCCTCCAGTGTTCGTACGTCAGCCCGCGGACGGGCTGTGTGGATTGCAGCAGGCTATCCAATATAGTTAACGTGGAAGCAACTTACAAGGAAACAAGATGACCGCCGCGCGTCGTGGAACCGGACCGGCCAGGCAGGTCTTACGCAATAGGCGAGCGGACCCGCACTCTTCGTGGCGGATCCATCCTCTCGAGAGCGAGGCTGGACGTTGGGCGCGCGCCGAGCGCCTGACTGAAATCGACGGCTTCGGTCACCCCCGTACGTACCGCGGAGTTCCGTTGGCTCGGCGGCCGGTGAAGGTTCCTGCATTCGAGGTGCGCCCGGAGGCTCGACACGCGCTGCGTTGGCCCGTTCGCCGCTGGCGCCGAGCGCGGTTGAAGCGACGGCCATGCATTCCGCGCCTTCAACTTCGGTCAAGTGCCAATCATTTGCCGAGATGGGATCAAGAACCCGAAGGCTCTCGGGTGCGTCCCGTAGCGTGGTGTCATTTCCCGCGGGGTTCTCGTCGTCGGAGACGGTGAAGGGCC
>NZ_BAABGP010000002.1:0-6500 GCF_039541635.1 Microbacterium panaciterrae
GCCCATTCTCCCGCGCAACTCGCGGCGGCTGGCCACCCCGCACCTTCTTGATCAACACGCCCTAGTGGTGTGGGGTGCGTGTTCGTGAGCGGCATATTCGCTATGACCGAGATGGCGTCGCTGCTGCTCGGCGCCTCAGGGATGGCCCTACTCGGCGTCGGCGCTCATCCTTGACCCAGGAAGGGCCTTGTGGGCAATGGGGACGGCAAGGCCCTTCCTGAGTCAGGGTTCAGCTAGTGTGCGCTGTGTGGAAACAGTGTGGATCGTCTACCACGACAGTGGACCCGACAACAACATCCTCGGCGTCTTCGGGAACGAGGAGGAGGCGCACGAGTACCAGGAGCTCATGGCTCCGCAGTTCGAGAAGGGTGTGCTGATGACGCCGTTTCCCGTGCCTTGGCGGCAAGGTACAACTGAAGTACAGATCGGTTAGGACTTAGTCATCCGCAGCTGAAACGGAACGGCCCGGTCGAGTCCCTTCCGACGCCAGTCTGACCGCGGCTGTTCGTACCCCAGCTGGTCGTAACCACCTTGTAGAGATTGCTTCCCTTGTTCTTGCAGATGTATTGCACAGACTTCTGCTGCATGTTCCCCGTGCCGTAACTGTTGAATGGTCCGGCCACTCTCGACCAGATCCATCCGTTGTTCTTCCACACTTCGCTTGCCATGCCCGTCTTCTTGACGTCAGCCGTGCAGTTCGTCAGTTGCGGCTTGGAACCGATCGTGCCGTAGGTGTAGCCGCTGCCCGACGAACGCGACCACATGACTCCGGGCACCAAGTAGCAGCGAGAACCGCTTACCTGAACGGGAACGGTCCCGGACGCTCCGTTGTCAGGGGCCGGTGGCGCATCCGGGAAGACCAATGCGATTTCACCCCCAGAACTGGGAATCGCGTCCATCTGTGCCGAGGTAATGAAATCTCCCATGGGCGAATAAAGCCCATTGCTCGGAACCGCATTGGGCGCAGTGTCCTCATAGTCGGGCGCCGGAGCGGCATCGGGGGCGGGATCAGGAAGAGGATCCGACGCATACGCCCCGGAAGCCCCACCGAGCATCCCGACTGTTACTAGAGCAACCCCGGCAAGGCTCGCCAGCACACGCTTCCTCATAGAGTTCAACTCCCTTTCTACCGGCCTCGTTGCCGGACATAGCAGAAGCATAGGGGAAGTCGCAAAATGCGCGAAAGTCTCGCACTACCCGCGAATCATCCGCGAGCGAAACTCAGAAACGCCTGGTCAGGAGCAATTCGGAATATCAGGCCGACGGCCACACCACCACCCACGGCGCCCTCCACGCGCGCGACATGACCCTGCAGCTCCGGACCGTACCAGGGGAGTCGTAACAGGTGTCGTATTCGCATCTAGTGAGAGCAGGCCATCTTCAACCTGACATAATATTCGATATCGGTGGTTCCGCTATCGAACCAGACTCGGAGTTTTATACAACTGGGATGAGGGACGGGCGGCCGAGAATCGCGATCGCGCGCCGGCGTCGGCGTCCGGATGGCGAGCCCTGTGGGCACTAACAAGCGATACCCGTACTTGGCCGCGCAGCGGGCCGAGGAGAACGAGCTGTGCAAGGCCCGCAAGGCGGCCCCGCTGCAGTCGCTCAGCGACGTCCAGATTCGTTCTCACGCGGTGCCGATCTCGCCAAACGCACGGCGTTACACCTGGCGCGCAGCGCGCCGAGGAGAAGTGTCCTTCAGGCGACTTGCGCGTGACCTCCGGGATCTCGATCGGATCGTCGTAGCCACCTGAGTCGAACTGCCATGAAGCTCGCGTGATGCAGGTTGGCCGCGTGTAAGTCGGGATGTCGACCGGGACGTTACCCATCGGGCAGACGAGCGACCCGCTCGCGCAGCGTCGCTGGACCCGTGAATGCGGCCCGTGATCGTTGGCCTCGGAGCCGCACGGCGCGCCTGCAGTCCTCGGCCTTGAACAGTCGTGTCTTGTATTCCAGACTTTCTGCATGTCTCAGATGCCTCCGAGATCCGCGGAATTCCGGGGGTCTCGGAGGTGTATGCGGATGTGACTGTTGTGCCGCGGCAGAGAAACCCATTCCAACACTCATTTCCAGGTTCAGGATTGGAGCAAACCCGCACTAGGACGCCCGCGTCCTCGACATTGGAGTCGAACATGGAACGTCGCTCGAAAATTGCTTACGGACTCGCCCTCGCGGCGGCCGCCACCCTCGCCCTCGCCGGCTGCTCCGGAGGCGGTGCCACGCCCACCGAGAGCGGATCCGCCGCTGCCGGTGGCACGGACTACGGACTCATCACGGGGGGCACCATTACCGCCTGCTCGGATGTCCCCTACCCGCCCTTTGACGTTTTGGACTCGAATAGTCCGATCGGCTACTCGGGCTTCGACGTCGATCTGTTGACAGCCATTGCGAAGAAGCTCGATCTGAAAGTCGCAATCCAGGTCACGAACTTCGACACGCTGCAGTCTGGCGCCGCCCTGCTGGCGGGTCAGTGCGACATGGCCGCGTCAGCGATGACGATCACGGAGGACCGTAAGAAGAACATCGACTTCTCCGACGGCTACTACGACTCGCTGCAGTCGCTGCTCGTCAAGACCGACTCCGGCATCAAGGACATCAACGGCCTGAGCGGCAAGAACGTCGGCGTGCAGCAGGGCACGACCGGTGAGAACTACGCGAAGGAGCACGCCAAGGGCGCGAACCTCGTGCAGTTCTCCGACGACGGCGTGCTGTGGCCCGCCCTGCAGGGCGGTCAGATCGACGCGATCCTGCAGGATCAGCCGGTCAACTTCGAACATGAGAAGGCTGACAAGAACTACAAGATCGTCGAGACCTACAAGACGGACGAGCAGTACGGCTTCGCGTTCGCCAAGGGGCAGAAGGAGTCCCTGCGCAAGGCGGTCAACGAGCAGCTCAAGGCGCTCAAGGACAACGGCGAGTACAAGAAGATCTACGACAAGTACTTCAGCACCTCGAAGTGACCGGGGTCTGACTCACGCCGATGGCTCTGAAGAAGCGGACCCGCACGCGGGTCTATCACTACACCGTCTATGCGGTGATCGTCGCGCTCGTCGTGTGGGCACTGCTCGCCACCGACTGGCCGACGGTCGCCAAGCAGTTCGCGAATCCTGAGGTCGCGCTGAAGATGCTCCCGGGCATCATCACCGTCGGCCTCAAGAACACGCTGCTGTTCACGATCGAGTCCTTCGCCGGGGGCCTCGTCCTGGCGATCGTCCTGGCGCTGATGAAGCTCAGCAGCATCCCGCCGTTCCGCTGGGCGGCGACCGTGTGGATCGAGTTCTTCCGCGGCATCCCCGCGCTGATGACGATCTTCGCGTTCGCGCTCATGCTGCCGATCGCGCTGCACGTCAAGATCCCGGGCGGCCCGGTGGGGGCGGCGACGCTCGGACTCATCGTGGTGAGCTCGGCCTACATGGCCGAGACGATCCGCGCGGGGATCCAGGCGGTGCCGAAGGGGCAGACGGAGGCGTCGCGGTCGCTCGGCATGTCGCCGACGCGGACCATGGTGTTCATCGTGCTGCCGCAGGGCTTCCGCATCATCATCCCGCCGCTGACGAACGAGTTCGTGCTGCTGCTGAAGGACACCTCGCTGTTCTTCATCGCGGGGGCGACTCCGCTCACCTATGAGCTGACGACCTACGCGCGCAACGGCCTGTCCACCTATGCGAACGCGACGCCGATGGTCATGGCGGCGCTGCTGTACCTGATCGTGACGATCCCGCTGACGCGGCTGACGGCGTGGCTCGAGCGACGGATGGCGAGGGAACGATGACCACCGACCTGATCAATCTGAGCGCGCCCGCGATCGACATCCAAGGGCTCGTCAAGCACTACGGCGACAACGAGGTGCTCAAGGGCATCGACCTGACGGTCAACGCCGGCGAGGTCGTGTGCGTGATCGGCCCCTCCGGATCCGGCAAGTCGACGCTGCTGCGGTCGGTGAACATGCTCGAGGAGCCGACCGGCGGGAAGATCGTGATCGAGGGGATCGACATCACCGATCCCGACATCGACATCGATCGGGTGCGCGCGCGCATCGGCATGGTGTTCCAGAGCTTCAACCTGTTCCCGCACATGAGCGTGCTCGGCAATCTCACGATCGCCCAGCGCCAGGTGAAGAAGCGCGGCAAGGCCGAGGCGGAGAAGGTCGCCAAGGAGATGCTGGAGCGGGTGGGCATGGGCCACAAGGCCGACGCGTACCCGAGCCACCTCTCCGGCGGTCAGCAGCAGCGCGTGGCCATCGCCCGCTCGCTGTGCATGAACCCCGACATGATGCTCTTCGACGAGCCCACCTCGGCGCTCGACCCCGAGCTCGTGGGCGAGGTGCTCCAGGTGATGCGCACCCTCGCCGACGAGGGCATGACGATGATGGTCGTCACGCACGAGATGGGCTTCGCGCGGGAGGTCGGCTCGCGCCTGATCTTCATGGACGGCGGGCACATCCTCGAGGAGGGCGACCCCCGCGAGGTCCTGGCGAACCCGCAGCACCAGCGCACGAAGGACTTCCTGGCCCGCGTGCTGTGAGTTGATCACCGGACGACGCAATAACGCAAGAAGAACAGGGCTCCCTAGATGGAAACTGAACGAGATTTCGTGATCATGGCCGCAGGAGGAAACGGCACCGCAATCCGTGTTATCCCCGATGCCCTATCTCGGCAAGAGTACGAAGCTGAGGGCAAACGCCTACAACAATACTATGCCAGCGCTGAACAGTCTGGGTTCTTCGTCGCGTCAAAGAATCATTTCGAGATGGCTGGTGGTGAATTTTGTGGAAATGCTACGCGTGCCGCCGCGATTGTGGCCGCGAGCTTCAGCAAATCCGCATCCGTAAATTTCACCGTCTCGGGATATGACGGAGTTGTCGAAGCGCAGGTCCAGAGAATCAAAGCCAAAGAATACTTTGTGACGTGCTGGTTTCCCAAGATGCGGTCAACGAATCAATTGAGAGAAACCTCTGACGGCATATTTGTCTGGGTCGTTGACCTCGGCGGCATCGTCCATGCTCTGGTTTCTGAACCATTTCATAACGACGTTGACTGGTATCGCAGCCGGCACGAAAGGATTCGGAGCGAACTGCATCTCGGTGATCGTGAAGCGGTCGGAGTGATCTGGTATCGAAGAATTAACGGTGGAGTGAAAATTAACCCGGTCATCTGGGTAAAAGCGATAGATTCATTGATCTATGAGGAGGCGTGTGGTTCAGGATCCATCGCTACTTCAATTGTGACGGGGAACGAAGAAATTCGTCAGCCGACGGGTGAACTGATTCGTGTTCAAGCTTCAGCGGATGGGATCAGGATTGCAAGCCAAATGAGGTTGGTGTGAAGCGCCGCAGAAATATGCCTATATTTGGAACCGGGTTGGGTAAGGCCAGTATCCGAGATCGATCGAGAACGAGGGGAAAGTCGAATCACCTCTGACGGTACTTAAAAGCAAGCCAGGGCAAGCTGGGGGTTGTTCTTGGCTGAGCCGGCCGTCTGGCCGGGGCTGTATCCGGTTCCTGCTGGGAAGGTGCCGGATACAGTCGTTTCTGCGCCATCGACCTCTTCTTCTGGATCGAGGATGGACCCCGGTTTCTTGCTCGTCGGCCTACGTGATATCGACCCCAGATCAATCGTCGCAGCGATTGTCGGGCTAGATCCCGATGCGGGCCCTGCGGGCAGGCGCAAATTGACAGAGCTCGACGACACGGGGCGAGTCCGCATCGTGAACTATCGAGTGCTGCACGAGACGCCGCTATGAGCAAGTGCTTGTCACCGTTTTGATAGTCGGGCATCGGTGGAGGGGTACGAATGATGGACATGTCTGAAGGCTGCGATGTGGTCTACCGATGGGCTCTGCCGCCCGATCGGCCCACCGTTCTCGGGTGGGAGATGTCAGGGCGCACCGTGATGCTGGCGCCCCTGGCGCTTCGGGTAGAACATTGTCCCGGGAGTGATCCCCTTGGAGTGCTGCACGTCTTCATCGATGGGATGCGAGTTCGTGGGGACGGGATACTCGGAACCGCGAAAGGGCTCGAGTTTAGTGACGAGCCCGAGGGGTGGAACGGTGTGCAGCACACGGACGAGCTTCCCGAATGGGCGGCCCCGTACGTGGAGACCGTTCGCGCCTGGGAAGCTCCGCCTGGAACGCGTGGGCCACGCGCGCCGGCGACGCGATCGTCAAGTTCGGTGACCCCACAGTCGCCGTATCGCCGGGTGCTGATCCGAGCGTCGGTGGATTCTCACTGCTGCGCGCCGACTCGTACGAATCGCTCACAAACCTCCTCGAAGGGCACCCCCACACGGCGACGGGTGGAACCATCGACGTCTACGAACGCCAGCCCGTCGCCGGCGCATAACCAACCGAGGGCCCCTGAGCGCGATCCATCACGCTCAGGGCCCATCTCGTCGAGCCAGGCATCACCCCCCTGAGCATTACGACCCGGGGTTGACTAGGGCGTGTTGATCAAGAGGTTCCGCTCCTCGGTGGGTGAGTCTTGAACGGTGACGCGACAG
>NZ_BAABGP010000003.1:0-240 GCF_039541635.1 Microbacterium panaciterrae
ACGTGCGCCCGCCCGACCCCGGCCGTGTAGTCGGCGGCGGTGACGGACACGACCAGGGTCGGGGCCGCACCGCCCAGGGTCGGGAACCGACCGGTGCCGGCTGTGGTGGTCAGGATCGCCGCGAACGCATCATGCCGTCGTTGCGCGGGGGTGCGCAGATCCTCCGGATCCGGCACACCCTCCGGATGCGACGGATCCGCTCCGCCGTCCGCGCCGTCCGTGTCATCGACCGGGATGAAG
>NZ_BAABGP010000003.1:300-502640 GCF_039541635.1 Microbacterium panaciterrae
CTGCAACTGTCCCGCCACCTCCGGCAGCAGCCCGCCCCGGATCGGCACCAACCCGTCCCGGGCACGCCCCAGGGTGATGCCCCGGTTCCGGTTCGCGCGGGCATCCTCGGGTTCGGCCCCGTCCGGGTCCAGGGCGAGCATCAACGCTCGTGCATAGTCGGCGAGCTCATCCGTGGTCGGGGCAGGGCCCGGGCGCCCGTGCTCATCCCGCATGTCCAACCCGCGGGCGGTGTCCGCGAGGAGCCGGTCCACGGCGTCGCGTTGGGTGGTGCTGATCCGGTTCCCGGCCCGCTCGACTGGGCCGGTCGCGGCCAGCAACCCGGTCACCGACACCACCCCGTCCCGCAACACCGCACCGAGCGCCGGGAACCGGGGAGGGAAGCAAGTCGCCCGTGGACAACTGGGTGCCCTGGTACACAGCGTCGCCGGCGGTCACATACCTCCGGGCGGTGCCCGCATCCACCCGCAGGGTGCGTCGCAGCAGTTCGGTCACATCCCGACACCCCGCCGCCGACGACACCCGTTCGACGGACAGCCGACAATCCCGATCCGCCACCTCCCCGGTGACGGTGGTGAGCACCGCATCCACCCGGCGCTGCACCTGCCCCAGCATCTGCAGCAGGCCGACCAGTTCCGCGGCTGTGGCGTGCTCGAACTGTCGGCCCATCTGCACCGACCCGCACACCCCCGCAAGCAGCTGCTCCAACTGCTCGAGGGTGTCTGCCGTGGTCGAGGTCATACCCCCATTTAACCCGGGGCCACCGACATTCAAACCCCAGATCCCGATACATAACCGAACTGTGCAGAACTTCTCGAAAGTGCTGCCTGTGCAGGACCAACAGGCCGCTGCAACACGTCCCTCCGACAGGCTCAGAACCGGCAGGACTATCGAAACGCGGGACCCGGACGCCGCCCTAGGATGAGGGCGTGACCGATCCGCAGCAGCCCTGGCCCGTACCGCCGCCCGCCACACCAGGCTCGCCCGCCGCGCCTCCGGCCCCGCCGATGAATCCGTACACCGCTCCCGCTCCGTACGCACCGCCCGTTCAGCAGCCGGGGAGCCCCGTGCCGCCTGTTCCGGTCTATCAGGCCCCGCCCGGCGCCTTCGCCGGCCCCGCAGCCGGCTACGCAGCGCCCTACGCCCCCGCCGCGACGCCACCGCACGGGCCGGCGCTCGGACGCATCGCTTTGATTCTCTCGCTCGTCGCGACCGTCGCCCTCACCGCCGTTGCTGCCGTGCTGGCCTGGCAGATCGCACGGGGTGCCTCGGCGTCGGTCAGTGTGAGCTCGTTCGAGTCCGGCAGCCTCGCCTTCCTGACGCCCGTGCGCGACCTGGTGCTGTGGTTCGAGATCACCGGATGGACGGCGACCGCGATCGGGATCTGGGCCCTCGTCCAGGGGATCGTGTCGATCGCCAAGCGACGCGGGCGCGGTGCGGGCATCGCCGCCGTCATCATCGCCGGCATCGGCCCGGTCGTGTTCGTGGGCGTGGCCTATCTGGCCGTGCTCCTCGGCGCGGTCGTGGGACTCGGCGCACGCTGACCGAGAGGGCCGATCCAAACGCCGCGCGCCCGGATCCGATCCTCAGCGCGGCGCGTGATGCTTCTGCTGCGCAGCGACCAGGCCCTCGCCGATGAGCTGCTCCACGGCGTCCGCCGCATCCGAGACCAAGATCGGCAGATTCGCCCGCTCCGCGGACGCGAACGGCGACAGCACCCAGTCCGCCGGATCCTGACGCCCCGGGGGACGTCCGATGCCGACCCGCACCCGCGGGAACTCCGGCGTCGTGAGCGCCTGCGCGACGTCGCGGATGCCGTTGTGGCCGCCGTGACCGCCGCCGACCTTGAGCTTGATCGTGTCGAACGGGATGTCGAGCTCGTCGTGCACGAGGATCACCCGCTCCGGATCGACCGAGTAGAACCGCACGAGAGCGGCGACCGGGGTGCCGGAGACGTTCATGTAGGTGTTCGGCTTGGCGAGCACGATCTTGTCGCCGCCGGGGCGCAGCCAGGTCTCCACGACCCGTGCCCCGCCCTTGTGCTCGCGGAAGGTCTCACCGCGCCGCGCGGCGAGTTCGTCGACCACCAGCTGCCCGACGTTGTGCCGGGTCGCCGCATACTTCGCTCCGGGGTTGCCGAGCCCGACCACCAGCCACGTCTGCGCCATGACGACCATCCTTCCGGATCCTCGGCGATCGCGAAACGACCGCTCTCATGGAGCGCCGCCGCAGGACGACGGCACTCGCTGAAACGGCGAAGGGAGGCGCGAACGGATCGCGCCTCCCTTCGCCGTATGCAGTGCGGGGAGGGTGCCGCCGGGATTACTCCGCAGCGGCCGGAGCCTCTGCGGACTCCTCGGACTCCGCAGCAGCAGCCTGCGCGGAGACGGCGACGATGAGCAGCTCGGGGTCGGCGGCCAGGGTGACACCCTGGGGCAGCTTCACGTCGGCGGCGGTGATGTGCGCGCCCTCTTCGAGGCCCTCGACCGAGACCTCGACGTTCTCCGGGATGTGGGTGGCCTCGGCCTCGACGGCGAGGTGCGTGTTCTCCAGCTGCACGATAGTGCCCGCGAACGCCTCACCCACGACGACGATGGGGAGCTCGATCGAGACCTTCTCGCCCTTCTTCACGACCAGCAGGTCGATGTGCTCGATGATCTGGTGCACCGGGTCCTTCTGCACGTCCTTGACCAGGGCGAGCTCGGCGCGGCCCTCGATGTCGAGCTCGAGCAGCGCGTTGGCGCGGCGGATGATCAGCGTGACCTGGTGGCCCGGCAGCGCGACGTGCACCGGGTCGGTGCCGTGGCCGTAGATGACCGCGGGGATCTGACCGTTCGCGCGCAGGCGGCGGGCGAAGCCCTTGCCGAAGCCCGTGCGAAGCTCTGCGGTGACCTTGGTGTCTTCCGACATGATGTTCTCCTTGTTCACGCGCGGCCTCGGGCTGCGCGGTGGTCTGGGTGCGTCGTCTCGGCACGACGGAAAGGAGAGCAGGAGCTCGCCGCGTCGATCACGGATGTGCGCGCACGCGCGCCATCCCTCGCCGAGGACCTGTCCATGTTACCCGACTTCCCTGCGCCACGCGGACGCTAGGCTGTAGGGCATGACCGATGGTGCATTCCTCTCCGAAGCGCTGGCCTGGCTGATCGGCCTGATGGCCGTGGGCGCGACCGTGCTCTGCTTCGGCGCCCTCTTCTCCATGGGCCGTTCCGGCTACCGCAAGGACTGACACCCACACGAAGAACCGCGTCGCCCTCTCGGACGACGCGGTTCTGATGGTGAGACCCTGCGGCCTTCAGCCGACGCCGAGGTAGGCCTCCTTGACGGCCGGATCCGCGAGCAGCTCCCGGCCCGTCCCGGTGCGGGTGATCGCGCCGGTCTCCAGCACGAACGCGCGGTGGGCGCGGGCGAGCGCCTGGTTCGCGTTCTGCTCGACGAGCAGCACGGTCGTGCCCTGCGCGTTGATCTCCGTGATGATCTTGAAGATCTGCCGGATGAACTGCGGCGCGAGCCCCATCGAAGGCTCGTCCAGCAGCAGCACGCGCGGCTGCGACATGAGCGCACGGCCGATCGCGAGCATCTGCTGCTCGCCACCGGACATCGTGCCGCCGAGCTGCTTCTTGCGCTCGTCCAGGCGCGGGAAGAGCGAGAACACCCGCTCATACGACTCAGCGACCCCCGACTTGTTCTTCAGGCCGAAGGTGCCCATGTCGAGGTTCTCCAGCACCGTCATTCCCGGGAAGATCCCGCGGCCTTCCGGCGCCTGGGAGATCCCCAGCATGACGCGCAGGTGCGCCTTCATCTTCGTGATGTCCTGACCCTCGAACAGGATGGAGCCGCTCGACGGGTTCAGCAATCCGGAGATCGTGCGCATCGTGGTCGTCTTGCCCGCGCCGTTCGCGCCGATCAGCGAGACGATCTCGCCCTCCTCCACGGAGAAGGAGATGTCGTGGATCGCCTTGATCCGCCCGTAGTGGACGGCGACGTCCTTCAGCTCAAGCAGCGTCATCTTCGGGCTCCCCCAGGTAGGCGGCGATCACACGCGGATCGTTGCGGATGGCGGTGGGCACGTCGTCGGCGAGCTTGCGGCCGAACTCCAGCACCACGATGCGGTCGGTGACTCCCATCACCAGCTTCATGTCGTGCTCGATGAGCAGCACCGTGTAGCCCTCGTCGCGGATGGCCCGGATGAGGGCCATCAGCTCCTCCTTCTCCGCCGGGTTGAAGCCGGCGGCCGGCTCGTCCAGGCAAAGCAGCTTGGGATCCGTGGCGAGAGCCCGCGCGATCTCGAGACGGCGCTGCGATCCGTAGGACAGATCCCGCGAACGCTTCTGCGCATGCTGCGCGATGCCGACGAACTCGAGCAGCGACATCGCGCGGTCCACCGAGCTCTTCTCCTCGCGGATGTGCCGCGGCGAACGCACGAGCGCACCGGGCACCGAGGTGCGGTGCCGGGCGTCCAGGCCCACCACGACGTTCTCCAGCGCCGTCATCTCGCCGAAGAGGCGGATGTTCTGGAAGGTGCGGGCGAGCCCCATCCGCGTGATCTGGTGCTGCTTGCGGCCCTTGACCGACTGCCCCTCGAGGAGCACGTCGCCGCTCGTGGGCCGGTAGACGCCGGTCATCGCGTTGAAGCACGTCGTCTTTCCGGCGCCGTTCGGGCCGATGAGCCCGAGGATCTCGCCGCGCTTGATGTCGAACGTCACGTTGTCGAGGGCGGTCAGGCCGCCGAAGCGGATCGTGAGGCCCTTCACCTCGACGAGCTTCTCACCGACCTCGACTTCGATCTCGCGCTCCGACTCCGCGCCCTCGACGAGGGGTGGCACCTCCCCGGCCGCGATGTCGGGCTCGGCGCCGTCGACGACCGGCTCGAGGTTCTCGTTCTGGTCTGTCATGACGCGCTCCCTTCCGGTGCCGCCGTATCGGCTTTCGGCGGTTTCGGTGGCGCTATCCACTCGACCGCCTTCCGGGAATACGCCATCAGCCGCATCTTCGCCGGAACCAGGCCTTGCGAACGGTAGATCATCAGGATCACGAGCGCGACGCCGAAGATCAGGTACTTGTAGTCGGCGATCGCGGTGAAGCGCAGCGGGATGTACGCCACGATCGCACCACCCAGGATCGCGCCGACCTTGTTGCCGGTGCCGCCGAGCACGACTGCGGCGAGGAACAGGATCGAGGTCTGCACGTCGAACTTCTGGTTGTTCACGAAGCCGACCTGGCCGGCGAACAGCGCACCGGAGAGGCCGCCGACGCTGGCGCCGATCGCGAACGCCCAGACCTTGTACTTGAAGGTGGGCACGCCCATGGTCTCTGCGGCATCCTCGTCCTCGCGGATCGCGATCCAGGCACGGCCGACCCGCGACCGCTCCAGGTTGCCGACGAGCAGCAGGATGATGATCAGGATCGTCACGGTCAGCCAGTACCAGGGCGTGCCGTTCGAGTTCGCGAAGATCGGGATGCCGTTCGGGCCGTCGCCCGGCGGGCGCCCGACGTTCTGGAACCCGACCTGGCCCTTCATCGCCGGGATGATGGTCGCCAGGATCCGCACGATCTCACCGAAGCCGAGCGTCACGATTGCGAGATAGTCACCGCGGAGGCGCAGCGTCGGCACGCCCAGCACCACGCCGAAGATCATCGCGATCACCATCGCCAGCGGGAGGGTCCACAGGTACGGGATCTTTAGGTACGGCGAGTCAGGGCTGGTGAACATCGCCGCGGTGTACGAGCCGACCGCGAAGAAGGCGACGTAGCCGAGGTCGAGGAGTCCCGCGTAGCCGACCACGACGTTCAGTCCGACCGCGACGAGCGCGTACACGGCCATCGCGAACAGCGTCAGCGGCCAGTCGTTGCCGGGCGAGGTCGACAGCGGGAAGAAGTTGATGAACGGCATCGCGTACGCGATCGCGACCGGGATGAGCATCCACGCCCACTGCGCGGGCCGGGACAGCTCGTTCCAGCGCTCGCGGATGCCGCGGAACGGTCCGCGGCGCACGGTGACGACGGATTCGGTCTCGATCGCCTCGCGCGTCGACTCCGCGGTCGGGAGGGGACGGGGGCCGTCGGATGAGGTGCTCATGCCTTGCTCCTTCCGAGGGTGGTGCCGAGGATTCCGGTGGGTCGCACCAGCAGCACGAGGACCAGGATGACGAACGCGACGACGTCGGCCCACTGCGCGTCCCCCAGCAGGATCTGCCCGTAGTTGCCGACGACGCCGAGCAGGATGCCGCCGAGCAGCGCTCCGCGCACGTTGCCGATGCCGCCGAGGACGGCTGCGGCGAACGCCTTGACGCCGAGGATGAACCCGCCGTTGTAGATCACGCCGGACGGAACCAGCATCACGTAGAACAGCGCTGCCGCACCGGCGAGCAGGCCGCCGATGATGAACGTGATCATGATGGTGCGTTCTTTCGAGACGCCCATCAGGGTCGCGGTGTCCGGATCCTGCGCGACGGCACGGATGCCGCGGCCGGTCCGGCTGCGGCGGATGAACATGTCGGTGCCGACCATGAGGATGATCGCCGCGAGCACGATGATGATCTGCTGGTTGTTGATGATCGTGCCGAACACGTCGAAGATCGGCGTCGGGATGAACATCGTCACGGCCGGCTGCGCGTTGGCGCCGCCGATGAACGGCAGGAAGATCAGGTACTGGATCGCGAACGAGACGCCGATCGCGGTGATCAGGAACGCGAGCCTCGGCGCGTTGCGTCTGCGCAGCGGTCTGTAGGCCACCCGCTCGACGATGAACGCCGTCGCCGCGGAGGCGAGCATGCCGACCACGAGTGCCAGCAGGAGATCCATGATGATCGCGGCCGGACCGATCGTCGGCGCGCTCGGGCCGAAGCCGAGCGAGGTCAGCGTGATGACCACGCCGTACGCACCAACGATGAAGACCTCGGAGTGCGCGAAGTTGATGAGGGTCAGCACGCCGTAGACGAGCGTATAGCCGACCGCGATGAGGCCGTAGACGGCACCGAAGGTCAGTCCGTCGAAGGTGGCGCTCCAGAAGTTCTGGAACAGGGCGTTGACATCGAAGTTGATCCAGGACGAGTCCGCATGCACGACGGACAGGGCGACGAGCTCCAGCATTCAGGTTCGCTTCCACAGGGGGCGCTTCGTTGCGCCGGGAAAGAGCAGGGGGAAAGAGGATCCCGCGGCGCGATGCACGCATCGCGCCGCGGGATCGCGATCACTGACCGATCGGGCCGATGTAGGCGATCTTGCCGCTGTCGACCTTGTAGCCGTAGACCGCGGGCGCCTGCAGCTCGCCCGTGGAGTCCCACTTGTAGTGCTTGCTCAGACCGTCCTTGTCGTAGTTCTTCACCCAGCCCTTGAGGTCGGCGCGGCTGGTCTTGCCCGCGTCGATGCCGCTCAGCAGCACGGTCGCCGCGTCGTAGCCCTCGATCGAGTAGGTGCCGGGCTCGGCGTTCCAGGCCGCCTTGTACTGACCCTCGAACGTCGTCAACAGCTCGCCCGGGATGCAGGGGCAGGTGAAGTACGCGTTCTTCGACGCGTCGCCGGCCAGCTTGATGAACTGGTCGTCCTTCACGCCGTCGGGGCCGACGAACGAGCCGGTGTAGCCCTTCGCGACGAGCTGCTGGTCGAACGGCGCAGCCTCCGCGTAGTAGCCGGCGTAGTAGACCGCGTCGGGCTTCGCGTTCATGATCTTGGAGATCACGGCCGAGAAGTCCTTCTGACCGGTGGTGACCTTGTCGCCGCCGACCTTCGCCGAGCCGAGCGCCGTGCTGGTCGCGTTGGCCAGGCCGATGCCGTAGTCGGAGTCGTCCTGCACGAGGTAGACCTTCTTGGCCTTCAGCGTGTCGGTGACGAACTTCGCGGCGGCGGGACCCTGCTGGGAGTCGTTGCCGAGGCCGCGGAAGAAGGTCGACCAGCCGTTCTTGGTCAGGTCCGGGTTCGTGGCGGACGGGGTGATGTGCACCAGCCCCTGCTGCTCGAAGATGTTTCCGGTCGCCTTCGACTCGCCGGAGAACGGCAGGCCGACGACGCCGACGATATCCGCCTCGCTGACAGCCTGGGTGACCGGGCCGGTCGCCTTGTTCGGGTCGCCCTCGGTGTCGAACTTCTTGAACGCGACCTGGCAGCCCGGGTTCGCCTTGTTGTGCTGGTCGATCGCGAGCTGCACACCGTTGAAGATGTTGATGCCGAGCTGCGCGTTCGGACCGGTCTCGGCGCCGATGTAGCCGATGGTGAGGTTGGAGCAGGTGGCCTTGCCGTCGCCCGCGGGCAGGACCGCGTCCTTCGGCGTGTCCACCGAGGTCACGGTCGGGACGTTGAGCCCGCCGCCTCCGCTGGTGGACGTCGGTGTGCCGCCGGCCTGGTTCGCACAGCCGGCCAGCAGGAACAGCGCCGCTGCTGCTGCGACACCCGCGATGGCTTTCTTTCGCATCATTGTGATTGCCTTCCGATTCGGGTCGCCCGCGATCTGCTTCGATCGCCGACATCTTCGAGGTGTGGTGAGCGTACCTCGGCTCACGCGCCCCGCGCACGACATTAGTCCGACGGCGTCCAGTTTTCGCCCGGTAACGCACCACGATTGTTCGGATCGTTACATGCCGTTCAGCTCGTGCACCCGGCTCGACGCACGCATCGAGCGAACCGGGCAACCGCGATACGCTGAGTCCCATCCCCCACCGGCCATCCTGAGGAGACCCCCGTGCCCCCTGCCGCAGCCAACATCGGAGTCGTCGGACTCGCCGTCATGGGCTCGAATCTCGCCCGCAACCTCGCCAGTCGCGAGGGCAACACCGTGGCGATCTTCAACCGCAGCCGCGCGAAGACCGACGAGCTGGTCACCGCGCACCCCGAAGCCGGGTTCCTCCCGACCTTCTCCTACCAGGAGTTCGCCGACAGCCTGCAGAAGCCGCGCACCGCGATCATCATGGTCAAAGCCGGCGCGGGCACCGACGCCGTGATCGACGAGCTCGTGAAGGTCTTCGAGCCGGGCGACATCATCGTCGACGGCGGCAACGCGTACTTCCCCGACACGATCCGCCGGGAGAAGACGGTCCGCGCCACCGGGATCAACTTCGTCGGCGCCGGGATCTCCGGCGGCGAGGAAGGCGCGCTGACCGGCCCCTCGATCATGCCCGGCGGATCCGACGAGTCCTGGGTCACGCTCGGCCCGATCCTGCGCTCCATCGCCGCGATCGCCGAGGGCGAGCCCTGCGTCACGCACGTCGGTCACGACGGCGCCGGGCACTTCGTGAAGATGGTGCACAACGGCATCGAATACGCCGACATGCAGCTCATCGCTGAGGCGTACGACCTCATCCGCCGCGGCACCGGCAAGACGCCCGCCGAGATCGCGGAGATCTTCGCCGAGTGGAACCGCGGGGAGCTCGAGTCGTATCTGATCGAGATCACCGCCGAGGTGCTGCGCCAGGTCGATGCGGCCACCGGCGCGCCGCTCGTGGATGTCATCCTCGATCAGGCGGGCGCCAAGGGCACCGGCGCGTGGACGGTGCAGACCGCGCTCGCGCTGGGCGTGCCGGTCTCCGGCATCGCCGAGGCGACCTTCGCCCGCTCGCTGAGCTCGCACCCCGAGCAGCGCGCGGTCGCCGCGATCCTCCCCGGCCCCGACGAGGAGTTCACCGTCAGCGACGAAGCCGCCTTCATCGAAGACGTGCGGTTGGCGTTGTACGCGTCGAAGATCGTCGCGTACTCGCAGGGCTTCGACGAGATCCGCACCGGCGCCGCCGAGTACGGGTGGAACATCGACCTCGGCGCGATCAGCAAGATCTGGCGCGGCGGCTGCATCATCCGCGCGCAGTTCCTGAACCGCATCGCCGACGCCTACGCCGAGACGCCTGATCTGCCCGTGCTGATGACCGCGCCGTACTTCGCCGAGGCGATCGGCCGCGCGCAGTCCGCGTGGCGCCGCGTGGTCGTGGCCGCGGCGCAGGCCGGGATCCCCGCTCCCGCGTTCTCGTCCTCGCTGTCGTACTACGACGGGATCCGCGCCGACCGCCTGCCCGCCGCACTCGTGCAGGGCCAGCGCGACTTCTTCGGCGCGCACACCTACAAGCGCATCGACAAGCCCGGCACCTTCCACACCCAGTGGTCGGGCGACCGCACCGAGATCGAAGCCGAAGACACCCACTGACCCCGGCCCCCTTCGACCCGCCACCAACCCGCGAGACTGCATCTGGGCGGCGAGACTGCAGCAACTAGCTGCTGTCTCGCCGCGCCGTTGCAGTCTCGCCGTCAATGGGGGGCGGGTGGGGGTCACTCCTGCTTCAGGTGGCCGTTCTTCAGGCGCAGACGTCGGTGCGCCCGCGTGGCCACGGCGGAGTCGTGCGTGACGACGATGAGCGTCAGGCCGCCGGCGCAGAGCGACTCGAGCAGGTCGAGGATCTCGTCGCGCATCTCCTCGTCGAGGTTGCCCGTGGGCTCGTCGGCGAGCAGCACGCGCGGGCTCTTCACGATGGCCCGCGCGATCGCGACGCGCTGCTGCTGGCCGCCGGAGAGCTCGCCCGGCAGGTGATCGTCGCGATCGGCGAGTCCGACGTGCGCGAGCGCCTCCTCCACTCTGGTGCGCCGCTCATCCGCCGGGATCCGCAGCGGCACGAGCGCCATCGCGACGTTCTCGCGAGCCGTGAGGGTCGGGATCAGGTTGAACCCCTGGAAGACGAAGCCGATCTCCTCGGCGCGGATCCGTCCGAGCTCCTTGTTCGACGCCGAGGACAGCTCGGTGTCGCCCAGGATCAGCGACCCCCCGGAGGGCCGGTCCAGGGCGCCGAGGAGCTGCAGCAGCGTCGACTTGCCCCCGCCGGTCGGCCCCTGGATCGTGACGAACTCGCCGGCGCCGATCTCGGCGGTCACCCCGATCAGCGGGGTCACCGACTTCCCGTTGCCCTTGTAGGTGCGGGTCACCCCGGTCAGCCGGTACAGCGCCGGCGCCTCGGCCGGCACGCTCTCGATGGTGCTCATGGTGTCCTCCTGTGCGGTCGTCTGCGTCTGTGCCGTCGTCTGATTCTCCTGGGCGCTCATGCGGCGGACCGCAGGGCTTCCGCGGGGCTCAGCCGGGCCGCGCGCCAGCCGCCGATCGCGCCGGCGATGAGCCCGGCGAGGATCGCGAGGCCGACGGCGGCGATGAGGATCTCGACGCTGAGCGGCGCGTGCAGCACCACGTCCTGCACGGACTGGCCGATTCCTCGTCCGCCCGTGCCTCCTCCCCCGCCCGCGGCTCCGGGGAAGCCTCCGCCCGCTCCGGTGCCGCCGGCTCCGGCTCCGCCCGCACCTCGGCGGGTGAATCCGGAGGCGGTCGAGCCGGAGATCGTCGGGTGCATCACGTTCACGATCAGGATCCCGGCCACGCCGACCGCGAGACCCGCGACGCCGCCGATCAGGCCCTGCACGAGAGACTCCCCGGCGACCTGGCGCACGATGCGGCCGTTGGACCAGCCGATCGCCTTGAGCGTGCCGAACTCGCGGGTGCGGCGGGCGACGCCGGAGAGCGTGAACAGCACCGCGAGCAGCACGGCCACGACGAGCACGATGATCGACAGCCACGTGCCCAGCCCGGAGATCAGGCCGGCCGCGCTGGACAGAGATCCGGAGACGGTGGACGCGAGCTCGGCCTGCGAGCTCACGGTCGCGGTCGGCAGCGCCTTGGTCAGAGCCGTCTGCAGCGTGTCGATCTGCGACGATGACGTCGCCTTCACGTACACCGTGGAGACCACGTCACCGGTGCTCGCGAGCTTCTGCGCCGTGTCGAGCGGGATGTAGACGTTCGCGGCGGTGTCCGCCGAGTCGGAGGAGGACGCCACGATGCCGACGATCGAGACCGTGGATCCGCCGACGTTGATCGTGCCGCCGACCGACAGGCTCTTCGAGGTGGCGTAGGTGCTGTCCACGAGTGCGACGAGCTGGCCGTTGTCGGAGGTGGTCAGAGTGCGGCCGGACGAGACCTTGACCGAGGAGAGCGGACCGACGGTCGAGCCCGCCGCCGGATCGACGCCGAGCACGGTGAACGAGTTGATGCCGAATCGGCCGCCGCCGAACCCGCCCCGCTTTCCGGTGCCGCCCTCACCCGTGCCCGCGGTACCGCCGGTCGAGGGCTGCTGCGCGCCGGAGGTGGCGCCCTGCTGCACCTGGCCGTCGAAGTTCAGGTTGGTCAGGCTGAGCGCGCCGGTCGAGGCCGCCACTCCCGAGGTCGTCGTGACGGTCTTCACCGCGGTGGTGTCGAGCGTCCCGCGAGCGGGCGAGGCGCGCAGGACCGACTGGTTCAGCGTGGTGCTCCCGCCGTCGGCGCTGCTGGTCCCGCCACCCGCACCGAAGTCGAAGCGCTGACCGCCGGTGTCACTGCCCCTGGCCGCCTGAGCGCCCGTCACCGTCAGATCGGTGCCGACGCCGTACACGCTCGCGAGAGCCTGCGTCTGCGCGTCACGGACGCCTGCGGACAGTGCGTTCACGACGATCACCAGCGCGATCGCGACCGCCAGGCCGACGGCGACGATCACCGTCTGCTTCTTCCGCCCAGCCAATTCCCGGCGCAGGTAGGTCCCGTACATGGTTCTCCTCATCGTTCACAGCGATAGAGGTGACGCTAGGAGCCCGGCCTTGGGGCGGATGATGACGAATCTATGCGCGCGCTAAGGCACTGTCGTCGGTCCTGGCGGGACGCCGTCAGGACCCCGGTGCGATGTTGTGGTTGCGGGTGAACAGGTTCTGCGGATCCCACTGCGCCTTCAGCTCGCGCAGCCGTCCCCATGCCGGGGCGGTGTGGAAGTCGGCGGTGCTGGTGATCGAGGCGGGGTTCGTGAAGTTCGAGTAGGCCGCGAGCCGGCCCTCCGCGATCTCCGCGAGCTCGGTGCGTACCCGGGTGCGGGTGTCGTCGTCGAGCATGCCCGGCAGATCGAAGACGATCGCCATCGCGAACCATGTCGCGCTCCGCCCCGGGAACGCCGTCGCCTCCTCCGCCACCTCGCCGAACGCGCCGCCCAGCGACCGCAGGAAGATCGCGGAGGCGGGGTGGGCCCGCCGCACGGCGACGAGGCGGTCGATGAGGGCGTCGTCGAGCTGGCCGTACAGGCCTGTCACCGAGAGCACCGGCGCACCGGGGTCGTCCGGATCGTGCGGCATGTCGAGCAGCACGTCAGCGTAGGCCTGCGGGGCGAGGGATCCGCGCACCCCGTCGAGCGCGGTCAGCGGCGCCAGTGCCACGGCGGCATCGGCCTGGTCCGTGCCCGCCCAGACGACCCCGAGCCGTGCACCGGCCGGAGCGCTCGGATCCATCGCCGGCACATCCATGTAGGTCGCCGTCAGCGCATGCGGCGCGTCGGCCAGGGTCTCCCTCACGGCACGCAGGAACTCGCCCTGGTCGCCGTCCGTGCTGAACTCCCCCGCCACGACTCCTGCCAGCTCTCGCGCCTCGAAGTCGAGCCGAGTGACGACGCCGAAGTTTCCGCCCCCTCCTCGGATCGCCCAGAACAGGTCGCCGTGCTCGTGCTCCGACACCTCGAGCAGCCGCCCGTCGGCGGTCACGAGCTGCACTGCCCGCAGCTGATCGATCGCCAGGCCGCGGTCGCGCACGAGCACGCCGATCCCGCCGCCGACCACGAGCCCGGCGACCCCCACAGAGGCGGTGTCGCCGGAGCTGATGCCGAGCCCGTGCGGAGCGAGCGCGCGGGCCACCTCGCCCCAGAGCGCTCCGGCGCCGATCCGGACGATCCGCCCCTGCGCGCTCGGCTCGCCCACGTCGATGCCGTCGAGTTCGCGCAGATCGATCGTCAGACCGCCGGGCTCGGGCTTCCAGTACCCGTGCCCGCCGCTGCGGACGGTCAGCGAACGCCCTTCCCGGGCGGCGCGGGTCACGGCGAAGGCGACCTGGGCGGCGTCACGCGGGCGGAGGATCTCGGCGCGGTTGTCTGTGATGGCGGGTGCGGCGGTCTTCGAGTCACTCATGACGGGGACGATAATCGGCACCACCGACATTCGCACTCTCATAGTCGGCTCATAGGAATTTGAGGAGAATGGTCATCATGAACGATCACGCCACTGAGTTGCGTCGCCCCGATGGCTCTGCCCTGCGGATCCTCGCGGTCGACGACGAGCCGATGCTCACCGACCTCCTCGCGATGGCCCTCCGCATGGAGGGCTGGGAGGTCCGCACGGCGGGATCCGGCCTCGAGGCGCTGCAGGTGGCGCGCGACTTCGGACCCGACGCGCTGGTCCTCGATGTGATGATGCCCGATCTGGACGGGCTCGGGGTCCTCAAGCGCCTGCGCGAGCAGGGGAACATGGTCCCCGTGCTGTTCCTCACCGCGAAAGACGCGGTGGGCGACCGGATCGCGGGACTCACCGCCGGCGGCGACGATTACGTCACCAAGCCGTTCAGCCTCGAGGAGGTGGTGGCGCGGCTGCGGGCCGTGATCCGCCGATCCGGCGGCGCCATGACCGACGCCAGCGACTCGATCCTGCAGGTCGGCGACCTCACGCTCAACGAGGACAGCCACGAGGTCGTCCGCGACGGAGACGAGATCGAGCTGACCGCGACCGAGTTCGAGCTGCTGCGCTTCCTGATGCGCAACGAGCGCCGGGTGCTGTCCAAGGCGCAGATCCTGGATCGGGTGTGGAGCTACGACTTCGGCGGACGCTCGAGCGTCGTCGAGCTGTACATCTCGTACCTGCGCAAGAAGCTCGACGCCGGGCGCGACGTCCCGCTGATCCACACCGTGCGCGGTGTGGGCTACATGATCAAGACCCCGCAGCAGTGATCCGAGCCCGCCGATGAGCCTGTTCCACCCTCGAGCCAGAGGTCCGCTCTCCCTGCAGACCCGTCTCATGGCGGCGGTGACCGGGTTCGTCTCGCTCATCCTGGTCGTGATCGCGATCGCGACCAGCGTCGTGCTCGGCAACGTGCTCAACGGGCGCCTGCAGGACGAGCTCGGCACGGCGAGCAAGGGCCTGGTGCGCGCCGCGGCGGAGAACCTCTTCCTCTCGCGCGCGGTGCCGGACGCGTCGGAGCTCTGGTCCAGCCAGACCGGCGTGCAGAGCGGCACGCTCGTCATCGTGCTCTCCGACTCCGGAGCCGTCACGGGCTCCTACGTGAGCACCGATCGGGTCGCACAGCACCTCTCCAGCCTGCAGATCCAGCAGGTCGTCACCGCGCTCAGCGAGGGCCGCTACGAGGAGGAGGTCGGCGGGCTCGGCACGTACCAGTTCACCCATCAGCCCGTCTCCATGCCCGGTCAGGACGCGCACTCCTTCCAGGTGGTCACCGGCCTTCCGCGGGCGGCCACCGACGCGCAGATCACCACGCTGTTCTCGGTGATCGCCCTCACCACGATCGGCGGGCTCATCCTGCTCGCGCTGTCGACGGCGATCACGATCCGCCTTGCCCTGCGGCCCCTCCGCGAGGTGGCGGCGACCGCCAACCGGGTCGCGAACCAGCCTCTGGATCGCGGCGACGTGTCGATCACCGAACGCGTGCCCGCGGCCGAGGCGGATCCGCGCACCGAGACCGGGCTGGTGGGCGCCGCCCTGAACACGCTGCTCGACCACGTTGACGCCTCACTCGCCGTCCGCCAGCGCAACGAGGAGCGGATGCGCCAGTTCGTCGCGGACGCCAGCCACGAGCTGCGCACCCCGCTGTCGTCGATCCGCGGATACTCCGAGCTCTCGCTGCGCGCCCTGGACCGCTCCACCGCCGAGGAGGACGCGGCGACGGCCTCGGCGCACACGGCGCTGGAGCGCATCCAGGCGCAGTCGCTACGCATGACCAGCCTGGTCGAGGATCTGCTGCTGCTCGCGCGGCTGGAGGAGGGCAGGGAGCTGACCCTCTCCACTGTCGATCTGTCGCGGCTCGCGATCGAGGGCGTCGAGGACGCCCGGCCCACGGCGATGGATCACGAGTGGTCGATCGATGTGCCGGAGGAGCCCGTCGAGATCATCGGCGACACCGGCCGCCTGCAGCAGGTGGTCGCCAACCTGCTCGCCAACGCCCGCACCCACACTCCCGCGGGGACCCGCATCGCGATCGCCGTCTCCGAGGAGGGATCCGAGGCCGTGCTGCGGGTGCGCGACGACGGGCCCGGCATCGATCCGGCCGTGCGCGACGAGCTGTTCTCGCGGTTCGCGCGCGGCGACCGCTCCCGCAACCGCGCGACCGGCGGATCCGGGCTCGGCCTGTCGATCACGAAGGCGATCATCGACGGGCACGGCGGCTCGATCAGCGTCACCAGCGAGCCAGGCTCGACCGTCTTCACCGTGCGGCTGCCGCACACGCCGACCGTGCAGAAGCGGGCCGCGCCCGCGGACGCAGCCGAGGACGCGCCCCCGCCCGGCGGACATCGGATCGAACGCGTCGTCGGCGGGCGCTGAGAGGCCGCGGGGTCAGTAGCCGGCGAACGCGTCTGTCGTCACACCGCGCGCGCCCCGCAGGGCCGGCGCGAGCTCGGCGATCAGCCGCGGCGGGCCCGAGATGAACGCATGCCGCGAGTGCAGATCGGGAACCAGGTGCTGCAGCAGCGCCGCATCCAGGCGCGCTCCACCGGCCCACTCCGCCGTCCCCGGCAGATCGGCGGGGCGATCCGGCGTCACCACGACGACCCGGACCCCCGATCCGGCGAGTTCGGGCAGGTAGGCGCATTCCTCGGCGGCGGAGGCGATGAGCACCAGCACCGCGCCCGTGCGTGAGCGTCCGGCCAGCTGGGAGACGAAGGGCGTCACCCCGATCCCCGCCGCCACAAGCAGCACCGGGGTGTCGCGGCCAGGCAGCACGAAGTCGCCCCACACCCCGGTCGCCGTGAGCACATCGTCGGTCTGCAGCACCGCGAGTGCGCGCTTGTACGTCGACCCCTGCGCGGTCTCGCGATACGCGATCCGCACGAACGGGAGATCGGCGGGCGTCGACACCAGACTGAACTCGCGCCGGGTGCCGCGGCTGTCCGGCCGGCGATGCGGCACCTGCAGTTCGAGGTACTGGCCCGGCCGGAACCGGAACGGACGGCGGGCGCGGAACGTCAGCTCCTGAACGGTCGGCGTCACGGCGCGGCGGCGCACGATCGACAGGCCGATCCCGGAGCGGGCGACCAGGATCGCGGCGAGCAGGTTGCCGATCAGGAGCGCGCGCTCCTGGCCGAGCGTGATGATGCCGAGGCTGATCGGCCACCCGGCGAGCACCCCGACCACCGCCGCGACGACCAGCTGCTGCCCCCTCCGCGAGGGCAGCGTGAGCGGCTCGCTCAGCATGAACGCCGCGAGGAAGAGCATCGGCGACTGCAGGGTCACGAGCGTCAGGATCCCGCCGGGATCGACCGCGAGGCCCGCGGCCGCGGACTGCACCCCCAGCCGCATCCCCGACACGAGCACGTACACCACCATGAACAGCAGCGCGACGCGGATCCGCTCGGTGCGCCACAGCACGATCAGGCCGAGCACGGCCACCGGAATCGCGAGGACGGGCGTGCCCACCCACCAGGCCGAGAAGCCCAGCCCCAGCAGCGTCAGCACGGTCGCCCCGACCGCGGCCGGGTTGAGCAGGTGCCGGCCGCGCCACACCAGGACGTACTTCGAGAGCGCGGCGACCACGCCGGCCAGTGCGATGCCGCCCACCTGGTCGGGATTCGCGCCCGGCTGCACCACGAACAGCAGGATCAGCGCGGTGATCAGCGACGACTCGATCCGGCGCGGGATGTGCAGCAGCGCCTGTGCCACGGCGTCCGTGCAGAACGTCGCGAGCGCCAGCAGGGCCAGCGTGGCGACGAGCTCGAGCGGAGTGGGCGCGATCGCCCCGACCGCGGAGAGCACCACGGCGATCACGGCGAGAAGGAGCAGCGCGTACAGCGTGAGCCGGTACATCGACAGCCGTCCGAGCTGTGCGAGCACGCGCTGCCGTGCGCCGATCAGCGTCGCGATCATGCGAAGACCTCCACCCGGCTCCCGGCCGACCACTCGAGACGACCGTCCGTGGTCATCCGCACCCATTCCACACCGTGCCGGTCCGAGAAGCCCGCACCGCCGTCGAAGAACAGCGCCGTGGCGGCCGCGTCCGCGAGCATCGCCTCCGGTGCGATCGCCCAGGTCGCGACGATCGTGCGGACCGGTTCGCCGGTGCGGGCGTCGAGGACATGATGCAGGCCGCCGTGCGCGCCGGGCCAGGCGCGCCGGTTCACCGCGGACGCGCAGAGCGCCTCGTCGGCGATGGTCGCGACCCCGATCGCCCTGGTCTCATCGAACGGATGCTCCAGCGCGACCCGGATCGGCGGGCCGCTCACGCGCAGATCCCCGCCCGCGTCCACGATCCGCGTGGCGTGCCCGAAGGATCCGAGCAGGTCGTGCACGACGTCGACGATGCGGCCCTTGCCCAGGGCGCCCACGTCGATCAGGGCGGGGCTCCCCAGCGCCAGCGCCCCGCCGTCCCAGGTGAGCTGCTGGGTCCAGTCCGGCACGGCGGGCAGGGCGCCGCGATCCGCGAACGAGTAGTCGGCGTCGTAGCCGCGTGCGGCCAGGCTGTCGCCGACGAGCGGCTGCACGGCGCCGTCCGTCGCCGCGGACAGCGCGCGGTACAGCTCGAGCATGGCCGTGGCGTCCGGCGGCACCGGCACCTCCTGCGGCTCCTCGGCCAGCGCGGTCACGAGCGAGTCCGCACGGAATCGGGACCAGGTGCGGTCGAAGTCGTCGATCATGCCGAGCACCGCGCTCCGCTCGCCGTCCGCAAGAACCTCGTCGCCCACGTCGATCTGCCACGCGGTGCCGATCGCGTCGAACCGCCAGGTGCCCACTCAGCCGGCGGCTTCGGTGCGGATGGTGGCGAGCGCCTGGTTGAAGCCCTTGCTGGTGAGCGAGGACCCGGCGACCCTGTCCACCGAGATCTCGTCGAGCTTCTTGCCGACGACCTGAGCGGAGATCCCGCCGATGAACTGCGTCTGGTAGTGCGTCGTCTCGGCCGCCTGCGGGTCTCCGGTCACGCTCACCTTCGTGACCGTCCCACCGGACAGGGTGATCGAGACGGAGATCTTCTCGACGGTCTCTGGCGTCTGGTAAGAGCCGTCCGCCGTGAATGTTCCGTCCTTGTACTCGCCTGCGACAGCGGACGGCGAGCTGGTCGCGGACGATGCAGTCGCTTCGGTGGAGGGCGACGGTGCGGAACCGGTCGCCGTGTCGGCGGAGGATGACTCCGCAGCGCAGCCTGCGAGCAACAACGCACCCGCAATGCCGACGACAGCGGATCCTTGACGAATCGGGGAGGGGAGCTTCATGGATCCAGCTTCGCGAAAACGCCTGTGCGTCTCCTATGAGGCGCCCTTCGACGGGCTCAAGGCCCTTCAGCAGGCTCAGGGTCCGGTGGGAGCGGTCAGGCGGCGCCGTCGAACATGCTCGTGACGGAGCCATCCTCGAAGACCTGCTTGATCGCCGTCGCCAGCAACGGGGCGATCGGGAGGATCCGCAGACCGGGGAACCGCCGGGACTCCGACAGCGGGATCGTGTCGGTGACGACGACCTCGTCGATCGCGGAGTCCTGCAGGCGCTCGCTCGCGGGATCCGAGAAGATCGCATGCGTCGCGGCGACGATGACCTTGCGCGCGCCGTTGGCCTTCAACGCCTGCGCGGCCTTCACGATCGTGCCGCCGGTGTCGATCATGTCGTCGACGAGCAGGCAGGTGCGCCCGTCCACGGCGCCCACGATCTCGTGCACCGAGACCTGGTTGGCGACCATCGGGTCGCGGCGCTTGTGGATGATCGCGAGGGGGGCGTCCAGGCTGTCCGACCACGTGTCGGCGACGCGCACCCGGCCCATGTCCGGGGAGACGATGGTGAGAGTCTCGCGGTCCTCGGCGGTGAGCGTCTCCTCGAAGTGCGCCAGCAGCACGGGCTTCGCGAACAGGTGATCGACGGGACCGTCGAAGAAGCCCTGGATCTGCGCGGCGTGCAGGTCGACGCTCATCACGCGGTCGGCGCCGGCGACCTTGAGCATGTCGGCGACCAGGCGGGCCGAGATCGGCTCGCGGCCGCGGCCCTTCTTGTCCTGCCGGGCATACGGGTAATACGGCGCGACGACCGTGATGCGCTTGGCGGAGGCGCGCTTGGCTGCGTCGAGCATGATGAGCGTCTCCACGAGCCACTCGTTGATCGGATCGCCGAAGGACTGGATGATGAACAGGTCGCAGCCGCGGATCGACACCTCGAAACGGGCGTAGAGCTCACCCGAGGCGAACGTGCGGTGCTCGACCGGTGCGAGCTCGGTGCCGAGCGCCGCGGCGACGGCAGCGACCAGCTCCGGATGGGACCGGCCTCCGGCGACGACGAGCCGTTTCTTGGTCTTCGCGACCAGACCGGGCGCGATGTCGTTGTCGCGATCCAGTTCGACCGTCGTGTTCTTCTTGCGCCCCATCGGACCCGCCTATTCCGCCGATTCGGCCCGCGCCGCAGCATCCGCCGCGGCCGTGCCTGCTCTGTTCTGCTCGACCCACCCCGGAACGTTGCGCTGGGGTGCCACACTCATCGCCAGCGCACCGGCCGGGACGTCCTTGCGGACGACGGCTCCGGCGGCGGTCTTCGCGCCGGCACCCAGCCTAACGGGCGCGACCAGCACCGTGTGCGAGCCGGTGTGCACCTCGTCCCCGATCTCGGTGCGGTGCTTGTTCACGTCGTCGTAGTTCGCCGTGATGGTCGAGGCGCCGAGGTTCACTCCGCGGCCCACGGTCGCGTCGCCGACGTAGGACAGGTGCGGGACCTTCGACCCGTCGCCGATCTGGGCGTTCTTGGTCTCGACGTAGGCGCCGATCTTGCCGTCGGCGCCGAGGGTCGTGCCGGCACGCAGGTACGAGAACGGGCCGACGGTGGCGCGGGCGCCGATCACGGCGAGGGTCGCCTCGGAGCGACGCACCTCGGCGTCCTCCCCCACCTCGGTGCTGACGAGCGTGGTGTCGGGGCCGATGGTCGCACCGCCCGCGACGGTGCTCGCGCGCAGGAGGTGCGTGTTCGGCAGGATCGTGACATCGGGGGCGAGCGTCACGTCGTCGTCGATCCACGTGGTCGCCGGATCCTGGATCGTGACGCCGTCGCGCTGCCAGCGGCGCACGATCCGCTCGTTCATCAGCCGCCCGACCTCGGCCAGCTGCGCCCGGTCGTTGACGCCGAAGGTGACGGTGACATCCGAGACCACCGACGCCGCGACGCGGGCGCCGTCCCGGCGGAGCATGCCCGGCACGTCGGTCAGGTACATCTCGCCCTGGGCGTTGTCGACGCCGACGGCGGGGAGGTATTCGCGCAGGGTCGCGGCGCGGAACACGTACATGCCCGCGTTGATCTCCGGGATCGCCGCCTCCTCGGCGGTCGCGTCCTTCTGCTCCACGATGCGGTCGACGTCGCCGCGCGCATCGCGGACGATCCGGCCGTAGCCAGTGGGATCGGCGACCACCGCGGTCATCAGCGTCGCGGGAACCGCGGCGGCCCTGTGCTCCGCGACGAACGCGCTCAGCGTGTCGGCGTCCGCCAGCGGGCAGTCGCCGGAGAGCACGAGCACGTCGCCGTCGAAGCCTGCGGGCAGGGCGTCCAGCGCGACCTGCACGGCGCGACCGGTGCCGGGGACGTCATCCTGGTCGACGAAGACCACGCCGGGGTGGTCGCCGGTGAGCGCGGCGACGACCTGGTCGCGCTCATGCCGCACGACGACCTCGATGTGATCAGCGTGCAGACGCTCGGCCGTGGTGAGCACGTGCCCGACCAGCGGCCGTCCGGCGATCGGGTGCAGCACCTTGGGCAGGCGGGACTTCATGCGCGTGCCCTGGCCTGCGGCCAGGACGACGATCGCGAGGGTGTTCTCCGTCATGCTCCGCCGCCAGGATTCGAACCTGGGCCTAACAGCTCCAAAGGCTGTCGTGCTGCCGTTACACCACGGCGGACCGCGGTCGCCGGGCGTCCGCGCCTCAATTCTGCCATGCGCGGATCGGGTGATCCGGCCGGAACCGGCCGGCAACCTCCGCGCAACACGGCTCGGGCATCGTGGAGCCATGACGATGCTCATCGACCGCGTGCGGGAGTCGACGCCCGAGCTGGCGGATTTCCTCGCCGCCCATCTGCGCGACATGGAGTCCACCGCGCCCTCCGAGAGCCGGCATGCGCTGGGCCTCGCCCGCCTGCTGGATCCGGACGTCCGCCTGTTCGCGGCCACCGCGGACGGAGCGATCATCGGCACCGGCGCGCTGGCCGCGCTGGAGCCGGCGCATGACGAGCTCAAGGCGATGCGCACCGCCCCGTCGCTGCGCGGCCGGGGCATCGCCTCCGCGCTCCTGGCCACGCTGGTGGGTGACGCGCGGGCCAGGGGGATCCGCCGGATCTCGCTGGAGACCGGATCATCGGATCGCTTCTGGCCGGCACACCGCCTGTACGCAAAGGCCGGATTCGACGAGTGCGAACCCTTCGGGACGTATACGGACGATCCGCACAGCCTGTTCCTGACGCTCCCGCTCGACGTGTGACCGCGCGGCGGGCGCGGATCCTCCCGCGATAATGGAGCGATGAGCAACGGCGACGCGCACACCGGCGACGAGGTCGATCGGATCGTCGCGGCGTGGAACACGCAGCGCCCCGACCTCGACTTCTCGCCGCTCGAGGTGTTCTCCCGCGTGGACCGGCTCTCCCGCCTGCTCGACCGGGCCCGCCGGGACGTGTTCCGTCGCAGCGAGCTGGAACCGTGGGAGTGGGATGTGCTGTCGGCGCTGCGCCGGGCCGGCCTGCCGTTCCAGCTCAGCCCGAAGCAGCTGCTGCAGCAGACCCTGGTCTCCAGCGGCACCATGACCAACCGGATCGACCGGCTGGTCGGCCGCCGTCTGGTGCGGCGCGAGGCGGATCCGGTCGACGGACGCAGCATCCTCGTCATCCTCACCGACGACGGGCGCGTGCGGGTGGACGCCGCGATCACCCGGCTCGTCGACGCGGAGGCGACCCTGCTGAGCTCGCTCTCCCGCGGCGATCGCGAGCGTCTGGCGGGGCTGCTGCGCAAGCTCAGCCTGGGATTCGAGGACTGACGCGAGGCGACGTTGTCAGAGCCCGTACACGCGTTGTGCGTTCCCTGCGCCGATCATCCTCAGCACGCGACACGCGTCGTCCTCGCTCCACTCGCCTTCGCGTACCCAGCGACCCAGCACCGCGGCCATGCCGCGCCGCCAGAGGATCGAACCGACCAGATGCAGCTCAGGCAGCCCGAAGGCATCGGAGGAGTACAGCTGCTTGGCGAACGGGGCGATCTCCAGCGACTCCGCGATGAGCTGGCCGCTCTGAGCGCCGAGGTAGTTCACGCCCAGCCCGATGTCGAAGTAGACGTTGTCGAAGGCCTGCGCCAGGTAACCCGCCTCGCGATGATAGGGATAGCAGTGCAGCAACAGCACGGGGGTGCGTTGCACGTCGGTCCGCCGCAGCAGCGGGAGCAGCAGCATCGGGTTGGCGCGGTGCAGATCGAGGTCCCGGTCGCCGAAGCCCACGTGCACCTGCAGCGGCAGTCCTGTGCCGACCGCCGCATGCACGACGAACGCCTCGAGCACCGGATCCACGAGGCGCGGGGCGGTCGTGCCCTGAGCCGCCCAGCGCGTCACCGCGGCCGTCACGTCAGCTTCGATCGGCGGAGTCCAGTCGATGTCGAAGCCGGTGCGGTACGCGACGATCGTCTTGAAGCCGACGGCGTGCCCCGCGGCCTCCGCGATCTCGGTGCGGAACGCCTCCGCGAAGTCGGCGGGCGCGATGCCTCCGGCCAGCAGCGCTTCGGCAAGGAGCTCGAGCCGCACGATCTCGCTCGTCGCGCCCCCGGATTCGGCGGCCATCGCGGCAGGATCCGTGATCGGCCGGGAGCTGAACCCGGTGTCCATCACCCAGTGCGCCACACCGGCGTGCGGCAGCAGCCGGCGATCCAGATCAGCAGGAGCCAGCGCGGCGCGCGCCGCCCAGTACTCGTCTGCGGGTGCATGCCGCTCGATCCCCAGCAGGGGAGCGCACCAGCGACGGAATGCGAAGCCCGGCTGCGAGTCGAACTGGGTCATGAACGCCGGGATCGGATCCGTCGACGCCTCGTTGAACGACTCCTCGAAGGCGGCCCGGTCGATCTCGTCGACATAGCAGCCGTGCACGTGATGATCGATCAGCTCAAGCGCCCTCGCGGTCTCCGCGAGGGCGAGCGGGACCCGCTCCAGCCCTTCGAGCACGTCGAACTCACCAGCCTGCATATGCCTGAACCTCCTGGTCCGTGACCTTACCGGCGATCGCATCGCTGATCGCCTGATCCAGGATCTCCACCGAGCGGTCGATCTCATCGTCCGAGATGACCAGCGGGGGCGTGATCTCGAGGACGTTGCCGCCCACGTAGTAAACGACCGCGCCGAGCTGCCAGGCTCGGTAGACGGCCCGCCGCGCGAGATCGCCGTCCGGCGCGACGCCGACGCGATCCTGCACGAGCTCCAGACCGATCGTGAGGCCCCGGCCTCGCACGTCGCCGATGCGCTCCGCACTGCGCCCCTGGTCGCCTCCTCCCCCCGCGGCGAGGCCGCGCAACCCGGCTCGGAACCGCTGCCCGGCCTGGTCGGCACGCGCCACGAGGTCCTCCGCATCGAGCGTGTGCAGCACGGTGCGCGCGACGGCGGTGCAGATGGGGTTGCCGGCCGTGGTCAGCAGCGCCGACCCGGCCGGGTGGTCCAGTATCTCCGCCGGGCCGACCGCGGCTGAGATCGGGAGCCCGGCGCCGAGCGCCTTGCCGAACGTCACGATGTCCGGCACCACCCCGTCGTGCTGAAACGCGTGCAGGAGGCCGGTGCGGCCGAGACCGACCTTGACCTCGTCGCACACCAGGGGAACGCGGGCCGTGCGGCAGACGTCCTGCACCGCCCGCAAGAAGCCCTCCGGCGGCACGACGAGGCCACCGTCGGAGAGGATCGGCTCGACGATCAGACAGGCGACGCGCCCCGTGCCGAGCGCCTCCCGGATCGCCGAGAGAGAGCCGGCCACGTCGGACTCGATCCCGTCAGGCCCGGGACGGAACGGATTCGGGTACGGCACCAGCACGACGTCTGGATCCGCCGCGTGGCCGGCGTCGATCTGCTCGCCGGACACGCCCATGGCAAGACCGAGGCCACCGTGGTAGCCATGCTCGAACGCGATGACGGTACGCCGGCCAGAGGCGTGGCGGCAGGAGCGCAGCACGACGTCGTTCGCATCGGTGCCCGCATGGCCCAGATAGACACGGCGCTCCCTGCTGTCTGGTGCGGGCACCCGCGCGAGCAGATCTTCGGCCAGACCCACCGAGTCGGGATGGATCGCGGAGAGCCCGCCGGCGCCCGCCGCCGTACGCGCCGCCTGGGTGACGGCCTCCACGACGGCAGGGTGACCGTGTCCGAGGCCGGCCGCGGTCCACGTCGCCGAGAGGTCGACGAGCTCGCGCCCTGCCGGATCGACCAGGATCGCGCCGTGGCCGCTGACAACTTCGAGCGGGAAGAAGCGCAGCTTCTCCACCCCTGCGATCGTCCGCGCGTCACGCTCGAGCAGCGACGCCGTCATCGTCTGCTCTCCGGCGCCCCCGCGTGGTGGATCGGATCCAGTTCCTTGCCCAGTCCGGGAAGCTCCAGCTCCTTGGCAAGGGATTCCCCGACGCGCTTGGCGATCTTGGATGCCGCGATCGCGAGCACCAGCCCCAGCGCGCACCAGTACAGTCCGACCAGGCCCGACGCGGCGGCGTCGGCGGAATCCTTCACGTTGAACCAGATCACGATCACGATCACCACAGCGCCCAGGGACGGCAGCACCGTCCCGAGCACGCGGCCGCGTCCTCCGTGCACGCCCTGGAAGCGGCCGTGGTTCACGAAGTACACCGCGGCGACCTCGACCATCAGGTAGGCGACCATGAGGCACACCGTTCCCGCGACGGCGAAGTAGAAGTAGGCGTCGATCGCCGAGTTGCCCGTGCCCATGACCGGCCAGCCCGTCGCGGCACAGACCAGCAGGACCACTACCACGATCGCGAGCACCAGCCAGGCAGCGCGGCGCGGGCCGCCCTTCGGGTGCAGTACGCCGAGCGAGCGGGGCCCGAACCCGTCGCGGGAGAACGCGAACAGCATCCGGCTCGCGGTGGCGACGGTGGCCATGTGCGAACCGAATGCCGCGCAGGTGGCAGTGAAGACCGCGATCACGCCGAACCATGGGCCGACGTAGCGGGTGCCGAGGTCTCCCAGCGTGTTTCCGGAGGTGCCGAACGACTTCAGCCCCGCGGCGTCGGTGCCGAACCCGATGGTCTGCGCGAACATCACCACGACGAAGAGCACGCCGGTGATGAGAAGCGTGCCGAACAGGGCACGCGGAATGTTGCGCTTGGGGTTGCTCGTCTCCTCACCCAGTGATGCGCATGCCTCGAAACCAGCCCACGACAGGAACGCTGCGACGACACCGGAGAGCACCTGGCCCACGTCGATCCCGCTGAAGCTGAACGTGGAGAAGTCGACACCGGTGTGCGGAGCGCCCCCGTGACCGAAGATCGCGATCACCAGGATGATCATCGCGATGATGCCGACGCCTTCGATCACGAGCAGGACCTTCGCGATCAGCGCGACGTCGCGTCCGGCGAGGAAGAAGGAGATGACGGCTCCGACGAGCATGATCAGCGGCCACGGCAGCTGGAAGGGATGCGCCACCCCTGGCTGGAAGCCCGCGATCAGCGCGTTCGCGAACGCCGCGGTCAGGGCGAGCGTGCCGATCGAGAATCCGACATATGCGCCGAGCATCGCGCAGCCCGAGAAGAAGCCGGTGCGCGGGCCGATGGTGCCGCCGATGAGCCCGTAGGCGGATCCGGCGTGGTTGAGGTGCCGGGTCAGGCGCATGAAGCCGTAGCCGACGAGGGCGACGCCGATCGCGCCGATCACGAAGACCAGGGGCACGGATTTGCCGACGATGGCGACGAGGCCCTGCCCGTTGCCGGACATGGCGAGGGTGGGGCCGACCGTGGCCAGGGACAGCGCGAGGGCGGCCCAGAGCGGCAGGGAGCGACGCGGCGCGGACCGAGGCGGTTCGGAGCCGGTCGGCGGGGTGAGGTGCGGCGAGGTGGCGGCGGACATTCGGGTCTCCTCCATTGGGGACGGAACGGGTTCAGGGGTAGGGCGGTAGGGGTCGAGGTGACGTCCTGGTGGGCGATGAGGGCGAGGGTGTCGGGGTCAGCTCCAGGCCAGGCGGAGCGCCGCGGTGATCTCCTCGGGCGTGCTGCCCGCGAAGACGTCGAGCTCATGACGCCGCACAGCGACCGCCCCCTCGACGATGTCGGCGCCGAACAGCTGCTCGGCGAGTGCCGAAGACGCGAGCCGGTCCAGCGCGGCGGAGGGTTCGGCGTCCAGGCGGATCAGAGCCGCATCCTCAGCGTCGGCGGGGTTGCCCGCGACTTCGGCGGGCAGCGGCAGCGCTCGAGCGATCCCGTCCAGCGCGGAGCCGAGCAGGCCCGCGGTGGCGAGATACAGATTGGCGCTGGGATCCACGATCTTCAGCTCGATGTTGGCCCCGTGCGGGTTGCCCGGCGTTCCGGCGAGGAAGCGCAGAGCGGCCTCACGGTTCTCCAGTCCCCAGCACGCTGCAGCACCGGACCACGAACCGGGAGTGAGCCGCAGGGAAGAGACGACGGATCCGGCGTACACAGCGAGCAGATCGGGCAGTCCGGCGAGCACCCCGCCGATCGCGCTCCCGCCCTCAGAGGTGATGCCGTGCGGGCCGTCGCCGGTACCGAACACGTTTCGACCGTCTCGCGCGAGCGACAGATGCAGGTGCATGCCGTTTCCGGATCCGCCCACGAATGTCAGCGGTGAGAACGACGGAGCGAGGTCGTGCCGCGCGGCCACGAGGCCGATGAGGATGCGCGTGAGCACCGCCGTGTCGGCCATCTCCACCGGCGGCAGCGGCGCGAGCGATACTTCGAACTGATCTGTGCCGTACTCCGCATGGATCTGCTCCGCGCCGACCTGCGCCTCTTCGAGCGTCCGGGTCAGGTCGGTGAGGAACGCGCGTTGCGCGACCACCGAGTGCATGCCATAGGCGGCCCAGGGGGATCGCCCGAGGCGCGATCCGTCCGGGGCGATGAGAGTGAATTCGAGCTCGGCGCCCATCTGCGCCGTCAGCCCGAGCGTGTCCAGCCGGCCCTCGAGATCGAAGAGCCGCCCCCGTGCGCACAGCGACGAGCGCTCCCCGCTCTGCTCGTGGTAACTCGTCGGGCCCCAGGCCATGCCGTCTCCGATCGGCCGGACCATCGCAGGATCCAGGCGCAGCCGCAGATCACCGGAGACGCCGATCCCTGGTGTGAAGGCGATGCCGTTGTCGGCGCAGAAGACGACCCAGGACGGCGATGCGCCCATGCCGGAACTCGCAAAACTCGGCAGCCGGCGTACGGGCACCCCCTTCGAGCGCGTCACGCCCGCGAAGTCGAGCGCCGTGCCGACAAGCAGGTCGACCCCGCTCTCGCGGAGAGAGCGCACGAAGTCGTCCAGGTCGCGGTCGTTCGGTTCGCCGGTGTGCACGGGGCCAGTGGTCACAGTGCCGTCCCTTCGTCGGGTCACGTCGTCGTGGAGCATGGTCGTCCCGCAGTGGATACGACATGTTTGTTACAGTCTTACACAGATTCGCGAATCTGTTACATTTGAGTCAAGAACACTACTGAACGCGGTGGCTTCGCCGACGATGGTCGGGCCACCCGGGAGCGGAGATCCCCATGTGCCGTCTGTTCGCCTACGTCTCCCCTGATACCTCGACGGCCGACCGAGAACTCGGGGCGGACGGAATCGAGAGCTTCCTCTCCCTCGCCCGCCTGCACGGAGACGGTTGGGGCTGGGCGGGGGTCGCGCACCTCGGCGATGTGCCGGAGGTGCGCAAGTCCCCGCTCTCCGCCGCCGAGGATCCGGACTTCCTCCGTGCGATCGGCACCGCCGGTCACGCCGCGATGATGCACCTGCGCTGGGCGACGCTCGGCCTGCCCGTCGACCGCCGCAACGCGCATCCGTTCCGCTCGGGGGACATCTCCTTCGAGCACAACGGATCCCTCAAGCCGATCGATCGGGTTCGCGCCATGCTCTCCGCCGAGGCGCTGGCCCGGATGACAGGCGACACCGATAGCGAAATGTACTTCGCCCTCATCCAGGAGAAGCTCGCCGAGGGAACCCGTCTGCCGGAGGCGACCGCCCAGGTGGTCCGCCGCCTGCGCGAGGCCTTCCCGCTGTCCAGCCTGAACGCCATCCTGCTCGACCGTACGCAGCTGGTCGTCGTGCACGCGAGCGCGCGCAGCGTGCTGCCCGAGGACGACCTCGAGGAGATCGCCCAGCTCGGCGGGCTGCCCGATGAGCACAACGAGGACTACTTCGCGCTGCGTTGGAAGCGCTCGCCCGACGGCACCGTGCTCATCAGCTCCACCGGCGTGGCAGGCATCGGCTGGGAGACGTTGCCTCCCGAGTCCGTGACGACGGTGCAGCTCGACGACGGCACGATGCGGACCGAGCCGCTCGGCACCGGGCCCATAGGCGCCGCCGTGACAGACTGACCGATATGGCCGACGACGATGCACTCTCCGACCTGGTCGCGGCGTCCCTGCCCACGCTCAGCCGTGCGGGGCGCCAGGTGGGTCGCGTGCTGCTGGCCGATTACCCGAGCGCCGGCCTGTCCACCCTCGCAGACCTCGCCGGGCGCGCGGGGGTGAGTCCGCCGACGGTGCTCCGTTTCGCGCAGAGCCTCGGCTTCGGCGGCTTCACCGAGTTCCAGCGTGCGCTCCGGGACGAGCTGACACGGCAGTCCTCAGGTCCGCTGGTGCGGCTGAGCACGCCGGCCGAGGCAGGCACCCCGCGCGAAGTCGTCGTGCGCGATGCGACCACGCAGGCCGAGCGGACCATCGAGTCGTTCGCGCGGATCCCCGATGCCTCCTACGCCGCCGCGGTCGCGCTGCTCGCCGATCCGGGAAGGCGCATCCTGCTCACCGGAGGACGATTCACCTACCTCGCTGCGTACCACCTCGGCACACACCTTCAGGAACTGCGCGCCGGGGTGCGGATGTTCAATGATCCCGCCGGGCACGACCTCGGCGCCGTCGTCGACATGGCGGCGCGCGACGTGCTCGTGCTGTTCGACTTCCACCGCTATCAGCGCAGCGCCACCGAGCTCGCCCTCGCCGCGAAACGGCGTGGAGCCGCGGTGCTGCTCGTGACCGACAGTCTGGACTGCCCGATCGCCCCCCGCGCGGACGTCGTGCTCGACGTCGCGAGTTCGACGGATCACGCCTTCCAGAGCGACTCCGCCGCGTTCATGCTCAACGAGCAGCTGTTGAACCTCGTGCTGGAGCGCGTCGGCGAGCCCGCGCACACCCGCCTCGCGCTCTGGGAGCGCATGCGCGAGGACGAGCTGCTGCCCTGACCAATGCCGCTCTGGCCCTGAGCGGACGGCGTCAGTTCCCGCGGCTGCGCCAGAACGACCCTCCTCGTCAGCGCACGCGATCGGCGACGGCGGCGGCCAGAGCGTCGCCGGCGAGTGCCGGTCGTTCGTCTGCCACGCGCACCACGCGGACCCCGTCCACAAGCGGATCCACGGCGCCGCGCACATAACCGCCCGGGCTCGCCGCGACGGCACGCAGGAAATCGATCGCCTGTGCGGTGACCACCTCGCCGGGCAGCAGGTTGGGGATGCCAGGCGGGTAGGCCGCGAGCGAGTCCGCGGAGATCCGGCCGACTGCCTCATGGGCGGCCACCACCTCGGTGTGCGCGAACGCCGCGTCCCGCGGACGCATGACTGCGGGGCCCGGCGACGGCAGCGCGACGGCGCCGGCCGCTGGGCGCGCGGCGAGGTCACCGACCGGGCGCAGCGCCGTGAGGGCGGACACGAAGCGCGCGGCGTCCGGTCTGGTCCCTGGACCGACAAACGCGACGATGCAGGATCCGGTCGAGATCTCGGTCAGGATCCCGAACCGGCGCAGCAGCTCCTCACGCACCGTGTGCCCGTGCAGGCCGGCTGCGCCCACATCGATCGAGATGCGGAGCGGGTCGTGCGCCACGATGTCCTCGAACGCATCGAATCCGTCGCTCACGATCGGGAACCGCCCCGTCGCGCGGACCGCGTCGCGAAGCCCGGCCGCCGCAGCGATCGAGGCGCCGATCCGCTCCCTCCCGGTCTCCAGCGTCGCGCGCGCGAGGTCGAGGGATGCGAGCAGAAGCGAACTCGCGCTGGTGGACTGCGTGAAGGTGAACGCTCGGTCGATGAGCGGCTCGAGGGCGTCGGCGAACTCGCTGTGCGCGAGGTGCAGCATGGCGGACTGGGTGAGACTGCCGCCCATCTTGTGGGTGGACGAGACGACGAGGTCGGCACCGAGCGTGATCGGGTTCTCCGGCAGGTCTGGATGGAACCCGAAGTGCGCCCCCCATGCCGCGTCGACGACGAGCGGGATCCCCGCCTCGTGGCAGACCTCCGCGATCCCCGCGATGTCGGCGACGGCGCCGAAGTAGCTCGGGCTGATCACGTAGGCGGCCTTGGCGTCGCCGTGCCGCAGCGCCTGGCGCATCGCCGCCGGCGTGAGCCCGTGGTTGATCCCGTGTTCGGGGTCGATCGAGGGCTGCACGAACCGCGGGTCGAGGCCGCCCAGGATGATGCCGTCGAAGAAGCTCGAATGCGCGCTGCGCTGAGCCACGACGATCTCGTCCGGGGACCGGAACGCGGCGAGCGCGAGCGCCGCCATCCGATTCGCCTCGGAGGCGCCGTTGGTGAGGAACCATGTGCGGCGCGCGCCCCAGGCGCGCGCGGCCGCCTCGCGGGCCTGCTCGAGAGGGTTCACCGCGCCCTTGTCGATGCCATCCAGCAGCGGCTCGACGTCGTAGCTCAGCACGTCGGCTCCGAAGAAGTCGGCCATCGGCGACGCGGCGGCGGGATCGGCGGCGTGGCCGGGGACGTTCAGTCGCTGCAGATCGCGTACGGCGAATCGGCGGAGGGCATCGGCATAAGGCGTGGTCGGGATCACACTTCGATCCTTCCCGGTCGCGCTAACATAGGGAAGCGAGATATCTCTCGAATGTTCCATACTGCATATGGAGGCTTCGTGCTCGACCTGCGTCAGCTCCGCGCTCTGTGGGCCGTCTCACAGCACGGATCGATGCTGCGCGCCGCACACGCACTGCAGTGGAGCCAGCCGACCGTGACGCACCATCTGCGAGGGCTCGCCCGGGTGCTCGGTGCGGATCCGGTCACGAGCGGGCCGGACGGCACTCGGCTGACGGCGGTCGGCCACGCGCTGCTGCCGCACGCGAGCGCGATTCTGGATCGTGCCGATCGCGCCGTCGAAGAGATCCATGCGCTCGTCGCCTCCTCGCGGCGCCGGATCGCGATCGGCGTGTTCCCCTCGGCGGGCGCGCGCCTGCTCCCCCGAGTGGTGCGGGAGCTGCGCGCCGCGGGCTTCGATCCTGACGTCACCGAAGCGGAGCTGGATCCGCTCCTGGCCGCCGTCACCGATCTTCGCCTCGACGCCGCGATCGTCTATGACGCGCCAGGACGACCGACCGTGCTGCCACCGGGATTCCGGATGATCCCGGTGCGCCGCGAGCGGCTCTCGGTGATCGTCCCGGCCGAGCATCGTCTGGCCGGGCGCGATGGCGTGTCGCTGCCCGATCTGAGCGACGAGCCCTGGGTCGTCGGCGCAACCGTCGCGGACCCGGTCGACGCGGCTCTGCGCACGGCCGCCGAGAACGCGGGCTTCACGCCCCGCGTCGCGATGCGCAGTGACGACTATGCGGTCGTGGCCGCCTACGTCGCCGCGGGCTTCGGCGTCGCGCTCGTGCCAGAGCTCGCCCTGCCCGCCCATCTCGATGCCGTGCGCACGGTGGCGCTGGACGACGCGGTCTTCGAGCGGCGCATCTTCCTCGTCACCGCCCCCGCCGTCGAGGACCCCGTGCGCACCGCACTCGAGCGCGCGCTGCGTGCTCCCGGGGCCGCAGAGCGGCAGGCTCCGTCCTAGGGCCGGCCGAAGTTCCCCGCAGCGCGTTCCGCCCCCGAGCGTCGTCGGCTATCGTCGCCCCCATGAGCGAGCACATCACGACCGATATCCTCATCGTCGGCTGGGGCAAAGCGGGCAAGACCCTCGCGGGCGCCCTGGGCCGTGCCGGGCGCGGGGTGACGCTCGTGGAGCGTTCCGAGAGCATGATCGGCGGCACATGCATCAACATCGGGTGCGTGCCGACGAAAGCGCTCGTGCACCAGGCGGAGCTGCGACGGCCAGGCGACGACCCCGCCACCTGGTTCGACGCGGCCGTCGAGCGACGCGATTCACTGATCGACCGCCTGAACGCGGCCAACCGCGCAATGCTCGAACCGATCGATCAGGTGCGGCTCGTCGTCGGCGCGACGGCGGCTTTCGTCGGCGACCGCCGGGTGCGGGTCACCGCCGGTGGCGCGCAGCTCGAAATCTCCGCCGACACCGTCATCGTCAACACCGGCGCCGTGCCGCGGCGGCTCGAGGTCCCCGGCGCCGACGGACCGCGCGTGCACGATTCCACCTCGCTCCAGCACGTGTCGCCGTTCCCTGCGCGGCTCGCGATCATCGGATCCGGCGCGATCGGCCTGGAGTTCGCCAGCATGTTCGCGCAGTTCGGCAGCGCGGTCACCCTCATCGACCGCGGCGAGCGCCTGCTGCGCGGGGAGGACGAGGACGTCGCTGCCTCGGTGCGGCAGGCGCTGACCGATCAGGGCGTGACGATCCTGCACGGCGCGACTACCACGCGCATCGATGATGACGGCACGCAGGCCACCGTGCGCACCACGTCGGGCGACGTGCCCGCCGATGCGGTGCTCAGCGCGGTCGGCCGGGTGGCGGCAACGGCGGGGCTGGGGCTGGACGCCGCGGGCATCGCGGTCGACGCGCGCGGCGCGATCGAAGTCGACGATCTGCTGCGCACGAGCGCCCCCGGCGTGTTCGCGGTCGGCGACGTCAACGGCGGGCCGCAGCAGACCTACGTCTCTTACGACGACCACCGCATCGTCCTCGCCCAGCTGACCGGAGGCGCACCGCGCTCGCGGGCCGACCGCGTGGCGGTGCCGACGACCGTGTTCACCACGCCGCCGTTCGCGCGGGTCGGCTGGTCCGAGCGCGAGGCGCGCGAGGCCGGAGCCGACATCGTCGTGCATGCCAAGCCGGTCGCCCAGATCGCCGCCATGCCGCGCCCGAAGACCCTCGGCGAGACGCACGGGATCATCAAGCTCGTCGTCGATCGCGGCACCGATCAGGTGCTCGGGGCGGCGCTGCACACCGTGGACGCCCAGGAGCTGGTCAACCTGATCGCGCTCGCGATGCGCACCGGCACCACCGCGAGCGCGCTGCGCGACGGCATCTGGACGCATCCGTCCACGACCGAGGCGCTCAACGAAGTGCTCGCGTTCACGCCTGCGGGTCGATGACCACGACGACCTTCCCGGTCACCCGGCCCGTCTCCACGCGCTCCTGCGCGGCCGCGAGATCCTCCAGCGCGTACTCCGAGTCCAGCTGCACCGTCAGCTTTCCCGCGTCCGCCAGGGCGGCGATCTCGGCCAGCTGCGGCCCGCTCGCTGCGACCAGGATCTTACGGATCGGCGAGGCGCCCCAGCGGGCGATCGATGCCGTCTGCTCGTCGCTGAAGCCGGTGATCGTGACGACGGCGGTCCCCGCCGCGATGGCGCCCCGCGGCGGCATCGTGTCGTTCACCGTGACGATCACGGCGTCCACGGCCGCGGTGGCGGCAAGAGACGCCTCATCGCGGTAGTCGATCACCTGATCCGCACCCCAGCTCCGCACCAGCTCGTGCTTGGCCGTGCTCGCCGTGGCGATCACCTGCGCTCCCCGTGCCTTCGCGAGTTGCACGGCCAGGTACCCGACGCCTCCGGCGCCGCCCAGGATGAGCACGCGCTGCCCGGCGACGACGCCGGCCACCTCGAGCGCATTCCACGCCGTCAGCGCCGCGAGCGGTGCTGCTCCGGCCTGCGCGGCGGTCCATGCCGACGGCGCGAGGGCGAGGTCGGTGACGGGAACGACCGCGTAATCGGCCAGAGTGTGCGCCGCGGCGGGGAAGCCGGCGAGCGCGAACACCCTGTCCCCGACCGACCACCCGGCGACGTCCGGCCCGACCGCCGAGATGGTGCCGGCGACGTCCCAGCCCGGGCGATCCGTGTACCGGATCGGGCCGAAGTCCACGGCCGCGGCCCTGATCTTGACGTCCACGGGGTTGAGTCCGGCGGCGGCCACCGCCACGACGACCTCACCAGGACCCGGGACGGGGATCGGGACATCGATGACGGCGACGACTGCTGAGGCCGGCCCTGCACCGGAATATTTCGCTGAACGCACGTGGCGCACCTTCCTGTTCGGCTGCCCATCCGGGCACAGCACCAGCCTGCTCCTCGATCCGAAGACCGAACAGTGTCCGGATAGACAATATGTGTCACGATATGGCCATGCATAATGTCGTCGTGGTCGCACTCCCGGGCGTCTACCCGTATGAGCTGGGTGTCCCCAGCCGCTTCTTCGGCGCCGCGGAGCGGGACGGGACCATGCTCTACTCGGTGACCACGTGCACCCTCGACGGCCTCCCCGTGCGGACGGACGCCGACTTCTCGATCACGCCCACGGCCGATCGGACCGCTCTGGAGACCGCAGACACGATCATCGTCCCGCCCTGGAGCGGCGCCCAGAGTTCCGGGGATCCGATCGGGCTGGCGCGGTTCACGGATCGCCGCGTGGTGAGCTACTGCACCGGGGCGTTCACGGTCGCGGCGTCCGGACTGCTGGATGGCAGGGCCGCGACCACGCACTGGTGCGCGACCAAGGAGTTCATGAGACGGTTCCCCCAGGTGCGGATGAGACCCGACGAGCTCTTCGTCGACAACGGCGACGTCGTGACGGCGGCCGGCGCCTCGGCCGCCGTCGATGCGACCCTGCATCTGATCCGCAGCGACCATGGCGCGGCGGTGGCCGCGGCGACCTCCCAGCGCACCCTGGCTGCGCCGCATCGCGGAGGAGGACAGCGGCAGTTCATCGCTCGGCCGGTGGTCCCCGCCGCGACCAGCGGCACGGCGAGCGAGATCCAGGCGTGGCTGTCTGAACGCGTCGACGAACCGCTGTCGCTGACCGCGGTGGCCGAGCGGTTCGGCATGAGCGTCCGCACCCTGACCCGGCGATTCCGCGCCGAGACGGGTCGCACCGTGGGCGACTGGTTCGCCGACGCGAGGGTCGATCGCGCGCGAGAGCTGTTGGAGACCACCGACATCCTCATCGACACGGTCGCCGCCCGTTCCGGTTTCGCCACGGCCGCGGCGCTGCGCAAGCACTTCCGCGACCGGATCGGGCTGGCTCCTCAGCAGTACCGCACCCGGTTCGCCCAAGCCGTCTAGGCTGGTTCGAATGGCAATGCCGTCCCCCCTCCCCGTGCGCAACGGCGTCGGCGCGACCAGACTGCGGGTGCCGGCCACGGGACCGTGGCCCACGGTGGGCGCGTTCATGACCGAGCGGTTCTTCCACCTCGATCCGGAGCGACTGCTGAGCCGGTTCGATCAGGGCGAGATCGTGGCGATCGACGGGGCGGCCCTCACCCGCCGAACGCCGCTCGGCGTGCACGACTTCGTCTGGTACTACCGCGAACCGGCGGTGGAGATGCACATCCCGTTCGAGGTCGAGATCCTGCACCAGGACGCCGATCTCCTGGTTGTCGACAAGCCGCATTTCCTGCCCACGACCCCGGGCGGCAAGTTCCTGCAGAACTCGGCGCTGATCCGCCTGCGCAACCTGCTCGACAATCCCGACCTCGCACCGATTCATCGCCTCGATCGCGCCACCGCCGGGCTGCTGATGTTCTCCGTGCGACCCGAAACGCGCGGCGCCTACCAGCTGCTGTTCGAACGGCGCGAGGTGGAGAAGGTCTACGAGGCGGTGTCTCCGCTGCCGCAGGGCTGGGATCCGGGATCGCCGGCGCTGAGCGGGCTCCCGTTCCCGCTCGTTCATCGCAACCACATCGAGAAGCTGCGCGGGACCGTGCGCGTGCAGGTCGATCCGGAGCGGCAGCCGAATGCGGAGACGCTCGTCGAGCTGATCGGATTCGACGATCGCGTGCTGCACACCCTGCTGCGCCCGCACTCCGGCCGGATGCATCAGTTGCGCGTGCACCTCGCCGAACTGGGTGTCGGGATCCTGAACGACGTGTTCTACCCCGACCTGCTGCCCGAGCAGCCGGACGACTTCACCCGCCCGCTGCAGCTGCTCGCGCGAGAGCTGCGCTTCACGGATCCGCTCACGGGCGCGCCCCGTGAGTTCGCGACGAAGCGGATGCTGCAACAGGCGCCGCAGCCCTGACCGCACTTGTATGACGGCCGGTGGATGATCGTCTCATGCGGATCGAGATACTGACGATCGAAGGCTGCCCGAACGGTCCCGCGGCTGAGCGGGAGGTGCGCGGCGCGCTGGCCGCGCTGGATCTCGATATCGCACCGACCTTCCGCGTGATCGCGTCCTCCGACGAGGCCGCCGACGTCCCGTTCGCCGGCTCGCCGACGGTGCTGGTGGATGGTGCGGACGCCGTGCCGGGATCGGAGCCGATCCAGGATCTGGCCTGCCGGATGTATCTCACACCTTCCGGTCCTGCCGGTCACCCGACCGCGGAGATGCTGATTCCCGCGCTCCGCGCCGCGCTCGCGCGCTGACGCGGCTCCCGGGGAAGCGCCCGTCTCACGTCGTCAACGCCTCATTCGCACGCGACACCATCGCCGTCACGATCGAGCTTGCGGCTGTATCCCGGTTGTCCCGCGTAGATGGGCGCCGCCCCTGCCGCGCGCGCCTCGCTGCAGTTCGCGTAGTACGAACTCGCCGGGGGCGCGGCAGGCACAGGCGCCTCCGGTGCGGGGGCGGGCTCCGGCGCCTGGACAAGCGGAGCGGGCGCCGCCGGCACCGGAGCGGGCGCTGCCGGCACCGGAACGACCACGGGCGGCGCGACGGTCGGCGTCGGCGCAGGCACCGCGAAGACGGACGTCGCGGACGACTCCCCGGGGCAGTCATCGAGGATCCGTGCGATCGCATCGTGCTCCGCCTGCGTGACCCAGAGGCCGTATGCGGCTTTGACCGCGACCTGGCGGGCGACGTACGTGCATCGGTAGCTCTTGTTTCGCGGCAGCCACGTCGCTGCATCCCCGTCCCCCTTCTGGACGTTCGCCTCCGCAGTCACCGCCTGAAGGTTCAGCGGATCGTTCGCGAGTGTCGTGCGCTGGTCGGCGGTCAAGCTCTGCGCTCCGGTCTGCCAGGCGTTCGAGAGTGCCACCACGTGGTCGATCTGGACGAGGTCGGAGGTACCCGGGCCTCGCACGAAATCGATGACCTTCCCCGTGTACGGGTCGGCGAGCGTGCCGGAGAGCACGGTGCACGTTCCGCGACGGAGAACGCCGCTCAGCTGTGCGCCGAGAACGTCGTTGCGGGTGTCGCAGCCATTGCGGTCGACGTCGAGCCAGCGCTGTCCGAACTGGTCGCGGCTGTACCCCGTCTTCGCTGCCACCCCCTTGACCTGGAGCGTGGCCAGCACCTCCTGCGCGGAACGGCCGGCGGTCGCCGAGGTGTCGTGCGCCGCGGAGGAGACGCCGTGGAACGCGATCGGGCCGAGAGCGTCCTCCGGCGAGCTGGTGGCGGTCGGTGTCGCCGTCGGCAACGCCACGACCGGCGCGGGCGACGTGCGTGACGCGACGGGTGCGGCCGGCCGATGTCCGTACGCTGCGGCGCTGATGCTGCCGGTGACCAGGAAGATCACCGCAGCGATCGACGTCGCAACCGCCGCGCCTCGCGGGCTGCGAAATCCCAGCCATGTACGCGTTCTCTTCGTGAGCGCCACAATGCCCGTGATCAGCACCACCAGCGCCAGGACGGCGAACAGAGGCGAGAGCAGGATCCCGATGCCGAGCGCCAGGAGTCCGATCAGGGCCCAGGCCCAGACAGGCAGGCGGCGCCATCCGGCGCGGGCCGACTCGGACGTCACCTCGGCTGCGCGCGGGACGGGCGCGGCCTCGGCAGGCATCGCCTGCCGGACATCCGTCCATGCGGCGCCGTCCCACCAGCGCAGCATGCGCGCGTCGTCCGGGTCGGCGTACCAGCCTGCGGGTGCGTTGGTCATCGTCGTCGTCCGTCCTCGCCGGCGCTGCAGGAGGCCGCGAACCGATTCCGGCGCCGGGGTCAGGCGCCCGCGACAGCATAGCGCGCTATGCGCCTGCTGTGAGGCCGAGCACCCGTCGGATCAGTCGAACTCCTCCAGCCCCTGCAGCCGCAGCTGCTCGAGGTCGAGGCGCGCCGAGATCCGCCGCACCACGAGGTCATCCACGGTTCCGGAGCGGCGCAGTCCCAGCAGCACCTCGCGCTTGCGGTCCAGCAGCGCCAGCTTCAGCCGGCTGAACTCCTCGTGCCGGATCAGCGGCGAGCGCTGCATCAGGTCGACGTTCTCCGAGGTCGCGATCATCTGCAGCGTCGCTCCTTCGATGAGCGGGCGGCGCGCAGCGGCTCCGGAGGCTCCGTCCGGCTCTCCCGACCCGGTCGCCTCGGTGCCCCGGGTGTTCTCCAGCACCCCGGATCCCTCGAACGGCTCCGGCTCCGTGCCGGCCGCCAGCGGATCGGGCTGGTCGAGCAGCGCGTCCAGCGCCTTGACCTCGGCGTCCACGAGCGCCTGCTCGCGGGCCAGGGTGCGCGCGTTGGTGTACTCGAGCATCTGGTAGCCCTCGAACCGGACCCGGTCGCGCACCTCGTCGCTCACGCCGTGCTCCGCGGCGAGATCGTTCAGCGCGGCGAGCGCGGCGCCCGAGATGGTGCGCTCAGCGAGCTCGTACTCCTCGATCTCGCCCTGGTCGGCGGGGATCCTGGCCCACCGCACGATCGCCGGCAGCATCGTGCCCTGCACGAGCAGGCTGAGCAGGATGACTCCGGCCGTCACGAACACGACCTCATCCCGACCGTCCACCGCTCCCCCGGCGACGGCGCCGGCGGGCACCGAGAGCGCGATCGCCAGAGACACCGCACCGCGCATGCCGGCGAACGTGTTGAGCACGCGCGAACGCGCGCGCACCCCGCGCGGCGGGCGCGGCCCCGTACGCCCGTAGAAGGGCGCACCGACCAGCTGGAACAGGTAGCGCACCACGAGCAGCGCGACCCACACGGCGAGGGTGATCAGCACCAGGCGGCCGATCGAACCCGCGGAGATCTGGTGCACCACGTACTGCACCTCGAGTCCGATCAGCACGAACAACGCGCCGTTGAGCAGGAACACCCCGAACGGCCAGGCCGCCTCAGCCTGCCTCCGGGAGGGTGCCGTGGTCACGCGCGGGGAGACGTACGCGATGATCACGCCCGCGACGACGACGGCGAGCACGCCGGACGCGCCGATCAGCTCGGCGAGCAGGAAGGCCGTGAACGGGATCAGCAGCAGCGCGGTGTTGATCACAATGGTCGAGCTGATCGCGCGCAGCAGCAGGAATCCGAGGTAGGCCACAACGACCCCGGCGACGATCCCGCCCAGGTATGAGACCACGATCGTCCCGGTCACGCTCAACGGCGTAACGTGGCCGCCGACCGCGAGCGAGATGCCGATCGCGTACAGCACGAGGGCGGTGCCGTCATTGGTGAGGCTCTCCGCCTTCAGCTTCATGAACATGCGCCGGGGCAGCATCCGGCCGAGCGCGGCGACGGCGGTCGCGTCAGGCGGGGCGACCGCGGCGCCGAGGATCAGCGCGGTCTCCCATGGCAACCCGAACATCAGTCCGATGCCTGCCACCGCGAACGCCGATGCCACGACGAGCAGGGTGCTCATCGGCAGGATGTAGCGGAAGTCCCGCCGGATGGAGCGCAGCGAGGTCGTCAGGCTCTCCCAGAACAGCATCACCGGCAGGAAGAGCAGCAGGACCGTCTCCGGAGGCAGCTGGATGTCGCGCAGCGCGGGGACGAAGCCCAGCGCGAGGCCCAGGATCACGAGCACGAGAGGCAGCGCCAGTCGCACGCGGGGCGCCAGCAGAGCTCCGACGAGGATCGTGAGCCCGAGCAGGACGGTGACCTCGAGACCTTCCATGAGCGTCCTCCTGTCGCCTCGGCTTCGGACGCGGCGTGCACCCGTGGAGTGCACAGCACCGTGTGCCTCCACCGTATTCCCGCAGGCGCCGCCGCGACAGGCCAGAACTCGGCCGCGGTATGCGCCGGATCGCCGACCACAGCGTCCGTCGCCATCGAATCCCCTGTTCGATGGCGACGGCCGCGATCCCCAGTGAAACGATAGACGATCGTCTACGCCCCCCCTTGTGAGCGTACCGAACCGCGGCGATCAGCGCAAAGCCGTCTTCCGGACGCTCAGCCGCCGAGCAGGCGCATCGCGTCGGAGATGACCTCCGCCGCGTCCGGGATCCCGATGCCGATGAGCATCGCCTGCACGAAGAGCGGTTCCTGATGCGGCTCGTAGGTGTCCGCGAACCGGAGGGAGGACAGGATCCCGGTCAGCACCACGATGATGAACTGGACCGAGTCGTCGAGCGACATCGTCAGCGTGTACCCCTCACGCGCGACCGCGCCGCGCAGGCAGGTCAGCAGCATCTCCGCGAGCGTCGCGCGGAAGGGCGCGATACGCGCCGTATCGACGGAGGGATCCTGGAAGAGCAGGACCGCGGCCGCGAGCACGGGATCCGTGCGTGCGGACGCCGCGAGCCCCCCGATGACGAGGATGCAGGATCGGATCGGGCTGGACGGGAATGCCGCCTCCGCCGCGGCCAGCACACCGGAGGAGGCTTCGGCGGAGCGTTCCGCGATCGCGTCGACCAGCGTGTCCTTGGTCGGGAAGTGACGGCTGAACGCGCCCTTGGTCAGGCCGATCCGCTCGCCGATCCGCGACAGCGAAGCTCCGGAATAGCCGCGCTGGATGATCTCGTCCGCGGCGGCCGCGAGCAGTCTCGACCGCGTCGCACCTGCCTCGGATCCCGATGTCATCGCTCCACCGTAGCGATGTCGGCGACCGCGATGCCGTCGTTCGTGGACTGGAGCACGAGGTGAGCCCGCTCGTGCCCCTCCTGAAGGCATTCGCGCGCGCTCCGCCCGCGCAGCAGCCCTGCCAGGTAGCCGCCGGCGAACGCATCGCCGGCGCCGACCGCCTCCACCACCTCGGTCGGGATCGCGGGGACGAAGACGGTGCCCTGCGCGGTGAACTCGGTCGCGCCGACGTCACCGTCTTTGACGATCAGCCGCGACGGAGCGGGAAGGATCTCGCGCACGTCGTCGGGTGTGCGGCATCCCCACAGCGTCTCGGCCTCGTCGCGCCCCACGAAGACGACGTCGGCGCGGTTCGCGATGCCGCGCAGCACCGGCGCCGCCTCGGCCACCGACCACAGCGGCAGCCGGTGGTTCACATCGAAGCTGAGCAGCGCCCCGCTGCCGGCGACGCGGGCGATCACCGACTCGATCATCGCCGCGCAGGCCGCGGAGAGGGCGGGCGTGATCCCGGAGATGTGCACGATCTGCGCGTCCTCGAGCGGCACGGGCGCGAGCGTCGACGGAGTCATCCGCGAGGCCGCCGAACCCGCCCGGTAGTAGCTGACACCGCGACTCGGATCCTTGAAATAGACGCCCGTGGGAGCCGATCTGTCGACCGCCACCCAGCGGGTGTCGACGCCCAGCGCCGCGACCTCGCGGTGCACCCGTCGGCCGAGCACGTCGTCGCCGAGAGCGCTCACCCAGGCGGCGGATCCGCCGAGCGCGGCGACGTGCCCCGCCACATTCGACTCGGCGCCGCCGACGCCGAGCCGCACGACGCGGGCATCGAGCAGCGGTGCGGCGTCGAGGGGGGCGACCACTGCCATGGTCTCGCCGATCGCGATCAGCGCGGGGGTGTGCGGAGGAGTCATGCAGGCATTCTTCCGTGCCATCGCAACACGCGCAACGCCGTTGCAGCACACGCACTGACCGGCGGGCGCGCGATCACCCCAGCTGCTCGGTGAGTTCGAACCAGCGCAGTTCGAGCTCCTCCACCTCTGTTTCCTGCGCGGCGATCTTCTTCATCCGCTCCCCCAGGCCGGCGTAGTCGGCCTGGTCGTGGTCGGCCAGAGAGCGCTTCGCGGCGTCGATCTGCTGGGCGAGCTTCTGCATGCGCCGTTCGAGGGCTGCGAGTTCCTTCTCGGCCGTGCGCCGCTCCGCCCCCGCGAGCGCGGGCTCTCCGGATCCCGACCCCGATCCCGATCCCGCCGCCGCGGGCAGGACGGATCCGGATCCGGCGATCCCCTTCGCCGTCGCGTCCTCGCGTTCGCGCAGCCGCAGGTACTCGTCCACGCCGCCCGGGAGGTGCCGCAGCCGCCCGCCGAGGATCGCGAACTGCTGGTCCGTGACGCGCTCCAGGAAGTACCGGTCGTGGCTGACCACGAGGAGGGTGCCCGGCCAGGAGTCCAGGAGGTCCTCGATCGCGGCGAGCATGTCGGTGTCCATGTCGTTCGTGGGCTCGTCGAGGATCAGCACGTTCGGCTGATCGAGCAGCACGAGCAGCAGCTGCAGCCGGCGCTGCTGCCCGCCGGAGAGGTCCTTCACCGGCGTGGACAGCTGGGCCGAGGAGAAGCCGAGGCGCTCCAGCAGCTGTCCGGGAGTGAGGTCGGCCGCCTTGGATCCGGTGCCCAGCGTGTAGGACGTGCGCAGCCGGCCGATCACGACCCGGACCGGCTCGTCCCAGACCTCCTGCAGCTCGTCGAGGCGCTGCGTGAGCGTGCGCACCTGCACGGTCTTGCCGTGCTTGACCCGGCCCGCGGTCGGCGCGACGGTCCCGGCGACGAGGCCGAGCAGCGTCGACTTGCCTGCGCCGTTGACCCCGAGGATCCCGGTGCGCTCGCCCGGTGCGATTCGCCATTCGACGTCGCGCAGCACCTCCCGGTCCGGCCGGGATCCCGTCGCGGGGAAGGTCACGCCGGCATCGATGAGGTCGACGACCTCCTTGCCGAGGCGAGCCACGGCGAGCGACTGCAGGGCGATGCGGTCGCGGATCTCGGGCACGTCGGCGATGAGCTCGTTCGCGGCGTCGATGCGGAACTTCGGCTTCGAGGTGCGCGCGGGCGCACCTCGGCGCAGCCATGCCAGCTCCTTGCGGGCGACGTTCTGACGCTTCGCCTCGCTCGCCGCCGCCATCCGGTCGCGTTCGACGCGCTGCAGGATGTACGCCGCATAGCCGCCCTCGAAGGGCTCGACGATCCGGTCGTGCACCTCCCAGGTCTCGGTGCACACCTCGTCGAGGAACCAGCGGTCGTGCGTGACGACCATGAGCGCGCCCTGGTTCGCCGGCCAGCGCCTGCGCAGGTGCGCTGCGAGCCAGGTGATGGCCTCGACGTCGAGGTGGTTGGTGGGCTCGTCGAGCGCCACGATGTCCCAGTCGCCCGCCAGCAGCTGCGCGAGCGCGACACGGCGGCGCTGCCCGCCGGACAGATCCGCGACCGACGCATCCCAGTCCAGGTCGCGGACGAGGCCGTCGATGACATCGCGCACCTTCGCGTCGCCCGCCCATTCGTGCTCGGCGGCCCCGCCGACGATGGCCTGGCCCACGGTGAGCGCGTCATCCAGCACGTCGGCCTGATCGAGCACGCCGATCGTCGTGCCGCCGCGCCGGGTCACGCGTCCCGCGTCGGGTTCGAGCCGGCCGGCCAGCATCGCGAGCAGGCTGGACTTGCCGTCGCCGTTGCGGCCGACGATGCCGATCCGATCGCCCTCCTCGATCCCGAGGGTGATCGAGTCGAAGACGATGCGGGTGGGGAATTCGAGGTGGAGGCCTTCGGCCCCGAGCAGATGCGCCATGTCCCTCCCAGGGTAGTCGGCGCCGCCGTCCGGACGCTGGGCGGACGAGTGCCGGAAGAGACGGGCGAACGTCAGGCGGGCCGCAGGTGCACGATGTCTCCGGCGGCGATCCGATGCTCGGCGCCGTCGGCCGTGACCAGCAGGCAGCCGTCCTCGCCGAGTCCTGTCGCCTCACCGACCAGCTCCGCGCCGCCGGGCAGCACGACGCGCACGCTCTGCCCGAGGGTCAGACAGCGCGCGGCGACCGCGTCGCGGAGGCCGCTCGCGACCGCAGATCCGTGCTCGTCGAGGCGGGCGATCCACGCGTCCAGCCGGGCGAGGTAGCCCGCGACGAGCAGATCGATGTCGACCTCGACGCCCTCGACGGCGAACGACGTCGCCGTCGGCACGGGGAGCTGCGCGGCGGTCATCGCCGTGTTCACCCCGGATCCGACGATCACGGTGTCGGATCCGGTCGCCTCCGCGAGGATCCCGCTGATCTTGCGGCCGGCGACGAGCACGTCGTTGGGCCATTTCACTCCGACCTGCCGCTCGGGCAGCTGCGCGGCGACCGCCTCGGACATCGCGAGCCCGGCGGCGAGCGGGATCCACCCCCGCTCCGCGACGGGGATCCCGGGAACACGCAGCAGCACGGACAGAGCGACAGCCGATCCGGCCGGCGCGGTCCAGACCCGATCCAGCCGGCCCCGGCCCGCGACCTGGTCCTCGGTGAGGATCGCGGACAGGTGCGGCCACCCCGCCGGGTCATCCGCGTGCGCGCGCAGATCGGCATTCGTGGATCCCGTGGAGGCGAGGATCCCGAGACGGGCGGCGGCCGCGGTGCTGTGCGGGAAGCTCATCCGGTCACCCTAGCCGTGCCACCCCACGGGGCCGCGTGAGCGAGCGGTGCACAGAGGGTCCGCACAGAGGATCGCCGATCCCGTTGTGCCGGGCATCCAACGGGCGCTGCGGCCCCGGCGCTAATGTGGAAACCGTGACGGACACGCCTGACCTCTACACGACCGCCGGCAAGATCGCCGACCTCCGCGCCCGCTACGACGCGGCCGTCGTCGCGCCGGAGGCCGCCGCCCAGCAGAAGCAGCACGCCAAGGGCAAGATGACCGCCCGCGAGCGCATCGAGCTGCTCGTCGACCCGGGCAGCTTCGTCGAGTTCGACGAGTACGTGCGGCACCGCACCACCGCGTTCGGGATGGACAAGAACCGCCCCTACGGCGACTCCGTCGTCACCGGCGTCGGCACGATCAACGGCCGCACGATCGCGGTCTACTCGCAGGACTTCACGACGTTCGGCGGATCGCTCGGCGAGGTCTCCGGCGACAAGATCATCAAGATCATGGAGTTCGCGCTGCGCAGCGGGGTGCCGATCATCGGCATCCTCGACTCCGGCGGCGCGCGGATCCAGGAGGGCGTGCTCGCGCTCAGCAAGTACGGCGAGATCTTCCGCGCGAACACGCGCTCGTCCGGCGTGATCCCGCAGATCTCGATCATCATGGGCCCGGCCGCGGGCGGTGCCGTGTACGGACCGGCCCTCACCGACTTCGTGATCATGGTCGACAAGACCAGCCAGATGTTCGTCACCGGCCCCGACGTGATCAAGACCGTGACCGGCGAGGACGTCGGCATGGAGGAGCTCGGCGGCGCCTACACCCACAACACCCGCTCCGGCGTCGCGCACTACCTCGCCGAGGACGAGGACGACGCGATCGACTACGCGCGCACGCTGCTCGGCTTCCTGCCGGACAACAACATGGCCGAGCTGCCGACCTACTCCAGCAGCTTCGAGTTCGAGACGACGGACGCGGACCGCACCCTCAACACGCTGATCCCCGACTCCGCGAACCAGCCCTACGACATCCACACGGTCATCGAGCACGTCGTCGACGACGCGGAGTTCCTCGAGGTGCAGCCGCTGTTCGCACCGAACATCGTGATCGGATTCGGCCGTGTCGAGGGCCGCTCCGTCGGAATCATCGCGAACCAGCCCTCGCAGATGGCGGGCACGCTGAACATCGAGGCCGGCGAGAAGGCCAGCCGCTTCGTGCGCTTCTGCGACGCGTTCTCGATCCCGATCGTCACACTCGTGGATGTCCCCGGGTACCTGCCGGGCACCGACCAGGAGTGGACCGGCGTGATCCGCCGCGGCGCAAAGCTCATCTACGCGTACGCGGAGGCCACGGTCCCTTTGGTGACCGTGATCCTGCGCAAGGCCTACGGCGGCGCCTACATCGTGATGGGCTCCAAGCAGCTGGGCGCCGATGTGAACCTCGCCTGGCCGACGGCGGAGATCGCCGTGATGGGCGGCCAGGGCGCCGTCAACATCCTCTACCGCGGCGAGATCAAGCGCGCCGAGGAGGCCGGGGAGGACGTCGCCGCCGTGCGCACCCGGCTCGCCAACGAGTACACGTACAGCGTGACCTCGCCCTTCCTCGCCGCCGAGCGCGGCGAGATCGACGGCATCATCGAGCCGGCGAACACCCGCGTCTCGATCGCGAAGGCGCTGCGGGCCCTCCGCGGCAAGCGCGCGGAGCTGCCCCCGAAGAAGCACGGGAACATCCCGCTGTGAGCGCGGACCAGGCGGCCGCGTCGGTCGAGATCCAGGTGCTGGGGGGTTCCGCGTCCGAGGAGGAGCTGGCCGCTCTCATCGCCGTGCTCTCCGAAGCGTATGTCGCCGAGGAGGCCGACGCGGTCGCGGTGCACAAGCAGGTGTCGGTCTGGCAGCGCAACCAGCGCGGCCTGCGCACTCCGCTGCGCCGCGATGTCCCGTGGGGACGCTTCTCGGGCTGAGCAGGATCACCGGCCACGGGAGCCCGCGACAGGATTTTCACCCGAGTCCGAATTTGTCCCCCAAAATACCTACAGACATCGGTCTTGCGGAGCGGAAGACTCTTACTTGCAACGCTTCGCGTTCGGCCGGATCTCTGCCACAGGGTAGGCAGACGATCTCCGGTCTCCGCGGACGGTTTTCGGGTAACCGTTCCGCACATGGCGAGGGGTAGGCGGCTTCGCCACCCCTCGCCCTTCCTTTTGCCCGGCTCAGGGACCGGGAGGGGCGTCGCGCGGGATTTCGCGCCACAGCTCGACGGAGTCCTCGTCGGAGGACTCCCCCGCGGCCGAGCGGCCCACGACCGTCACGGCGATGCGCTCGTCCTTGGGTGCGCGGATGATGAGCCGGGCCGAGGAGGAGTCCGCCAGCACGTCTGCCAGCTCCGCACGGATCCGCTCCTTGACCGACTCGTCCAGCCCGTTCAGCCCCCCGTCGTCGAAGACGGTGACCGAGGCCCCCCGCGCGCGCGCCCTCTCGATCGCCTCCCGGGCACGCTCGTTGAGCAGTTCGCCGCCGCGGATCTCGTCGCGGAGCCGCCCCTCCGCCAGGTGCGCGGTGCGACGCTCCCCCTCGGAGAGGTTCCCGCGCTTCTCGATGACCCTGCTGAGGCTCGGCCCCGCGACGTGCAGTGCGTACTGCACCCGCTCGCGGCGCTCGCGCTGGCGCACGATCTGCGTCGCCTGCCAGGCCGAGGCTGCCTGCTGGATCTGCGCCAGCCGATCCGTGTCGCGCACGGCGCGACCCCAGAACGCGACCAGCAGCTGGGCGACGACCATCCACACGGCCGACCCGACGAGTCCGAGCCCGAGGGCGTCGGGGAGTCCGATCCAGGCCATCGACGAGACCGTGAGCACACCGAGCACCGCCCATCCGACGACGGGCCTGCGGCGCACGATGCAGACGACCCCGATCAGGCCGACCGATCCGATGTACCAGGTCGCGTAGGGGGCACGCAGTGACCTCGGTTCCAGCCCGAGATTGGTGAGCTCCGGAATCGCGATCGCCGCGACCAGGGCAGCCGCGGCAGCCCAGCGCGGCATGAGAGTGCGCCGGCTGGATCCGGACACCGCGATCACCGTGATCGTCGCCAGGAAGATCAGCACCGCCAGCAGCATCAGGATCGGCCGCGCGGGCGGCGAGGTCCACCACAGCGCCCTGGCCGCGAAATACAGCGAGAAGATCAGCGCGAGCACGGTCGCGACGATGCGGACGGTGAGCCTCATGACTGCGACCATCCCAGCGTGACCACGGTGCCGCGCCGGTCGGAGTCGATCGTCGCGACGCCCCCCACGGCCGCCATCCGGGCGAGGATCGACGCGCGGATCCCGAGACGGTCCGCGCCCACCGACGACGGGTCGAATCCGCCGCCGGTGTCGCTGACTTTGACCGTGAGCCCCGTGTCGCCGTGGCCCTCGACCACGATCGCGAGGCCCCGGCCCGCGGCGTGCGTGACCGCGTTGCCGATCGCCTGCCGCGCGGCGAGCGCCATCGCCCGTGCCACGCGGTCGGGGACGGCGCCGTGGCCGTACCGCTCGACGTCGACCGGTACGCCGAGCTGCGCCACGGTGACACGCAGATCCTCCGCGATCAGCTCGATCTGCACCGGCTCGTCGCTGCCCTCCTGCGCGGGCGCCTCGGCGTTGGCCAGGCGGGTCAGCGCCTCGCGCGCCATCTCGACGGCGAGGATGCGCGCACGATCGGTGTCGGCGCGCTCGGCGGCGATCAGCGCCGCGAGCACGCTGTCATGCATGAGCGCGGCGACCGCGACCCGCTCGTGCTCCACGGCCTCCGCCGACGCCGCCTCGGTGTACAGCGTGACAGCGCGCCCCCGGGCTTCGTCGACGCCCTTCGCGACCGACCGGAACATCCAGCCGAGGGCGACGAGCACCAGGCCGAGGATCAGCGTGAACGAGACGTCGAAGGCGGTGACGATCCAGAACTCCGGCCGGAACCCTCCCTGGATCAGCCGGACGAGTCCGTACAGGAACGGTCCGATCAGCGCCCAGGTGATCTGCACGCCGAGCGGGAAGGCGACCACCGCGGCCACTCCTGCGACGTTCACCAGGAAGAAGATCCACGGCTGATCGCCCGGGATCACCCTCGGGCCCCGGCTCGCGACGAACGGCCACAGCGCGAGCACGACGATGTAGGTGACGAAGAACACCCCCGCCGCGACGCGCACGCCCCGCCCGATCGCGCAGCAGGCCAGCATCACGAGCCAGGGGACGAACACGAGCGCCGTCATGCTCAGGTGCGGCAGATCGGGCACGGTCATCTTGACCAGCGCGTTGATCAGCGCCTGCGTGCCGAGCGCGAGCGCTCCGACGCCCACGACGATGGCGATGATCCGCTCGATCCGCCGTCCGGCGAAGCGTTCCAGTTCCTGCCCGACCTCGCCGGGCGTCGGGATCCTCTCCCACGCCTCGCGGAGGCCCTGATCAGCCGACATGCCGTTCCGCCGGCGACAGCTCAGCCGACACCCTGCGGATCCTCCTGCGACGTGTTCACGATGCCGTCCTCCATCGCGCGCCGCAGCAGGTCGACCTTCGTCGGCGCAGGGCGCCCGACGTCGACGTACTTGACCCTGATCCGGGTGATGTTCTCCTTGGCGGTCGAGTAGGCGACGCCGAGCCGCTCCGCCACGACCTTGAGCGGCAGGCCCGTCGCGTACAGCCGGAGCACCTCGCGCTCCCGCGTCGACAGCTGCGCGTCGGCGAAGGCGGTGTCGCCGTCGACCGCGTTGGCCCACTCCACGTTGTTCAGCGCCTCACCGCGCGCGACCGTGCGCACGGCCGCGATCACGTCGTCCAGCGGCGAGGACTTGCTGATGACGCCCGCGGCACCGGCTGCCAGCGCCTCGCGCACGGCGGCAGGGCGATCGGCGACGCTGTGGATGACCACGCTGGATCCGTCCGCCACGAGGCGGGTGACGTTCTCCGTGACCGTGGTGCCGTCGCCGAGCGTGAGATCGAGCAGGACGACGTCGGCGGGCACGGCGGTGACACGTCGACGTGCGTCGAGGTACTCGGCGACGCCGGCCCCTGCGAACACGACATCGAAGGATGCCCGCTCGAGCGCCGCCGCGAGTCCGAGACGGACCGACTCGTGGTCGTCGATCAGGGCTACGCTGCTCACGCTCTCACCCTATCCCGCACGGTCGCACCGAGAAGCCGCCGTCACCGGGACAGCAGCGCCACCGTCTCGAGGTGGTGCGAATGCGGGAACAGGTCGAGGGCGCGCATCCGACGGGGTTCGTAGCCGAGCCCGCGGAAGGTCGCGAGGTCGCGGGCGAGGGCGACCGGATCGCAGGCGACGTAGACGATGGCCGCCGGATCCAGCGCCGCGACGTCCTCGACGACCGCCCGTCCGGCCCCGGAGCGGGGCGGATCGAGGATCACGGCGCCGCCGGCGACGTTCTGCGGGCCCGCGTCGCCGGCCCGCAGGTACCGATCCACGCGGGCCGTGACCGCCGTCACATCGACGTCGCGGAGGTTCTCGACCGCGTGCCGGGTCGCGCGCGGTGAGGATTCGACCGTCGTGATCTTGCGGGCACCCAGGCGCGCGAGCGTCGCCGCGAAGAGGCCGACCCCGCCGTACAGGTCCAGATGCTCGGCCTCAGGAGCGACGGATCCCTGCAGCAGGTCGGCGACGGCGCCGTCGAGCAGCGCCGCGGCGTCCGGGTGGATCTGCCAGAAGCCGTCGACGTCGAGCTGGAACTCACGGCCGCCGACGCGCTCGATGACCGTCTCCGGCGTGGGCCTGCCACGGCGCGGGCCCCGGCGATCCTTCCGGGAGAACCGCTCGGATTCCGGCCGCACCAGGAAACGCACCTGTCCGTCGGCCGGTTCCACCAGCTCGATGCGCCCCTCGGGGAGATCGCCCAGGGCGCGCGCGGCGGCGTCGATCGCGGGGCGGGCCAGCACGTGCTCGGCGACGGGAACGACCCGGTGGCTGCGGGCCGCGTACGGCCCGATCCGGTGCTCGGCGTCGACGTGCAGCGTGACCCTGGTGCGCCAGTTCTCGTCCGTGCCGGTGGCCTCGACCTCGGGGGCGGCGATGCCGCCACCGGCGAAGCGATCCAGCGCCTCCTGCAGCACCTGTCGCTTCAGCGCGCGCTGATGCCCGATCTCGATGTGGCCGAGGTCGGCGCCGCCCGGGCGCTGCTCAGGTGGGCGGGAGACGTCGGCCTCGGCCCACACGTGCGGTCGGCGATGCGGGGAGGCGTCGAGCACCTCGACCGTCTCGGCCCGCCAGAACGACCTCTTGTCGGCGGCGCCGTTCCCCGTCTCCGAGCCTGTCGAAGGGACCGGATCCGTCACCCGCGCCCGCACCCGCTCCCCCGGGATCGCGTCGGCGACGAACACCACCCTGCCCTCGTGCCGGGCGACGAAGACGCCGCCGTGCGCGATCGCGGTCACGTCGAGATCGAGGAGCGGGCCGGCGGACGCGTCGGTCCCTGGGCCTGTCGAAGGGTCGGTCATCCCCTGATCATCCCAGACCCGGCATCTCGCAACCTGCGCGGAGGCCTGCCCGCGCCCGCTAGCGTGAGGGGATGCGCGTCTGCCTGGCCTCCACCTCGCCCGCCCGCCTCGCCCTGCTCCGGCAGAGCGGCATCGAGCCGCTGTGCGTCTCGCCCGACGTGGACGAGGACGCGGTCGCCGCCGCCGAGGCGGAGCGCCGCGGACGGGTGCTCACCCCGCAGGAGGTCGTGCTGCTGCTCGGCCGCGCCAAGGCCGCCGACGTGGTGGGACGGATCCGTGCGGATCACCCCGATTTCGACGGCATCGTGATCGGCGGCGATTCGATGTTCGAGCTCGACGGCGCGGTGCACGGCAAGCCGCATCTGCCCGAGCGCGCGATCGCCCGCTGGCACGACATGCGCGGCCGCACCGGCGTGCTGCACTCCGGGCACAGCGTGATCCGAGTGAGCCCTGGGGCGCCGGATCGGGAGGAGCACGCGGTCGCGGAGGCGTCGGTGACGTTCGCCGCCGACATCGACGATGCCGAGATCGACGCGTACGTGGCCAGCGGAGAACCGCTGCAGGTCGCCGGAGCGTTCACCGTGGACAGCCTCGGCGGCGCCTTCATCGAGCGCGTGGACGGGGATCCGTCCACCGTGGTGGGGATGTCGCTGTCCACGCTCCGGCATCTGGCCGGCCGGCTCGGGATCCGCTGGACGGACCTCTGGAACGCGCTCCCCGCTTCGGCCTGATCACCGATCTCTCGTCGGATCCCGCACGTGCTTCGCGTGGATTCTTGTGGAGAGTGGTCAAAAATATCGGGGGCGCTGTCGATAGGCTGACACTCATGCCTGCCATCGCCAAGGTGCTCGTCGCCAACCGCGGCGAGATCGCCGTCCGCATCATCCGCGCCGCGCGCGACTCCGGTCTCTCCTCCGTCGCCGTCTACGCCGACCAGGACCGGGACGCGATGCACACGCGCCTCGCCGACGAGGCGTACGCCCTCGACGGCGCGACCAGCGCCGAGACCTACCTGCAGATCGATAAGATCCTGTCCGTGGCCCGCCGCGCCGGCGCCGACGCGGTGCACCCGGGATACGGGTTCCTCGCCGAGAACTCCGCATTCGCCCGCGCCGTGATCGGCGCCGGAATGGTGTGGATCGGCCCGTCCCCGGAGGCCATCGAGGCCCTGGGGGACAAGGTCACCGCGCGCCACGTCGCCGAGAAGGTGGGCGCGCCGCTCGCCCCCGGCACCCCCGGCCCCGTGGAGACGGCCGCCGAGGTCGTCGCCTTCGCCGAGGAGGTGGGCCTGCCCATCGCGATCAAGGCCGCGTACGGCGGCGGCGGACGCGGCCTCAAGGTCGCCCGCGAGCTGGGCGAGGTCGCCGAGATGTTCGAGTCCGCGACCCGCGAGGCGGTCACCGCCTTCGGCCGCGGCGAGTGCTTCGTGGAGAAGTACCTCGACAAGCCGCGTCACGTCGAGACCCAGTGCCTGGCCGATGCCGAGGGCAACGTCGTGGTGATCTCCACGCGCGACTGCTCGCTGCAGCGCCGCCACCAGAAGCTCGTCGAGGAGGCCCCGGCTCCCTTCCTCACCGACGAGCAGAACGCGCTGCTGTACTCCGCGTCCAAGGCCATCCTCAAAGAGGTCGGCTACGTCGGCGCCGGCACCTGCGAGTTCCTGATCGGCGCCGACGGCACCGTGTCCTTCCTCGAGGTGAACACCCGCCTGCAGGTCGAGCACCCGGTCTCCGAGGAGGTCACCGGGATCGATCTGGTCCGCGAGCAGTTCCGCATCGCCGCGGGCGGAACCATCGACTACGACGATCCGACCCCGCAGGGGCACTCGATCGAGTTCCGGATCAACGGCGAGGACCCCGGCCGGGGCTTCCTGCCGCAGCCCGGGCCGGTGCACGTGTTCAAGACGTTCGGCGGCCCGGGGATCCGCCTCGACTCCGGGGTCACCGCGGGCGACGAGGTCTCCGGCGCGTTCGACTCGCTGCTCGCCAAGATCATCGTGACGGGCAAGGATCGCGCCCAGGCGCTGGAGCGCTCGCGCCGCGCCCTGGAAGAGTTCGAGATCTCTGGCCTGCCGACCGTCCTGCCCTTCCACCGCAAGGTCGTGAACGACCCGGCCTTCACCGCGGAGGACGGCGTGTTCGGCGTCTACACGCGCTGGATCGAGACCGAGTTCGTGAACGACATCCCCGCCTGGGACGGCGAGCTGGAGGCGGCTCCCGAGCCGAAGGGCCGGCACACCGTCGTCGTCGAGGTCGCCGGCAAGCGCCTTGAGGTCAGCCTGCCCGACCGGGTGGCGGCGTCCGTGGTCGGCACCGGTGGCCGCCCCGCCGCGGTGCCGCCGTCGCGGCGCAGTCACGCCAAGACCGTGAACTCCGGCGCGTCCGGCGATGCGGTGAAGTCGCCGATGCAGGCCACGATCGTCAAGATCGCGGTCGAGGACGGGCAGCAGGTCGTCAAGGGCGACCTGGTCGTCGTGCTCGAGGCGATGAAGATGGAGCAGCCGCTGCAGGCCCACAAGGACGGCGTGATCGGCAACATCAACGCCGCCGCCGGATCCACGGTCTCGGCCGGCCACCAGCTCCTCACGATCAGCTGACGCGGATCTGAACGACGAAGCGGCGCCCCTCCCGAGGAGGAGCGCCGCTTCGTCGACGTGCGGGACCTACTTGGCGATGTAGACCTGGTGCATCGCCCGGGTGGCGTCGGTGATGCTGCTGGTGATCGACGGGTAGGCGGCGAACACGCGCGAGACCTGGTCCACGTTCAGCCGGCGCTCGACGGCGATCGCGAGCGGGTAGATCAGCTCGGAGGCGCGGGGGGCGACGATCACGGCGCCGATCACGGTCCCGGATCCCTTGCGGGCGAGGATCTTCACGAAGCCGTCACGGATCCCCTGCATCTTCGCCCGCGGGTTCGCGGCGAGCGGGAGCTTGTACGCGATGCCGTCGGCGATCCCGTCCTCGATGTCCTTCTCGGAGAACCCGATCGTGGCGATCTCCGGGGCGGTGAAGATGTTGGCGGTGATCTTGAGCTTCTCCAGCGGGATCACGATGTCGCCGAGCGCGTGGAACACCGCCGTGCGCCCCTGCATCGACGCGACGGAGGCGAGCGGGAAGAAGTTCGTGCAGTCGCCGACGGCGTAGATGTTCGAGACCGAGGTGCGCGCGACGCGATTGACGCGGATGTGGCCGGAGCCGGTGAGTTCGACGCCCACGTCCTCGAGCCCGATGCCCGCGGTGTTCGGGATGGATCCGACCGCCATCAGGCAGTGGCTGCCGTCGATGGTGCGTCCGTCGGACAGGGTGACGGTGACCCCGGTCTCGGTGCGCTCGACCTTGTCGGCGCGGGACTTGGAGAGCACCTGCATGCCGCCGCGCTTGAACACGCGCTCGAGCACCTTCGCCGCGTCCTGGTCCTCGCCGGGGAGCACCTGGTCGCGGCTGGAGACGAGGGTGACCTTGGCGCCGAGGTTCATGTAGGCCGAAGCGAACTCGGCGCCGGTGACGCCGGATCCGACCACGATGAGGTGCTCGGGCAGGGTCTTCATGTCGTACAGCTGCGTCCAGGTGAGGATCCGCTCGCCGTCCGGCTTCGCGGAGTCGAGCTCGCGCGGCGACGCGCCGACGGCGACGATGAGGGTGTCGGCCTCGATGCGGTCGAAGTCGGTGCCGTCCTGGGAGGTGGACACCACGATCGCGTCCGGCCCGTCCAGCCGTCCGTGCCCCGAGAGGATGGTCACGCCCGCTTCCAGCAGCGTGGTGCGCATGTCCTCGGACTGCTGCCCGGCGAGCGCCATCAGGCGCTTGTTCACGGCGGCGAGGTTGATCGCGATCTCCGGCTTGAGCGGCTTGCCCTCCCCGCCCTTGGCGTAGAACTGCACGCCCAGATCCGACGCCTCCGCGATGGCGACCGCGGCATCGGCCGTGGCGATCAGGCTCTTGGACGGCACCACATCGGTGAGCACGGCGGATCCGCCGACGCCCACGCGCTCGACGAGCGTCACCTCCGCGCCGAGCTGGGCCGCGGCGAGCGCTGCCTCGTAACCACCGGGACCGCCACCGAGCACGGCGACGCGCTGAGAGCGCTCGAACATCAGGGTCATGCCTCCATTCTTCCGCATCCCTCGCGTCGGCGCGGTCGCACGGGATCCGCCCGCGGGTGCGCTCATCCGCGCCCGCCTCGCCCGTGCCAGGCCGGGGGCCGTATCCTCGATCTCATGGCTGACTGGAACCACCCCCTCGACGACCCGAGCGCCGACCCCTTCGCGATCGCCGCTGAGGCCGCATCCGACATCCACCGGCTCACGGGCGTCGACCACCACGACATCGCCGTCACCCTGGGGTCCGGCTGGGGCAAGGCCGCCGAGCTCATCGGCGAGACCGTCGCGACGATCCCCGCGACCGAGGTCACCGGCTTCTCGAAGCCCGCCCTGGAGGGCCACGTCGGAACGCTCCGCAGCATCGTCACCCCCGACGGCAAGAACGTCCTGGTGATCGGCGCACGCACGCACTACTACGAGAACCACGGCGTGCGTCGGGTCGTGCACAGCGTGCGCACGGCGGCCGCGACCGGCGCCAAGACGATGGTCCTCACCAATGGGGCGGGCGGCATCCGGGAGACCTGGAAGCCGGGCCAGCCGGTGCTGATCAGCGACCACCTCAACCTCACCGCGGACTCGCCGCTGGAGGGCGCGAACTTCGTCGATCTCACCGACCTGTACAGCAGGCGCCTGCGGGATCTGGCCCGCACGATCGATCCGACCCTCGATGAGGGCGTCTACACGCAGTTCCGCGGTCCGCACTACGAGACCCCGGCAGAAGTGCAGATGGCGAAGACCATCGGCGGCCACATCGTCGGCATGTCGACCGCGCTCGAGGCGATCGCCGCTCGCGAGGCCGGCATGGAGGTGCTGGGCTTCTCGCTCATCACCAACCTCGCCGCCGGCATCCAGACCACCCCGCTCAGCCACGCGGAGGTGATCGAGGCCGGGCAGCTCGCCGAGCCCGTGATCTCTGCGCTGCTGGCCCGTGTGATCGGCGCCCTGTGAGCGGGCACGAGGCCGCGCGGCTCGACGAGGCGCGCGCCTGGCTGCGGCAGGATCCGGATCCGGAGACCCGCGACGAGCTCGCCGGGATCATCACCCGGGCGGGTTCCGGCGACGCGGCCGCGATCGCCGACCTCGAGGACCGGTTCGCCACTCGCCTCGCCTTCGGCACGGCGGGCCTGCGCGGCGAGCTCGCCGCCGGATCGAACCGGATGAACCGCGTGCTGGTGGCGCAGGCCGCCGCCGGATTCGCCGCGTACCTGAGCGAGAAGGCCGCGCCGGGCACGGTCCCCGCCGTCGTGATCGGCTACGACGGCCGCAAGAACTCGCGCGTCTTCGCGACCGACTCCGCCGAGATCTTCGCGGGTGCCGGCCTGCGTGCGATCCTGCTGCCGCGGCTGCTGCCGACCCCGGTGCTCGCCTTCGCCGTGCGGCACCTGGGCGCCGACGCCGGCGTGATGGTGACCGCGAGCCACAACCCGCCGAACGACAACGGCTACAAGGTGTACCTCGGCGGCGCGGATGCGGGATCGCAGATCGTCGCGCCCGCGGACGCCGAGATCGCCGCCCACATCGAGCGTGTGGCCGAGCAGGGCGATGTCCTGGGCATCCCGCGCTCGACGGTGTACGCGACCGCCGGTGAGGACATCGTGGACGCGTACGTCGCCGCCACGGCCGCCGTCGCCCCCGCTCCGCTCGGCACGGCAGGGCTGCGCTGGGTGTACACGGCCATGCACGGCGTCGGCTGGGACACGTTCTCGCGCATCCTCGGCGCGGCCGGATACCCGGCGCCGTGGACGGTGAGCGAGCAGCGCGATCCGGATCCGACCTTCCGCACCGTCTCGTTCCCCAACCCGGAGGAGCCTGGCGCGATGGACCTCGCGTTCGCGAAGGCGCGCACGCTCGGCGCCGAGCTCGTGATCGCGAACGACCCCGACGCGGACCGGCTCGCGGTCGGCATCCCGGATCCGTCCGCCGAGGGCGGCTGGCGCCGGCTCACGGGCAACGAGGTCGGCCTGCTGCTGGGCTGGCGCGCCGCCCGCGCGGCCACGGCGGCGGGACCTGCCGCCCCGGGCACGTCGCTCGCGTGCTCGCTGGTGTCGTCCCCCGCCCTGCGCGCGATCGCCGAGCGGTACGGTCTGGACTTCCATGAGACCCTCACCGGCTTCAAGTGGATCTCCCGCGCCCCCGGCATCGCGTTCGGCTTCGAGGAGGCCCTCGGCTATCTGGTGAACCCCGAGACCGTGCGCGACAAGGACGGCATCTCCGCGGCGATCGCCCTGCTGGGGCTGGCCGCCGAGGCCCGCGGGCGCGATGCGACGATCGCGGATCTGCTCGATGAGCTCGCCCGCGAGATCGGCAGCTACGCGAGCGGGCAGGTCTCGATCCGCGTCGAGGACGTCTCTGTGATCGCGCAGATCATGGCAGCGCTGCGGCAGGATCCTCCCGCCGCGTTCGGCGAGAGCGCCGTCGCCGTGGTGGAGGATCTGCTCACCGCGGGCGGCGACGCTCCGGCGGGGGACGTGCTGCGCTACCGTCTCGCCGACGGTTCGCGGGTGATCGTGCGGCCGAGCGGCACCGAGCCGAAGCTCAAGGTGTATCTGGACGTGCGCGCGGAGTCCGCCGAGGCCGCCCGCACGGCCGTCGCCGGCCTCGACGCCTCGATCCGCGAGCTGCTGGCGCGCCTGAGCTGACCGTGGCGAGCCGCTCCGTCGTGATCCGCGCCGAGGGCGGGGCGCATGCCCGCCCCGTCGCGGAGCTGGTGCGGCTGGCGATGGCGCACGAGGGGCCGGTCGGCCTGGCCACGGCCGAGGGCCGCCGCGTCGACCTCGGCAGCGTGCTGGCCGTGATGGATCTCGCACTCGTCCCCGGTGACGAGGTCGTGCTCACGGCCGAGGGGCCGGGCGCGGAGGCGCTGCTGGACGCGCTGGCCCGAGTGCTCGACGGCTGAGACCGTCAGCCGTCGATGACGGCGACGAGCTCGTCCAAGAAGCCGACGAAGCTCGCCCCCCGCCGCACGATCCGCTGCACGCTCTCACCCTCGCCGAACACCTCGACGAGCTGCTCGAACACGGTCTGGAACGCGTCGCGATCCTGTTCGCTGAACGCGGCGAGCGCGACCACCTGCACCCGCCCGCTCCCCCAGGCGACCGACCCCGCCGCGACCCCGACTGCGATGGCGGTGCGCCGCGCCGTCATCTGCAGCGCGTGCGGCACGGCGAGCGCGTCGCTGAACGCGGTCGAGGAGAGCCGCTCGCGCCGGATCGTGTTCTCGATGTACTCCTCGTCGATCAGACCCGACTCGACCAGGCGTCCCCCGAGCAGCCGGATGATCGCCTCCTCGCCGAGGTCGGGCAGAGGCTGCACGTAGGCGTCCTCGGAGAGGTAGCGGGACAGTTCCTCGCGCAGCCGGGCCAGCCGGCGCGCGCGGCGCAGCCGGGCCGCGGACTGCTGCACCCGCTCCACATCCGCCTCGGTCAGGAACGGCTGGATCAGCACGGTCCGCTCGGCCGCGGCCGGCAACGGCACGGTGCTCAGCACCAGGTCGGTGTCGATCTCCGACGCGCTCGGATCCATCGCCGTGACGACCCGCACGACCTCGATCCCCTGGCCGAGGGAGCGGTCCACGCGGGAGCGGAGCACCTCGTGCAGCTCGTAGTAGCCGGGGCACACGATCGTGGCCGTGAGCAAGGTCTCCGCGCGTCGGCTGCGCTCCAGCCGGCCGCCGATGTGCATGGCCACGTAGGCGATCTCGTCGTCGTCGACGCGCAGCCCGAGCCGCTCCCGCAGTTCGCTCACCACCGACACGGCGACCTCGAAGATCATCGGATAGGCCGCCTTCAGCGACCGGGTCAGCGGGTTGCGGGCGTGCGATTCCTCCTGCGCGCGGCGGAGCAGGTTCTGCACGTGCAGGGCGAGGCGGAGGATGAACGCGTCGTCGGCGAGGTCGACCTGGTAGTCCGCCGACGCCCGCACGACCGCGGCGCGCACGGCCGCCTCGATCTGGGCGTCGAGTCCGGCGCGGGCGAGCGCCGCCGGATCCGTCCCGCCCGGCGTCACGATCCGGGTCAGCACCAGCCGGGCGAGATGGGCGAGGTCCCCCGCACCCAGGTCGACGCCCAGCTGTTCCCGGCAGAGCCGCCCGATCATCCGGGCGACCGGATCCGTCCCCTCGTCCGCGCCGTCGGTCGCGGGTTCCGCGCCGTCCAGCTCCCGGCCCGCCAGGACCCGGTCCGACGCGATCACGATGTGCAGCAGCACATCGCCGATCGCCAGCTCGTTCACGTAGTAGCCGAGCTCACCCAGGCCCGCCACCAGCGCGGCCTTGAGCGGCGCCAGCTGCTCCGCAGAGATCGCGCCGGTGTCGAGTGCAAGGCGGAACGGATCCACCGGGAAGTCCGCCGCGTCCATCTCATCGTGCGCGAGGGTGCTGAGCAGTCGGCGCTGATCCCGCTCGGTTCCGCGCAGCCGCACGACATCCCTGTCCCGCTCGAGGGCCAGCCGCGTGCCGTCGAGCAGGGACCGCACCCGGGCCAGGTCGGCCTCCAGCGTCGCCTCGCTGACATGCAGCCGGTCGGCCGTGTCGAAGACGTCGATCCCGCCCTCCTCGTCCAGCAGCGACCGCACCAGGGTGTGCAGGCGGGCACGCGGCGTCGATCCCGCTTCGGTCCGGGTCGCGAGCGCGGCCCGCGCCGAGGCGCCGGCGCGATAGCCAGCCGATCCGGAGACGACCGCATCGCCGTCCGGCACCCGCGCGTTCACCGCGGTGACGTACGCGCGGACGCTGCGGGGCGTGACGCCGAGCAGATCGGCCAGCCGGGGGCCGGCCACCCAGGAATCCTCCCGCAGCAGCGCGCTGAGCAGCCGATCCTGCCGTCGACTCGACACCCGTTGTCCCTTCGCCGTCCCGTGCTCCGCACGGACACCCTCATGATGCCAGGCATCGGGCGGGTCCGGGGCGGAACGCGCGTTCCGCCCCGGCGGAAGAGATCCTGGTGGCCGGCGCTCCCGCCCTCGGCCGAAGATGATCGCAGAAGGGACGAATCGATGAGGATCCAAGTCATCTGCGGCGCCGGTGCCTCCAGCACCTTCGTCGCTGCGCGGCTGCGCAGGGCCGCGATCGCGGCGGGTTCCGACTGGGACGTCGCCGCAGCTCCCCTCGACGCCGTGGACCCGTTCGCCGATCTCGTCCTGGTGGGGCCGCACATCGCCGACCGCCGTGCCGACATCGCCCGCCGAGCCCCGCGTGCTCGCGTGGTCGTGCTCACCGAGGACGCCTTCACCGACCTCGACGGGGTGCGCATCCACGCCCTCGTGCAGACCCATCTCGCCGAGCCCGGCACCGCGCCGGCCGGCACCGCCGACAGCACCGCACCGAAAGGAACGCCATGACCGCGTTGACCCGCACCGTCCGCATCGGCTCATCCCATGGGCTGCACGCCCGCCCCGCGAAGATCTTCGCGCAGGCGGCGAAGGGCACAGGCATCCCGGTGACGATCGCGAAGGACTCCGGCAAGGTCGTGAACGCCGCGAGCATCCTCGGCGTGATCGCCCTCGGCTTCGAGCAGGGCGACTATGCGACGCTCACCGCCGAGGGCGAGGGCGCGGAGACGGCCCTGGACACCCTCGCCGACCTGCTCGCCACCGATCACGATGAGGGCGTCGCCTGATGGCCGAGATCCGAGGCGTCGGGATCGGCCAGGGCGTCGCCACCGGTCCGGTGCGCCGCATGGCCGAGGCCCTGCCCGCGCCGGACGACACCCCCAGCACCGTCGGCGCCGACGCCGAGCGCGTGAGGGCGCAGGAGGCGATCGCGGACGTCGCCGCCGATCTGAACCGTCGCGCCGAGTCCGTCACCGGCTCGGCGCAGGAGGTGCTCGAGGCTCAGGCGATGATCGCCGAGGATCCCACGCTCGCCGACGAGGTGGAGGAGCGGATCGTTGCCGGATCCACGGCCGAGTGGGCGGTGCACGACGCCTTCGCCGGCTTCCGGGCATCGCTCGAGGCGGTCGGCGGGTACCTCGGCGAGCGCGCGGCCGATCTGGACGACATCGCCCAGCGGGTGCTTGCACGGCTGCGCGGAGTGCCGGCCCCCGGCGTCCCCGACCCGGGGCACCCGTTCGTGCTGGTCGCCCGGGATCTCGCGCCCGCCGACACCGCGCTGCTCGACCTGGACAAAGTGCTCGCGCTGATCACCACGGACGGCGGCCCGACCTCGCACACCGCGATCCTCGCCCGCGAGAAGGGCATCGTGGCCGTCGTGGGCGCGGCCGGCGCCGACGCCCTCGCCGACGACGAGACCGTGATCGTGGATGCGGCCTCGGGCACGGTCAGCACCGACCCTGACGCCGCAGCCCTCGAGCGGGCGGCCGCGCGCGCCGCCGACCGGCAGGCCGCCGACACGGCGCCGCCGACCCCGGGCGCCCTCGCCGACGGCACCCCCGTCGCGCTGCTCGCCAACCTCGGCAAGCCCGCCGACGCGGCGGACGCCGTCGCCCGCGGCGCGGAGGGCGTCGGTCTGTTCCGCACCGAATTCCTGTTCCTGTCCGCCACCCACGCGCCGACCGTGTCGGCGCAGCGCGAGGCGTACCGCGAGCTGCTCGCGGCGTTCTCGGGCAAGAAGGTCGTCGTGCGAGTGCTCGACGCCGGCGCCGACAAGCCGCTGCCGTTCCTCAACGACGCGCACGAGGAGAACCCGGCGCTCGGACTGCGCGGCCTGCGTGCCCTGCGGGCGAGCGAGGACATCCTCCGCGAGCAGCTGACGGCCCTCGCCGAGGCGGACGCCGAGACCGAGGCCGACCTCTGGGTGATGGCGCCCATGGTCACGACCGTCGAGGAGACCGTGTACTTCACCGCGCTCGCCCGCGAGTTCGGGCTGCGCACGGCCGGCGTGATGGTCGAGGTGCCGGCGTGCGCCCTGCTCGCGGACCGGCTGCTGACGCACGCCGACTTCGCGTCGATCGGCACGAACGACCTGACCCAGTACACGATGGCCGCCGACCGCCTGCTCGGATCCGTCGCGTCCTTCCAGGATCCCTGGCACCCGGCCGTGCTGCGTCTGGTCGCCGAGGTCGGCCGCGCCGGCGCCGCGCTCGGAAAGCCGGTCGGCGTCTGCGGCGAGGCGGCCGCGGATCCGCTGCTCGCCGTCGTCCTCGTCGGGCTCGGCATCGGCTCCCTGTCGATGGCGCCCGCCGCGCTCTCCGACGTCCGTCGCAGCCTCGCCCAGCACACCGCCGGCGACGCGCGGCGCATCGCCGAGGCCGCTCTGGGCGCCGACGACGCGGCCTCCGCACGCGCCGCCGCCACCTCTGCCGCTTCCTCGCCCGCAGTCCCGTCCCCGTAACCCGACAGCACCGCACCGAGCGGCCTCCCCTGGCCGCTCAGAACCGAATCAGGAGAAACACACCATGACAACGACGTCACCGTCCCCGACCGGAGTGAACAGGGCCCGCATCGGCGTCCAGCGCTTCGGCACGTTCCTGTCCGGCATGATCATGCCCAACATCGCCGCGTTCATCGCCTGGGGCTTCATCACGATGCTCTTCATCTCGGTGGGCTGGCTCGGCATGTGGCACCCCGTGGCCGACCTGCTCGGCGGATTCGGCAACGCCGACACCCTCGGCTGGCACGGCGCGATGACCGCACTCGCCAAGGGGCCGGACGGCACCACCACCTTCCTGCAGTACGTGGGCCTCGTCGGCCCGATGGTGACGTACCTGCTGCCGCTGCTGATCGCGAACACCGGCGGGCGGATGGTCTACGGCGAACGCGGCGGCGTCGTGGCGAGCATCGCCACGATGGGCGTGATCGTCGGCACCGACATCCCGATGTTCCTCGGTGCGATGATCATGGGACCGCTCGCGGGCCTGGTCACCAAGTGGATGGACCGGATCTGGGACGGCAAGATCCGCCCCGGCTTCGAGATGCTGGTCAACAACTTCTCCGCCGGGATCCTCGGGATGCTGCTCGCGATCGTCGGCTTCTTCGGGTTCGGTCCGATCATGCTCGGAATCAGCGCCGTGCTCGGCACCGTGGTCGCCTGGCTGGTGTCGATCCACCTGCTGCCGATCGTCTCGGTGATCGTGGAGCCCGCCAAGGTGCTCTTCCTGAACAACGCGATCAACCACGGCGTGTTCACCCCGCTCGGCATCGAGCAGGCCTCGCACGTCGGCAAGTCGATCCTGTTCCTGATCGAGGCGAACCCCGGACCGGGCCTGGGCCTGCTGCTCGCCTTCACGTTCTTCGGCATCGGCGAGGCGAAAGCTTCGGCTCCGGGCGCGATCATCATCCAGTTCTTCGGCGGCATCCACGAGATCTACTTCCCGTACGCGCTGAGCAAGCCGATGACGATCCTCGCCCTGATGGCGGGAGGCGCGACCGGCGTCACCACGAACATGGTCCTCGGTGGCGGCCTGGCATTCCCAGCGGCGCCCGGCAGCATCATCGCCGTGACCGCGGCCGCCCTCAGCCCCGCCGCGGGCGGGTTCGGCAACCTGCTGATCGTGTACCTGTCCGTGGTGCTCGCCGCGGTCGTCACGTTCCTGATCGCCGGCGTCATCCTGCGGGCCTCCCGCAGGCGCGACCTGGCCGCTGCCGACACATTCGGCGCCGCGATCGCGCAGACCGAGGCCAACAAGGGCCGCTCGTCCGCCGCGATGGATGCGCTGCGCGCCTCCTCCGCGTCGGCGGTCGCTGCCGCGCCGGCCGAGGCCCCCGTCGCCACCGAGCACCGCATCGACCGGATCGTGTTCGCCTGCGACGCCGGGATGGGCTCCTCCGCGATGGGTGCGAGCGTGCTGCGCAACAAGATCAAGAAGGCGGGCCTGGAGGGCGTCGACGTCACCAACAAGGCGATCGCAAACCTCGACGGCACCGAAGACCTGATCATCACGCAGCAGCAGCTCACCGACCGCGCCAAGGCCCGCAACGGCGACGCGATCCACGTCTCGGTGGACAACTTCATGAACTCGCCGCGATACGACGAGGTCGTCGAGATGGTGCGCCGCCAGCACGGCGACGGCGCCTGACCGGCCCTCGAACGAGAGAGGAACAACCTGAGATGAGCATTCTGACCGCGGACCGCGTCCGCATCCACCCCGGCTCCGCCACGCAGGAGGAGGCGCTGGCGGAGGCGGCCGGCCTCCTGGTCGCGGCGGGCGCCGTGACCGGCGCCTACCTCGCCGCGATGCGCCAGCGCGAGCAGACCGTGTCGACGTACATGGGCAACGGCCTCGCGATCCCGCACGGGACCAACGAGGCGAAGGATGAGATCCTCGCCTCGGCGCTGAGCGTGGTGCGCTACGACGGCGGCGTGGACTGGGCGGGGGATCCGGTGACGTTCGTGATCGGCATCGCCGGCCGCGGCGACGAGCACCTGGAGATCCTGTCGCAGATCGCGATCACCTTCTCCGAGGAGGACGACGTCGCCCGGCTCTCCGCGCTCGCCACCGCCGAGGAACTGTTCGCCGAGCTGTCGGCGGTGAACGGCTGATGTCCGTCGCGGTGCACTTCGGGGCCGGCAACATCGGCCGGGGTTTCGTCGGTCTGCTGCTGCACGAGGCCGGCTATGAGCTGGTGTTCTCGGACGTGGCGTCCGACCTCGTCGACGCCATCAACGCGGCCCCGGAGTACACCGTGCACGAGGCGGGGCCCGGCGGCGTCGACCACGTCGTGACCGGGTTCCGCGCGGTCGACAGCCGCACGGACCCGGACGCTGCTGCGGCCGCCGTCGCCTCCGCCGATGTCGTCACCACGGCGGTCGGCCCGACCGTGCTGCGGTTCGTGGCGCCGACGATCGTGGCAGGGCTCCGGCTCCGCGACGCCGGGCGCGCGCCGGTGCAGATCATGGCCTGCGAGAACGCGATCGGGGCGACCGATCTGCTGCGCGCCGAGGTCGCCGCCGCCGCAGGCGAGGACGCTCCGGAACTCCTGCGGCGCGCGGTGTTCGCGAACACGGCCGTCGACCGGATCGTGCCCGCGCAGGCGCCGGGGCAGGGCGTGGACGTCACGGTCGAGCCGTACTTCGAGTGGGCGATCGAGAGCGGACCGTTCGGCGGGAACCTGCCGCACATCCCCGGCGCGCACTTCGTGGCGGACCTCGGCCCCTACATCGAGCGCAAGCTGTTCACGGTCAACACCGGGCACGCGGCGACGGCGTACTTCGGCGAGCGCGCGGGCGCGACCACGATCGCGGAGGCGCTGCAGGATCCGGCCACCGCCGCGGCGGTCGAGGCGGCGCTGCAGGAGACGTCGAGCGTGCTGTCCGCCGTGCACGGCCTGGATCCCGCGGAGCTCGCGCAGTACCGCGCGAAGATCCTGGATCGGTTCCGCAACCCCCTGCTGCCGGACACGGTGCGCCGGGTGGGCCGCCAGCCGCTGCGCAAGCTGTCCCGGCACGAGCGGTTCATCGGACCGGCGGCCGAGGCGGCCGAACGAGGACTGAGCACGACGGCGCTGGTCGCCGCGATCGGCGCGGCACTGGCCTTCGACGTCCCCGAGGACGAGGAGTCCGTGCGTCTGCAGGAGCTGCTGCGCACCCTGGACGCGGACGCGTTCACCGCCGAGGTGACCGGACTCGGATCCGAGCACCCGCTGTTCGGCGCCGTGCGCGAGGCCGTGGCAGCGCGGCAGGCCGCGCTCTGATCGTCGAGCGTGTCGGGGCCGGCCTTCCGCCCCGATACGCTCGCTGCATGGACTTCGCCACACCCGTCACCCTGCAGAACGAGTTCGTGCGGCTGGAGCCGCTCGGCCCCGAGCACGCGGACGATCTCGCGGCGGCGACCGCCGGGCTGGAGGACCGCTGGTACACGTCGGTCCCGGACGCCGAGGGCGTTCCCGCGGAGATCGCCCGGCGCCGGGGCCTGCACGCGCAGGGCTGGATGAATCCGTTCGCGATCCGAGATCTCCGCACCGGGCGTGCGGTCGGGATGACGACCTACTGCGCCATCGACCAGCCGAACCGGGTGGTCGAGATCGGCTACACCTGGCTCTCCCCCGAAGTCCACGGCACCGCGGTGAACCCGGCGGCGAAGCGCCTGCTGCTCGGACACGCCTTCGAGGAGTGCGACGCGATCCGGGTGCAGTTCTGCACGCATTTCCACAACCGCCAGTCCCGCGCGGCCATCGAGCGACTGGGTGCCAAGCTCGACGGGATCCTGCGCAACCACCGCATCATGGCCGACGGCGCGCTGCGCGACACCGTGGTGTATTCGATCCTGCCGCACGAGTGGCCGGCGGTGCGCAACGGCCTCGACGCGCGACTCGCGAAGCGGCGCTGATCCGGGTCCCTCGCCGTTCTCAGCCGAGGGATAGGATCGGGGCACTGCGCGCGTCGACCCGAGCCGCGCCGGTGGAGGAGAGCATGACGACGAAGTCATATGCCGTCATCGGGGCGGGCCCGTCCGGCCTCGCCGTGATGCGGGCCCTGCAGAAGGCCGGCATCCTGGCGACGGGTTACGAGGCCTCGCACGACGTCGGCGGCCTCTGGGACATCACGAACCCGCGCAGCACCATGTACTCCTCGGCGCACCTGATCTCCTCGCGCACGACCACCGAGTTCACCGAGTTCCCGATGGACAGCGACGTCGACTATCCCGGCCACCGCGTGCTGAAGCGTTATTTCGACGATTACGCCGACACGTTCCGCCTGCGCGAACGGTTCCGGTTCGGCACGCACGTCGAGCGGCTGGAGCGTGACGGCGACGGCTGGATCCTCCGCGCCTCCACGGGCGCCGACCGCATCGTCGAACGCCACGACGGCGTGATCCTCGCGAACGGCACGCTCGCCGAACCGCAGGTCCCTTCCTTCGCGGGCGAGTTCACCGGCGAGATCATGCACACCAGCGCATACAAGGATCCGGCTCAGCTCGCCGGGAAGCGCGTGCTCATCATCGGCGCCGGCAACTCGGGCTGCGACATCGCGGTCGACGCCGTGCACCACGCGACGAGCGTCGACATGAGCGTGCGCCGCGGCTACTACTTCGTGCCGCGCTACCTGTTCGGCCGTCCCAGCGACACCCTGAACCAGGGCCGTCCGCTGCCCGCGCGGATCAAGCAGGCGATCGACTCGAGGGTGCTGCGCGCGTTCACCGGCGACCCCGTGCGATTCGGGTTCCCGAAGCCCGACTACCGCATCTACGAGACCCACCCGATCGTGAACACGCTGGTGCTGAACCACCTGGGCCAGGGCGACCTGCGGGTGCGTGCGGACATCGGCCGCTTCGACGGCGACACGGTGCATTTCGCCGATGGCTCGTCAGGCGAATACGACCTGATCCTGCTCGCCACCGGCTACAGGCTCGACTACCCGTTCGTCGACCGCGAGCACCTGAACTGGCAGGGCGCCTCGCCGCGGGTGTTCCTGAACGTGTTCCCGCCGTCGTTCAACGGGCTCTACCTGATGGGCATGATCGAGGCGAGCGGCATCGGCTGGCAGGGCCGCTACGAGCAGGCGGAGCTGATCGCGACGTACCTCGCCGCCGCGGAGCAGGATCCGGCCCGCGCCGAGCGGTTCCGCGCACGCGTCGGCGAGCGGGTCTGGCCCGACCTCACCGGCGGGTACCGCTATCTGGCCCTGGCACGGATGGCCCATTACGTGAACAAGGACGCCTACCGCCGGGCCGTGCGCACCGAGCGGGAGGGCCTCCTGGCCCCGGTGAAGGATCCGGTCGCATGAACGTGGATCAGGTCACGGTGCACTTCACGCCGGGCACGCTGATGATCCTGAACATCGTGCTCGCCCTCATCATGCTCGGGATCGCGCTGGACACGTCCCCGAAGGACTTCCGCGTGGTGCTCACCCACCCGAAGCCGTTCGTGGTGGCGATCCTGGCGCAGCTGCTGGTGCTGCCGGCGGTCACCTTCGGCCTGACCCTGATCCTGCCGGTGACCCCGTCCATGGCGCTCGGCATGATCCTCGTCGCGTGCTGCCCGCCCGGCAACATCTCCCAGGTGCTGACACACCGCTCCGGGGGAAACGTCGCCCTGTCGGTGTCGATGACCGCCGTCGGCAACCTGCTGTACATCGTCGCGATGCCGTTGAGCATCGCGTTCTGGGGCTCGATCCATCCGACGGCGCGGCTGCTGCTGCACGACGTGGCGCTGAACCCCTGGCAGATGCTGCTGGAGATCCTGCTCATCGTGGGCGTCCCATTCGTGATCGGGCTGCTGCTGCGAGCGCGCCTGCCGCGCCTGGCGGCGCGCGTGCAGCCCGTCGTGCGCTGGTTCGGCCTGCTCGCGCTGGTGGGCTTCATCGTGGGCGCGCTCGCGGGCAACTGGGCCGTCTTCCTCAGCGTGATCGGCGCCGTGCTGCTCGTCGTCGCGATCCACGACGCCGTCTCGCTCGCGATCGGCTACAGCACCGCGGTGCTCGGCGGGCTCGCCACCCGCGAGCGCAAGGCGATGACCTTCGAGGTCGGCATCCGCAATGCCGGACTCGGGCTCGGGCTGGTGTTCACGTTCTTCGGGGGGCTGGGCGGCATGGCCGTCGTCGCCGGCTGGTGGGGCGTGTGGGACATCGTGGCCGGCCTCGCACTCGCTACGCTCTGGGGCATGCACACGAAGCGCCGCACCGGTTCGATCTCGGGCAACGCCTCCGGTCCCGCGACGCCGGCGGCCCAGACCCGATGAGGCGCATCCTGGTCACCGGCGGCGCCGGATTCCTCGGCACGCGGGTCACCGCGCTGCTCGCCGACCACCCCGATGTCGACCTGGTCGTGTGCGGCGACCTCCGCGACTCCGAGGTGCCGGGCGTCGTGTCGATCCGGGTGGACGTGACCGATCCGGACGGCCTGCCCGAGGTGCTGCAGGCTCACCGCATCGACACGGTCGTGCACCTCGCCGCGATCGTCAACCCCGGCCGCGATGTGCCGCACGAGTTCCGCGTCGACGTGCAGGGCTCCGCGAACGTCCTCGCCGCGTGCGTCGAGGCGGGCGTGCGCCGGCTCGTCGTGTCGAGCTCGGGAGCCGCCTACGGCTACCACCCGGACAACCCGGACTGGATCGACGAGACGGATGCGCTGCGCGGCAACGACGAGTTCCCCTACTCCCGGCACAAGCGCCTCATCGAGGAGATGCTCGCCGCCGCCCGGTTCGCGCATCCCGACCTGGAGCAGGTCATCTTCCGGATCGGCACGATCCTCGGCCCCACCGTGCACAACCAGATCACGGCGCTGTGGGACGCGCAGCGGATCCTGCACATCGCCGGATCCGACTCCCCCTTCGTGTTCGTCTGGGTCGACGATGTGGCCGCGGCGATGGTGCGCGCCGCGGTGGGCACGGGACCGGCCGGCATCTACAACGTCGCCGGCGACGGCGCGATGAGCGTGCCGGAGATCGCCCGCCGGCTGGGCAAGCGACTCCTGACCGTTCCCGCCCCTGTGCTGGCGATCGCCCTCGCGATCGGCAGCCTGCTGCGCCTGACCGAGCACGGTCCGGAGAAGATCCGGTTCCTGCGCTACCGTCCCGTGCTGCGCAACCGGCGCCTCAAGGAGGACTTCGGCTACACGCCGGCGCTGAGCACGGCACAGGCGTTCGAGGAGTACATCCGCACCCACCCGGACGTCGTCCGGGTGGGTTAGCCGGCACTTCGGCCTGCCGGATGTCTACCCCTGACCGGCTTCGACCAGGATCACTCCCCCGACGATCACGGCGAGCCCGAGCGCGGTCATGCCGGAGATCCGGTCGCGGAACAGGATCCGTCCCAGCACGGCGGTCGCTGCGACGCCCAGCGCGGCCCAGACCGCGTAGGCGATGCCCACCGGCATCCCGAGCGCGAGCACCGCGCCGAGCAGCACGTACGAGACGAGGTAGCCGACCACGATCGCCGGGAGGTGCCGACGCCGTCGGAAGCCCTCCGACGCCCGCAGCGAGAGCGTCGCGGTCACCTCGGCGGCGATCGCTCCGAGCAGCAGCAACCAGGTCACGACGCGCGGCCCCGATCCTGGCGGGCGTGACGCGTGCCGAGTTCGGCGAGCAGCACACCGGCGATGATCACGCCGAGACCGACGAGCGACAGCGCGCTCAGCGCCTCGGCGAACAGCGCCGCGGCCGCCAGCGCGGTCAGCGCGACCCCGATCGCGGACCAGATGCCGTAGGCGACGCCGACCGGCATGCCGCGGGTGAGCACCACCCCCAGCAGCCAGAACGATCCGCCATAGCCGATCACGACGACGATCAGCCACCACCAGGATCCGCCGGTCGACACCGCACGCAGGCTGAGCGTCGCGCTCACCTCGAGCACGATCGCGAGCAGAAGCGGTGGCCAGGCGCTGCTCGGCTCCTTACCGGAGCGTTCACTCATCGAAGCCCTCGGCGATCATCTCGACGAGCTCCTCACGCTCCTCTACCGGGAGGAAGGCGCCGGCCGCGGCGTTGAACTGGAACGCCTCGAGGTCTTCCAGGTCGTAGCCGAAGGAGTCGACCAGCAGGGCCATCTCCCGCGTCAGCGAGGTGGCGCTCATGGTGCGGTTGTCGACGTTTACGGTGACCGCGAAGCCGAGCTGGTAGAGCAGGTCGAACGGGTGATCGGCGAACTCCGTGCCCCATGCCGCGATCGCACCGGTCTGCAGGTTCGAGGACGGCGAGAGCTCGAGCGGGATCTCGCGGTCGCGCACCCAGCGGGCGAGGTCGCCGAAACGCACCTGCACCTCTTCGCCGTCGCGGTTCACGATCTCGAGGTCCTCCGCGATCCGCACACCGTGCCCGAGGCGCAGCGCCCGCCCGTCGATCAAGGCGGAGCGGATCGAGTCCGGTCCCGCGGCCTCGCCCGCGTGCACGGTCGTCGGGAACATCTGCCCGGCCAGGTACTCGAAGGTGTCGCGGTAGCGCGATGAGGGATATCCGGCCTCGGGTCCGGCGGTGTCGAAGCCGACGACGCCGCGGCCACGGTAGGAGACCGCGAGCTCGGCGATCTCGCGGACCCGGTCGGTCTGGCGCATCGCCGACAGCAGCTGGCCGACGCGGATGCTCTTCCCGCTGCGCTCCGCCGCGTCCTCGGCCTCGTCGATGCCGCCCTGCACGGCGTCGACCGCCTGCGCCAGGCTGAGCCCCGCTGAGACGTGCAGCTCGGGCGCCCAGCGCACCTCGCCGTAGACCACCCCGTCACGGACCAGATCTTCGACGAACTCGCGCGAGATCCGGCGCAGGTTGTCGGCGGTCTGCATGACCGAGAGCGAGACGTCGAAGGTCTTCAGGTAGTCGATGAGGGATCCGGCACTCGCCTGGGTGCGGAACCACAGCGCCAGCGCCGTGGCGTCGGTGTGCGGCAGCTCGATCCCGCTCGCGTCGGCGAGTTCGATGATCGTGGCGGGGCGCACTCCCCCGTCGAGGTGGTCGTGCAGGGAGACCTTGGGCAGTCCGCGCAGGGACATGCCCTCCACGTCCAGGTCGCCGTTCGCGTCGATGGGCATGACGGATCCTTCCTCAGCGGTCGATCGATCAGAAATCGTACGGGATGTTCCGAGAGGAACCGGACGCGGGCACGGGGCCCGCGACCAGCCTAAGCGGTGATCCGCTCGCGCACGAGGGACGAGCGCTCGATCCGCTCCGCGCCGATCTCCCACGCCCCTTCGACGGCGTCCAGCGCCCGTTCGAACCGGGCGGCGTCGTCCGCGGAGAGGGTGAACACGGGGTCTCCGGCGCGCACGGCATCGCCCGGTTTCACGTGCAGGTCGATGCCGGCCGCGAACACGACGGCGTCCTGGGCGCGGGCACGGCCGGCGCCGAGACGCCAGGCGCCGATGCCGAACGGCAGCGCGTCCATGCGGATGATGAACCCGTCGGACGGCGCGGTGACGGTGTGCGTCTCCGCGGCCGTCGGCAGCGCCGCATCGGGGTCGCCGTCCTGCGCGCGGATCATGGCCTTCCACGAGTCCATGGCCCGGCCGTCGTCCAGTGCCCGCTCCACGTCGGCGTCGGGCTGACCGCTCAGCGCGAGCATCTCCCGGGCCAGGGCGAGGGTGAGCTCGCGGACGTCTGCGGGGCCTCCGCCGGCGAGCACCTCGACCGACTCGCGCACCTCGTTCGCGTTGCCGATGGCCAGGCCCAGCGGCACGTTCATGTCGGTGAGCAGCGCGGTCGTGGAGACGCCGGAGTCGGTGCCCAGTTCGACCATCGTGCGCGCCAGCTCGCGCGCCCGGTCGATGTCGTGCATGAAGGCGCCGGATCCGAACTTCACGTCCAGCACGAGGGCGTCGGTGCCCTCGGCGATCTTCTTGGACATGATGCTCGACGCGATCAGCGGGATCGCCTCGACCGTGCCGGTCACATCGCGGAGGGCATAGAGCTTCTTGTCGGCGGGCGCGAGACCGGATCCGGCCGCGCAGATCACCGCCCCGACGTCGCTCTTGAGCTGCGCGAAGATCTCCTCGTTGCTCAGCGCCGCGCGCCAGCCCGGAATCGACTCCAGCTTGTCGAGCGTGCCGCCGGTGTGGCCGAGGCCGCGTCCCGACAGCTGCGGCACCGAGACGCCGAAGCAGGCGACCAGCGGGGCGAGCGGTAGCGTGATCTTGTCGCCGACGCCGCCGGTGGAGTGCTTGTCCACGGTCTTCTTGCCGAGGGCTGCGAAGCTCATCCGCTCACCCGAGGAGATCATGGCGTCGGTGAGCACGCGGATCTCGGAGCGCTCCATCCCGCGCTGGAAGATCGCCATCGCGAACGAGGCCATCTGCGGATCCGTGACGTAGCCGCGGGTGTAGGCGTCGATCATCCAGCGCAGTGCCGGCTCCGGCACGATGCCGCCGTCGCGCTTCGCGTGGATGACGTCGACGGCGTCGAAGGGTTCGATGCTCATCGCGCGGTCTCCAGATCTTTCGGCCCGAACGCGTCGGGCAGCACTTCGTCGATCGTCCTGATGCCGGACACCGTCTCGAGCAGCATGCCGGGCGACGCGTGCTCGACGAGCAGCTGCCGGCAGCGGCCGCACGGCATGATCGTCTCGCCGTCGCCGTTCACGCAGACGAACGCGATCAGGCGCCCGCCGCCGGACATGTGCAAGTCGCCGACCAGGGCGCACTCGGCGCAGAGGGTGACGCCGTACGAGGCGTTCTCGACGTTGCAGCCGGCCACGATCCGGCCGTCGTCGACGAGCGCCGCCGCCCCCACCCGGTAGTGCGAGTACGGCGCGTAGGCCTTGCGCTGCGCGTCGTTCGCGACCTGGCGCAGCTCGTCCCAGTCGATGTCCATGAAACGTCCTCCTAGGACTTGATGTAGGGCTTGCCGGAGGCGGCGGGTCCGCGGATCTGGCCGACGAACCCGACGACCGCGAGGATCGTGACCACGTACGGCAGCATCAGCATGAACTCGCTGGGGATCGGCGTCTTCAGGACCGACAGCAGGTTCTGCAGGTTCGTCGCGAACCCGAACAGCAGCGCCGCGAGCGCGGCGCGCACCGGATCCCAGCGTCCGAAGATGACCGCCGCGAGGGCGATGAATCCGAGACCGGCGGTCATGTCCTTGGTGAACTGCGGCACCGAGACCAGGGTGAAGTAGGCCCCGCCCATGCCGGCGATCGCGCCGGCCAGCAGCACGTTCCAGAACCGGGTGGGGTTGACCTTGATGCCCACCGTGTCGGCGGCCTGGGGGTGCTCGCCGACGGCGCGCAGCCGCAGGCCCCAGCGCGTGCGGTACAGACCCCATGCCACGAGCGCCACGATGACGTACATCAGATACACGAGGAAGGTCTGGTTGAACAGCGCCGGGCCGATCACCGGGATGTCGCCGAGGATCGGGATCTTGATGAGCGAGAAGCGCACGGGGCTGTTCAGCGTCTGGCCGTTCGGGGCCAGCACCGCGCCGTACAGGAAGCCCGTGAGACCGGAGACGAACACGTTCAGCACGACGCCGACGATGACCTGGTCGACGATGTACTTGATGGCGAAGGCCGCCAGCACGAAGGCCACGATCACGCCGCCCAGCATCGCGCCGATGAGGCCGACGAACGGGCTGTGCGTCACCGAGGACAGGATCGTCGCGGTGAACGCGCCGAGCAGGAACTGGCCCTCGATCGCGACGTTGACCACGCCCACGCGCTCGCCGATGACACCGCCCAGCGCACCGAACACGAGCGGCACGGCGAGCGACACGGATCCGCCGAGCAGGCCGACGAGCGTGATCGCTCCGGCCGCGCCGGCGCCGGCCCAGGTGAGGAATGCGGTCATGCCGAGCACGGCATACACGATCGGCAGCCACAGCCCGATCCGGCGGTACTGCATGGCCGCGGCGAAGGCGAGGCCCGCCAGCACGAGCGCGATCGCCCACGTGATCCAGACGATCGGCCCGGCCGGCACGGCGACATCGCCGAGGCGGATCGCCGCCCCGGCGTCCGCGAGGCGATACGTGGTGGTGCCGTAGCGCGGGGCCAGCAGGAACAGCAACCCGAGCAGCACCGCGATCGCCAGCAGCGTGATCGGGGTCTTCAGCGCACGGGTCTTGACGATGGTCTGCTCTGCTGCCGCCGGAGCGGACGTCAGGGAGGTGCTCATGCGGCCGCCGCCTTCGAATCGGAGGGATCGATATGCCGCTCGGCCCGGCGTGCCGCGCGGGCGCGCGATCGGGCGGAGCGCTCTGAATCGGTCTTCGGCAGGAAGAAGATGGTGCGGATCAGCGGCGGCGCCGCGATGAACAGCACGATCAGCGACTGCACGACCAGCACGATGTCGACCGGGATCGACTGCAGCGCCTGCATCGGGAAGGATCCGGCTTTCAGCGCGCCGAACAGCAGACCGGCCCAGAACGTTCCCCAGGCCCGGCTGCGCCCGAGCAGAGCAACGGTGATCGCCGTGAAGCCGATGCCGGCGTCGATGTTGCCGTCGAAGCCGCTGGTGATGGTGCTCTGGATCTGGAACATGCCGGCCATGCCGGCCAGTCCCCCGGAGAACAGCATCGCGTAGATGTAGACGCGCGGCACGCTGATGCCGGCGGCGCGTGCGGCGTGCGGGTTCTCGCCCACCGCGCGCATGCGGAACCCGAGGCTCGAGCGCTCCACCAGCCACCACACGAACAGCGTGGCGACGATCACGATCACGAAGCCCCAGTCCAGCTGGTCCAGCCCCGGAAGCTTCGGCAGCTGCCCGTTCACGGGCGTCGGGCGGCTGATCGGCTGGATCTGGCCCGGCTTCTGCAGCAGCTCGGGGACCCGCACCATCCACGAGATGAGATAGAACGCCACGTAGTTGAGCATGATCGTCAGGATCACCTCGTGCGCGCCCGTGCGTGCCTTGAGCAGCCCGACGAGTCCACCCCACAGCGCACCGGCCGCGATACCCACGATGAGCGTCAGCGGCACCTGGATCAGAGCGGGCAGGTTCAGCTGGAAGGTGACCAGGGCGGCCGCCGCACAGGCGATCAGCATCTGCCCTCGGGCGCCGATGTTGAACAGCCCGACGCGGAAGGCCACGGCGATGCCGAGTCCCGCGGCGATCAGCGGAACCGCGAAGCCGATCGTGTTGCCCAGCGGCTTGATCGCCGTGGCGAAGTCCGGAGCCGAGAAGTTGATGATCGACCCGCTGAACAGCGCGCCGTAGCCGCCCGCGACCGCCGCCCACACGGCGGCGAGGGTGTCCAGCGGCCGCGCGAAGAAGTATCCGGCGGCCGCCTGCACCTCGGCGTTGGTGAGCGCGATCAGCACGCCGCCGACGATCAGGGCGAGCAGCACGGCGAGGACCGTGTTCACGGCGCTGCCGCGCAGGATGTCGTGCAGCACCCGGTTCGAGACCGGGATCTCCTGGATGTTGCGCGTCATCGGCGGCCCGGCCGGCGCCTGCGCGGCAGGCGACTCCGGCACGTCCGGCGCGGGCGCCTGCGGTTCGGATTCGGTGCTCATGCGGCTTCCTCCGTAGGGTTCTCGCCGGCCATCATCAGGCCGAGCACGTCACGAGGGGTGGTCGCGGGCACGATGCCGACGATCCGGCCGCGGAACATGACGGCGATCCGGTCGGCGAGGGCGACGACCTCGTCCAGCTCGGTCGACACCACGACCACGGGGATCCCGGAGTCGCGGGTCGCCACGATCCGCTTGTGGATGAACTCGATCGAGCCCACATCGACGCCGCGGGTGGGCTGCGAGGCGAGCAGCAGCTTCAGTTCGCGCGTCAGTTCGCGCGCGATCACGACCTTCTGCTGGTTGCCGCCGGACAGCGACGTCGCCGGCTGGCCGGGGCTCTGCGTGCGGATGTCGAACTCCACGATGCGCTCCTTCGCGAACGCGTCGAGCACGCGCCGCTGGATCGTGCCGAACCGCGCGAAGAACGGGTCATCGGAGCGATCCAGCATGAGGTTCTCGGCGACCGAGAACCCGCCGACCAGGCCATCCTCGCTGCGATCCTCCGGCACGAAGCCGACGCCGGCGGCGAGCACCTGGTTGACGCTGCGGCCGACGAGCTCCTCGCCGTCGAGCCTGATCGATCCGCTGGTGCGCGGGTCGAGCCCCATGATCGCCTCGGCGAGCTCGGTCTGGCCGTTGCCCTGCACGCCCGCGATGGCGAGCACCTCGCCCGGCCGCACGTCGAAGGCCACGTCGTCGACGACGACGACGCCGTCCGCGGCGACGACCCGGAGGTTCTTCACGACCAGGCCGCCCTCCCCGATCTTGGGCGGACCCTTGTGCACGGTGAGCTCGACGGGGCGGCCGACCATCATCGAGGCGAGCTCGGTGTTGGAGGACTGCGGATCGGCCTCGCCGACGACCTTGCCGAGCCGGATCACCGTGATCCGATCGGCGATCGCGCGCACCTCGCGCAGTTTGTGCGTGATGAACACGATGGCGGTGCCCTCGTCGCGCAGCTGGCCCATGATGCCCATCAGCTCGTCCGTCTCCTGCGGCGTGAGCACGGCCGTCGGCTCGTCGAACACGAGCACCTTGGCGTCGCGGGAGAGCGCCTTGATGATCTCCACGCGCTGCTGCACGCCGACCGGCAGGTCGCCGACGATCGCGTCAGGGTCGACCTCGAACCCGAAGCGGGCCGCGACCGCGCGCACATGCTCGCGGGCCGCTCCGATGTCGAGCACGCCGAGCGCCTTGGACTGCTCGTGGCCGAGCATGACGTTCTCGGCGACGGTGAACACCGGGATGAGCATGAAGTGCTGATGCACCATGCCGATGCCGGCCGCCATCGCGTCGCCGGGCCCGCGGAAGTGCTGCGGCACGTCGTCGAGGAGGATCTCGCCCTCGTCGGCCTGGTACAGGCCGTACAGGACGTTCATCAGGGTGGACTTGCCTGCCCCGTTCTCGCCCAGCAGGGCGTGGATCTCCCCGGACTCCACGACCACGTCGATGTGGTCGTTGGCGACGAGGGATCCGAAGCGTTTGGTGATGCCACGCAGCTCGAGCTTCATGATTGTGACCTTATCCGGATGCGACGGGCGCAAGAAAGAGCGCGGGACGCCCGATCTCGCCGACGTCGCCGGTGGGGCGACGACGGCGGATCGGAACGTCCCGCGTCAGGTGGTGATTACTTCGGTGAGCTGGGCGAGACGACCTTGATGTCGCCCTTGATGATCTTGTCCTGCAGCGCCGTCAGCTCGTCGGTGAGGCCCTTCGGGAGCTTGCTCTCGAAGGCGTGGAAGGAAGACAGGCCCACACCCTTGTTCTCGAGCGTGCCCACGTACGGCGTCGGGTCGAACGAGCCCTTGGCGGTGCTCGTCACCGTGTCGTACACGGCCGAATCGATGCGCTTCATGATCGAGACCAGGATCTGGTCGGCGACGGACGGGTCGGCGACCGCGAGGTCGGAGTCGACGCCCATCATGACCGTCTTCTTGCCGCCGTCCTTGAGCGCAGCGCTCGCGGAGAGGTAGATCGGGCCGCCGACCGGGAGGATCACGTCGACACCCTGGTCGAGGATGCCCTGCGCGGTCTGCTTGGCGGTGTCGTTCGCGGCGAAGGCGCCGGTGAAGGAGCCCTTCTGCGTGGCCGCGTCCCAGCCGAAGGACTCGACCTTGGCGCCCTTGTCCTCGTCGTACTTCTTCACGCCGTCGACGAAGCCGTCCATGAAGATCGTCACCGGCGGGATCTGCAGACCGCCGAACGTGCCGACCTTGTTGCCGCCGGCCTGCGCCGACCAGGCCGCCGCGGCGTATCCGCCGAGGTAGGCCGCCTGAGCGGTGTCGAACAGGATCGGCTTGATGTTCGTGGACGCCGGCTTGCCGGTGTTCTTCGGGTCTGCCATCGAGTCGATGATGCCGAAGTGGAGCTTCGGGTTCGCGATCGCCGCGTCGGCGATGGCGGCATCGAGCTTGAAGCCGACGCCGATGATCAGGGTGCAGCCACCCGTGACGAGCGTGTCGATGTTGCTCTTGTAATCGTTGTCCGACTTGGATTCGACCTCGATCGGCTTCACGCCGAGGGCCGTGCCCGCCTTGTCCATGCCGATCTTGGCGGACTCGTTGAAGGACTTGTCGTTGAACCCGCCGCTGTCGGAGACGAGGCAGGGCTTGAAGTTCGCGTCAGCGGGCTTCGCGTTGGTCGAGCTCGCGGGCGCCGGAGCGGAGCCACAGCCTGCGAGGGCGACGATGACACCGGCAGCGACGGTCGCGCCGATCAACTTCTTGGTGAGGGAGATGGTCACTCGGGGCCTCCAGAACACGCACCCGCGGCCATCGCGGGTTACTTGAAAGTTACCGACGAAGGCGAAGATCGGGCATCCTCGTCCGCGTCGTACCCGTCAATGGTTACAAACATGAGATCATGTGCGCTCGTTTGTGCTCACATGAGCACGGTACTTCGCGCACACCCTCTTTCGGAGCGATCGCGGCGGCGTTCCTGCGGGGCTCAGAGCACGTCGCCGAGACCTGTGAGCTTCAGCGACTCGACCACGCCCTTCACGCGCTGCGCGTGCTCGGTCGTGGTCACGAGCAGCGCGTCAGGGGTGTCCACGACGACGATGTCCTGCACCCCGACGAGGCTGATCACCCGCGACGTCTGGCTGACCAGGATGCCGCTCGCCGCGTCCGACAGCACCCGGGCCGACTTGCCCAGCACCGCGAGGTCGTTCTTGCGGCCGTTCAGGACCAGCTTGGCGAGAGAGGCGAAGTCGCCCACGTCGTCCCAGTCGAAGTGGCCAGGCACGACCGCGAGGCGCCCGCGCTCGGCGGCGGGTTCGGCGACCGCGTAGTCGATCGCGATCTTCGGCAGCGCGGGCCAGATCCGGTCCACGGCGGGACCGCGGCGATCCCGGTCGTCCCACGCCTCGGCGAGTTCCATGAGCCCCGCGTGCAGGGCCGGCTGGTGCAGCGCGAGCTCGGCGAGCAGCACGTCCGCCTTGGCGATGAACATGCCCGCGTTCCACAGGTAGCTGCGATCGGCGACGTAGCTCTTCGCGGTGGCGAGATCGGGCTTCTCCACGAACCGTTCGACCAGGGCGGCCTCGCGGGCGCCCTCGATCTCGAGCTCGGCGCCCTGCTTGATGTAGCCGAATCCGACCGCGGGCTCGGTGGGGGTGATCCCGATCGTGACGATGTAGCCCTGGCGGGCGACCTCCACGGCGTCGCGCACGGCGAACTCGAACACCCTGGTGCCGCGGATGACATGGTCGGCGCTGAAGGATCCGATGATGACGTCCGGATCCCGGCGGTGCAGGATCGCGGCCGCAAGACCGATCGCCGCTGCGGACTCCCTCGGCTCGGACTCGAGGATCATGTTCTTGTCGGGGATGCCGGGCAGCTGCTGCTCGACCGCGGCCCGGTGCGCCCGGCCGGTGACCACGGCGATCCGGTCGGGGCCCGTGAGCGGCGTGAGCCGATCCCAGGTGTCGCGCAGCAGGGACTGGCCGGATCCGGTCAGGTCGTGCAGGAACTTGGGCGCGTCGGCCCTGGACAGCGGCCAGAGCCGGCTCCCGATGCCGCCGGCCGGGATGACGGCGTAGAAGTCCCTGATCGGTTCGCGCATGGCCCCAGCGTATCGATGCGATCCGACGATCGCGGGCGCCGCGACACGATCGCATCTGCGCATGGACCCGATCGCAGATGCGCATCGACGCTAAGGGTGCCCTTCGTCGCTCCCAGCGTTTCGACAGGAATAGGATTGCAGGGATCGGACGCCTGAGCGCCGCGATCCGCCGCTTAGATCAGGGAGGACGACTGTGTCCGCAAGCACTCGCTTGACGCCTTCGATTTCAGAGACCACCTCCAAGACGCCACGCGGCACCCTGTACCGGGGCCGCGAAGGCATGTGGTCCTGGGTTCTGCATCGCATCACCGGAATCGCGATCTTCTTCTTCCTTCTGGTGCACGTGCTCGACACGTCGCTCATCCGGGTGTCCCCCGAGGCGTACAACGCCGTCCTCGGCACCTACAAGAACCCGATCATGGGCGTCGGCGAGACGATCCTGGTCGCCGCGATCGTGTTCCACGCGCTGAACGGCCTGCGGATCATCCTGATCGACGCCTGGTCGAAGGGCGCGCGCTACCAGCGTCAGATGTTCTGGATCGTGCTGGGCCTGTGGCTCGTGCTGCTCGCCGGGTTCGTGCCGCGCCATCTGATGAATGTCTTCTCCGCCGTAGGGGGTTCGCACTGATGTCCGCCGACGTGTTCACCACGCAGCACCTGGCAGCCCCCCGCCGCCGCAAGGGCGTCAACATGGAGAAGTGGGGCTGGATCTACATGCGCGTCTCGGGCGTCGTGCTCGTCGTGCTGATCTTCGGTCACCTCTTCGTGAACCTGATGCTCGGCGAGGGCATCCACGCGCTCGACTTCGCGTTCGTCGCCGGCAAGTACGCCACCCCGTTCTGGCAGTGGTGGGACGTGCTGATGCTGTGGCTCGCACTCATCCACGGCGCGAACGGCATGCGCACGGTCGTCAACGACTACGTCGGCCACCAGGGCATCCGCAAGACGCTGGTCGTCGTGATCGGCCTCGCCGCCGCGCTCCTGATCCTGCTCGGCACCCTGGTCGTGTTCACCTTCGACCCGTGCAACGGCGTGTTCCAGGACGGCGCGATGTGGGCGACCTGCCACCCCGGCAGCTGACCCGCTCCGGCGACACAAACGCAGACAGATAGGCAGATCCAGTGACCACTGAGACCCAGGATTCCGTCGTCAAGAACGGCGTGCACCACCATCAGTTCGACATCGTCATCGTCGGCGCCGGCGGCGCGGGGATGCGCGCGGCGATCGAGGCCGGCCCCGGCGCGAAGACCGCAGTGATCTCGAAGCTCTACCCCACGCGCTCCCACACCGGCGCAGCGCAGGGCGGCATGGCTGCGGCGCTCGCGAACGTCGAAGAGGACAGCTGGGAGTGGCACACCTTCGACACCGTCAAGGGCGGCGACTACCTCGTCGACCAGGACGCGGCGGAGATCCTCGCCAAGGAGGCCATCGACGCGGTCATCGACCTCGAGAACATGGGCCTTCCGTTCAACCGCACACCCGAGGGCAAGATCGACCAGCGCCGCTTCGGCGGGCACACGGCCGAGCACGGCAAGACCCCCGTCCGCCGCGCGTGCTACGCGGCCGACCGCACCGGTCACATGATCCTGCAGACGCTGTTCCAGAACTGCGTCAAGCTCGGCATCAACTTCTTCAACGAGTTCTACGTGCTCGACCTGATCACCGTGCAGGACAAGGCGGGAAAGACCGGCGTCGCCGGCGTCGTCGCCTACGACCTCGCCACGGGCGAGCTGCACGTGTTCCACGCCAAGGCCGTCATCTTCGCGACCGGCGGCTTCGGCAAGATCTTCAAGACCACCTCGAACGCGCACACCCTCACCGGTGACGGCGTCGGCATCGTCTGGCGCAAGGGCCTGCCGCTGGAGGACCTGGAGTTCTTCCAGTTCCACCCGACCGGCCTCGCCGGCCTCGGGATCCTGCTCACCGAAGGCGCCCGCGGCGAGGGCGCGATCCTGCGCAACGCGTCCGGCGAGCGGTTCATGGAGCGGTACGCCCCCACGATCAAGGATCTCGCCCCGCGCGACATCGTCGCCCGCTGCATGGTGCAGGAGGTCGCGGAGGGCCGTGGCGCAGGCCCGCACAAGGACTACGTGCTGCTGGACTGCACGCACCTCGGCGCCGAGGTGCTGGAGACCAAGCTTCCCGACATCACGGAGTTCGCACGCACCTATCTGGGCGTCGACCCGGTCGTCGAGCCGGTGCCCGTGATGCCGACCGCGCACTACGCGATGGGCGGGATCCCGACGAACAACAACGGCGAGGTGCTCGCCGACAACGACACCATCGTCCCTGGCCTGTACGCCGCGGGCGAGTGCGCGTGCGTCTCGGTGCACGGCGCCAACCGCCTCGGCACCAACTCGCTGCTGGACATCAACGTGTTCGGCAAGCGCAGCGGCCGCAACGCCGTCGCCTACGTGCAGACGGCCGAGTTCCAGCCCCTCCCCGAGAACCCGGAGGCCGCCGTCAAGACGATGCTCGAAGGCCTGCGCAACAACGCGGGGACCGAGCGGATCGCCGTGCTGCGCAAGAAGCTGCAGGACGAGATGGACAAGGGCGCCCAGGTGTTCCGGACGCACGAGTCGCTGGAGCACGTGCTCGGCGTGATCGCCGAACTCCGCGAGCGCTACAAGAACGTGCACGTCGACGACAAGGGCAGCCGGTTCAACACCGATCTGCTCGAAGCCGTCGAGCTCGGCTTCCTGCTCGACATCGCCGAGGTCGTCGTCTACGCCGCACAGAACCGCGAGGAGAGCCGCGGCGGTCACATGCGCGACGACTTCCCGAAGCGCGACGACGAGAACTACATGAAGCACACCATGGCCTACCTGACCGGTGACCCGCACTCCTCGACCCCCGCCGACCACATCAAGCTGGACTGGAAGCCGGTCGTCTTCACGAAGAACGAGCAGGGCGAGTTGAACTACCCGCCGTTGGAGAGGAAGTACTGATGTCCACCGCTCTTGTCGACCCGAACGCCGTCGCCGATCTGCAGGCCGCCGACGACACCGGGGTGCAGTCGTTCCTGGTGACGTTCAACATCCGCCGATTCGACCCGGAGGTGGACGCCGAACCGCACTGGGTGGACTACGACGTGGAGCTGTACGCCACCGACCGCGTGCTCGACGCGCTGCACAAGATCAAGTGGGAGGTCGACGGATCCCTCACCTTCCGCCGCTCCTGCGCGCACGGCGTCTGCGGATCCGATGCGATGCGCATCAACGGCCGCAACCGGCTCGCCTGCAAGACGCTGATCAAGGACCTGGACATCTCCAAGCCGATCTACGTCGAGGCGATCAAGGGTCTGCCGCTCGAGAAGGATCTCGTCGTCGACATGGAGCCGTTCTTCGCGTCATACCGCGAGGTGAAGCCGTTCCTGCTGGCCACCTCCGAGCCGCCCAAGGGCAAGGAGCGCGTGCAGTCGATCGCCGACCGGGCGATCTTCGACGACACCACGAAGTGCATCCTGTGCGCCGCCTGCACGTCGTCCTGCCCCGTGTTCTGGACGGACGGGCAATACTTCGGTCCCGCCGCGATCGTCAACGCGCACCGGTTCATCTTCGACTCCCGCGATGACGGCGCCGACGTGCGCCTGGACATCCTGAACGACAAGGAGGGCGTGTGGCGCTGCCGCACGACCTTCAACTGCACCGAGGCTTGCCCGCGCGGCATCGAGGTCACCAAGGCGATCGCCGAGGTGAAGCAGGCGGTCCTGCGCGGCCGCCCCTGAGCCTGTCGCGCCCCGAACCTGTCGACGGGTCGAGGAGGCACCACCCGATGCGGGTGGTGCCTCCTCGCGTCTCGCCCGGTCGCTAGGGTGAGTGCGTGGCGGAATCCGAATCGGAGCTGAGAGCGCGACTCGAGGCGCCGATCGAGCGTGCGGCCGCACTCACCCGCCGCACGATGCGGGCGTTCCCGATCCGGGTCTGGCGCCGGTTCCTGCAGCGCAACGGATTCCTGCTCTCCGCGGGCATGAGCTACCAGGGACTCTTCGCCGTGTTCGGCCTGCTCTACATCGCCTTCGCCTCGGCCGGTCTCTGGCTCGGCGGCAGCGAGCGGGCCATCGCCCTGCTCACCGCGATCGCGAACAGCTACATCCCTGGCATCGTCAGCGAGCACGGCCTCGTCCATCCCGACGACGTGCAGTCGCTCGCCTCCGAGGCGAGCAGCGTGCTGAGCATCACGGGCTTCGTCGCCGCCGTCGTGGTCGCGTGGACCGGGATCACCGCGGTGACCTTCACCCGGCGCGCCGTGCGGGACATCTTCGGGCTGCCGTACGACAGCCGCAGCTTCGTGCTGCTGAAGCTGCGAGACGGCGTCGCCGGGATCCTGTTCGGCCTGGCGCTGCTGGTCGGATCGGTCCTCGGCTTCGTGGGAGTCTGGGCGCTCCGGCAGGTGCTCGACCTGCTCGGCTGGCACCTCGGCACCACCGCCTTCGACCTGCTCACCCGGGCGGGTTCCGTCGTGGTGATGTTCGCGATCGATTCCGCCGCGATCGCGCTGCTCGTGCGGTTCCTCACCGGCACCAGGCTCGCCTGGCGCACGATCCTTCCCGGGTCGATGCTCGGCGGCGGCGCGGTGGTGGTGCTGCAGCTGGGCGCCGGCCTGCTGCTCAGCCATACCCCGGGCAATCCACTGCTGGCGACCTTCGCCGTGATCATCGCGATGCTGCTGTGGTGCCGCTGGGTGGCGGTCGTGATCCTGGTCGCCGCGGCATGGATCGCGCTCACCGCCGAGGACCGCGACCAGCCCCTCCAGGAGGTCGACGAGGACGCGGCGCGGCGCGCAGAACTCGCGGCCCTCGTGCTGGCCGCCGAGGTGCGTCTGCGTCGGGCGGAACAGGCCCATGACGCCGCACCATGGTGGCGCCGCCGCGCGACCGCCCGCGCCGCGCGGCAAGCACGCGAGGAGTGGGGCGATGCGCTCGCGGATCAGGCGGCGGCAGCACCCTCGGACGACGAGGAGGGGCTGCTCGGGCTGCTGCTGGAGGGGCCGCGCCGCGATGATCCGCACACGGAGGCGCCGGTCGACGCGCGGCCGCGCCGTCGCACGTCGGGCGTGAAGAGCGATGTCGGCGGCGCTCGTTAGGCTGGATCCATGCCTCACCTGCGTATCGCCACCGTCAACGTCAACGGGGTCCGCGCCGCGGTCCGCAACGGGATGCACACCTGGCTCGACGATGCCGGTGTCGACGTGCTCACTCTGCAGGAGGTGCGCGCGCAGGACGAGCATCTCGAGGCGGCGTTCCCCGGCTGGTCGATCCTGCACGACGAGGCGACGGCCAAGGGCCGCGCCGGCGTCGCGGTGCTCAGCAGGCAGCCCGCGCTGGCATCCCGCACGACGTTCGGCGCCGAGGACTTCGACTCGAAGGGCCGCTGGCTCGAGGCCGACTTCGTGCTCGGAGACACCCTGCTCACGGTGGTCAGCGCGTACGTGCACAGCGGCGAGGCCGACACCCCCAAGCAGGTCGAGAAATGGAAGTTCCTCGACGCGATGACCGCGCGAATGGGTGAGCTCGGCGCCGACGGCGGGCTCGCCCTGGTCACCGGCGATCTCAACGTCGGCCACCGCGAACTCGACATCAAGAACTGGCGCGGCAACCGCACCAAGGCGGGCTTCCTGCCGCGGGAGCGCGCCTACTTCGACCGCTTCCTGGGCGCGGCGGGCGAGCAGGTCGCCGGCGTGGACGGCTCCACCGGACCCGGCCTCGGCTGGGTCGACATCGGCCGCGCGACGCACGGCGAGGTCGACGGCCCCTACACGTGGTGGACGATGCGCGGTCAGGCGTTCGACAACGATGCGGGCTGGCGGATCGACTACCACCTCGCGACGCCTGCGCTCGCCGAGCGCGCGACCGGCTATCACGTCGCCCGTGCCGCCACCTACGCCGAGCGCTGGAGCGATCACACTCCCGTTGTCGTGGACTACACGTACTGAGCGGTCCCCGCCCTCGCGGCCCGCGCCCTTCCGCTCACTCGCGGTGCTCTTCGCGGTACGGCTTCGCGGTCTCCGGTGCATCCTGCTCCTGTGGGAACTCGCAGGTGAACTCGCCTCGATAGCCGAACAGCAGTCCGAAGACGGGATTGCGAACCTCGAGATCGATCACGAAGAACTCACGCTCGTCGTCGTATCGTTCGGCGAGGTGTGCGCGGCCGCTGAGCAGCAGGGGGAACCGGAACGCGATGGGCCCCTCGTAGAAGCGCTGCGCTCCGGACACCAGCCGGAGCGCGCCGTCATCGGTGACCGACAGGTCGAGATCCACGGCGAGATGCTGGTGCGTGCCGAGGTAGTCGACGATGCGTCCGCGCGCCGCGCTGTAGATCATGGTCGCGTCGAAGCGTCGCCGTCGCCCTGGACGCACCTGCATGGTGCGGGCGAAGGTGACCGTCTCGCGGCCGAATCCATCGACGTACGCATGGTTGTCGATCTGGAACGGGACCCCGCTGCCCTTCTCCGGGAACATGATGTTGCGCGCCGAGCCGAGCGCGAGAAAGGGGACTGTCCACCAGGGCCCGCGTCGCACCTCGGTCATCACGCCGCGGCCGATGCAGCCGTATCCGGCGGCCACGCCGACACCGAATCGACGCTGCAGCTGCGGATGGAGTCGCGCGAACTCCTCCCCCAGGGCGCGCTGGAAGACGCCCTGCGCCCCGGTCACCGCTCGATCTCCGCGAGCGCGGCGGGTGCATCCTGCATGACCCCGGATCCGCGCTGCGGCGGCCGGGACAGGCAGCGCCGCGCCCGCGGACGAGGCCCGGGGCGCAGTGCGCGCCACCACGAGGTCCGCTCCGGCGCGATCCCCGCTTCGGCCCAGAGCCGCAGGCGATCGAAGCTGCGCGCGGTGAGCCACCACACGAAGGGGCGCACGAGCAGCGGGTCGAGAACCCGGCCAAGCGGACCCCAGCCCGGCTCGTAGTCGTAGCCGGTGAGGAAGCGCACACCATCCGTCGTGGGGACGTAGCGCCAGTATCCCCTGCCGCGGCGCAGGGGCGAGAGCGGATCGGCGGAATCGAACACGAGTGCGGATGTGCGTTCGCCTTCGCGTCCGTGCCGAGTGCCGAGCGACACCCCGGTGCCCCGGATCGTGTGCAGTCCCAGCCCGCGCTCGTACTCGAACTCCTGAGCGCCGTCCTCGCGGGTCCGCACGGGCCGGATCGCGCTGAATCGCGCGTCCCAGCGGATGTGCCGATGCGGATCCTGAGTGAGCTCCCAGACGGTCTCGAGCGGAGCGCGGATCGTGATCTCGACGTACAGCGCGCGATCCCTGCGCGAACGCGCACGCGATGTCTGCCCGGGAACCGCCATGCGCCCAGCCTAGGGGGCGGGCCGTGCGACGCCGGGGCGCCCCATAGGATTGAACCGTGACGAAACCCCGCCTCTACTCCGGAATGCAGCCCTCCGCCGACTCCCTCCAGGCCGGCAATTACATCGGGGCGCTGCTGCAGTGGCGGGACCTGCAGAACTCCTACGACGCGTTCTTCTCCGTGGTCGACCTGCACGCGATCACCGTGCCGCAGGATCCGGCCGAGCTGCGCGAGAAGACCCGTCGCACCGCCGCGCAGTACATCGCGGCGGGCATCGAGCCCTCCCAGTCGACGCTGTATGTGCAGTCGCACGTGCGCGCGCACGCCGAGCTCGCGTGGATCCTCAGCACGATCACCGGCTTCGGCGAGGCCGGCCGGATGACGCAGTTCAAGGACAAGACGAGCCGCTCGGGCGCTGATGCCGCCTCGGTCGGCCTGTTCACCTATCCGGTGCTGATGGCGGCCGACATCCTGCTGTACCAGACGGATGTCGTTCCGGTCGGCGACGATCAGAAGCAGCATGTGGAGCTCACCCGCGACCTCGCCGAGCGGTTCAACTCGCGCTTCGGCGAGACGTTCGTCGTGCCGATCCCGGTGATCCAGAAGGACACGGCCCGCATCTACGACCTGCAGAACCCGACCTCGAAGATGTCGAAGTCGGCGGAGAGCGACGCGGGCGTGCTGTGGTTGCTGGACGATCCGGCGAAGTCGGCGAAGAAGGTCATGCGCGCGGTGACCGACAACGAGGGCTCCGTCCGCTACGACCGGGAGAACAAGCCGGGCGTCTCGAACCTGCTCACCATCTACGCCGCACTCACCGGCCGTCAGATCGAGTCCATCGAAGACGAGTATGCGGGCCGCGGCTACGGCGATTTCAAGAAGGGCCTCGCCGAGGTCGTCGTGCACGAGTTCGGCCCGGTGCGCGAGCGCGTGAGCGAGCTGCTGGCCGACCCCGCCGAGCTCGACCGGATCCTCGCGGCGAATGCCGCCCGTGCCGACGAGGTCGCCGACAAGACGCTCGCCGACGTGTACGACAGGGTCGGTCTGCTCCGCCGGGTCTGACGCAGACCAGCACGGGTTCATCCCGCCACGGGTCGGTGGCCGGTGGCAGGATGAACCCATGCCGGAGATGCCAGAGGTGCAGGGGCTGGTCGATTTCCTCGGCGCGCGTGCGGTCGGGCTGACCATCACGCGCGCCTCGGTGTCGGCCGTCTCGGCGCTCAAGACCTTCGATCCCGCGGTGACCGTCCTTGCGGGCTCCCGGGTGGAGTCCGTCGCGCGGCACGGCAAGTTCCTCGACCTGACGCTGGCGAGCGAGACCGAATCGCAGCTGCACTTCATCTTCCATCTCGCCAAGGCCGGGTGGCTGCGCTGGTATGACGCGCTGCCGGCGACGCTGATCCGTCCGGGGAAGTCGCCGATCGCGATGAGGATCGCGTTCGACGACGGCAGCGGATTCGACCTCACCGAGGCGGGCACCAAGAAGTCGCTGGCCGCGTACGTCGCGCGCGATCCCGCCGATGTCCCCGGGATCGCGCGGCTGGGACCGGATCCGCTGGATCCGTCGTTCACCCGGGACGCGTTCGCGGCGCTGCTCGACGGCCGTCGCACCCAGATCAAGGGCCTGCTCCGCGACCAGGGCGTGATCGCCGGGATCGGCAATGCCTATTCGGACGAGATCCTGCACGCGGCGCGGATGTCGCCGTACGCCTCCGCGGGTGGTCTCGACGATGCCGACGTCACCCGACTGTACGACGCGATGCAGACGACCCTTCGCGATGCGGTGACCGCGGCGAGCGGCAGGCCCCCGGCCGACCTCAAGGACGCGAAGCGCCGGGGCATGCAGGTGCACGCCCGCCGCGGTGAGGCCTGCCCGGTCTGCGGCGACACCGTGCGCAGCGTGTTCTTCGCCGACCGGTCGCTGGAGTACTGCCCCACCTGCCAGACCGGGGGCAAGCCGCTTGCAGACAGACGCCTGTCCCGGCTGCTGAAATGAGCCTGCGAGGATGACCCGCGGCGTCACAGGAGCATTCGCCGGAATGAATCGGAGGGAGGCGTGTTGACTAAGCTGGGAGCAGAAACGTGCTCCGGGGTCGGTGAGAATCCGAACCGGCGGTGACAGTCCGCGAACCGAGGATCCTGAGTGGATTCGAGGCCGATCCGGTGGAATTCCGGGACCGACGGTGATGCGAGCGAAAGCTCGCGAGTCCGGATGAGAGGCAGCACGCACGGTCGCCGTGCGCCCGCCCCGGACATCCGATCCTTTTGACGCAGGACGAGGAAACGACATGACGGCGACACCGGTGGAGCACGCGGCGATGCTGCGCGCGCTCGACATCGCGCGCCGTGGCCCGCGCGGAGTGAACCCGCAGGTCGGCGCCGTGATCCTCTCCCCCGACGGCCGCGTGCTCTCCGAGGGCTGGCACCGCGGGGCCGGCACGCCCCACGCCGAGGTCGACGCGCTGTCGCGCGTCGCGGCCGCACAGCTGCGCGGCGCCACCGCGGTGGTGACGCTCGAACCCTGCAATCACACCGGCCGCACCGGTCCGTGCGCACAGGCCCTCATCGACGCCGGCGTCGCCCGCGTCCTCTACGCGCTCGACGATCCGGGCGTCGCCTCCAGCGGAGGGGCGGAGCGGATGCGCACCGCGGGGCTCGACGTCGAGGCCGGCGAAGGATCCGAGGCAGCACGTTCGCTCATCGCCGGCTGGCTGGCCGTGCAGCGGCTCGGACGCCCGCACGTGACGGTGAAGTGGGCGCAGAGCCTGGACGGCCGCGCCGCCGCCGCGGACGGAACCAGCCAGTGGATCACCGGTCCCGCCGCCCGCGCCGATGTGCATCGCCGCCGCGCCCAGGCCGACGCGATCGTGGTCGGCACCGGCACGGTGCTCGCCGACGACCCCGCCCTCAGCGCGCGCGAGGGCGACGCGCTGCTCCCGCACCAGCCGATCCCCGTCGTGATCGGCATGCGGGAGACGCCTGTGGACGCGGCCGTGCGCCGCCACCCGCACGAGCCGCTGTTCTACCCGCAGCATGATCTCGCGGTGATCCTCGCCGATCTCCGCGACCGCGGAGTGCAGCGGGTGTTCGTGGAGGGCGGCCCGACGCTGGCCAGCGCCTTCCTCGCCGCGGGCCTCGCCGACGAGGTCCTCGCCTATCTGGCCCCCGTGCTGCTCGGCGGCCCGAAGCTGGCGCTCACCGACATCGGCGTGGGCTCGATCGGCGACGCCCGGCGCCTCGTCGTCGACGAGTGGCTTCCGCTCGGTGACGACCTGCTGGCGATCGCTCACCTCGACGCCGCGGACGAGACCGCGACCCGCCCCCAAACCACCCGGAACGAAGGAGGATCCTGATGTTCACCGGAATCATCGAGGAGATCGGCGAGATCACCGCGATCGCGCCCGCCGGCGACGGCTGGCGGCTCACCGTGCGCGCGCCGAAGGCCGCCTCCGATGCCGTGCACGGCGAGTCGATCGCGGTGAGCGGCGTGTGCCTGACCGTCGTCGGATCCACGGCCGACACCTTCGACACCGATGTGATGAAGCAGACGCTCGACGTCGCGGCGATCGGCGGCGCGACCGTCGGCACCCGCGTCAACATCGAGAAGGCGATGCCCGTGGGCGCCCGCCTCGGCGGCCACATCGTGCAGGGCCACGTCGACGGCGTCGGCGACGTGCTCGAGGTGCGACCCGGTGCGCAGTGGAGCGTGCTGCGGATCTCGCTGCCGCGCGACCTGGCGCCGCTCGTCGTCGACAAGGGATCCATCTCCGTCGATGGCACTTCGCTCACCGTGAGCGCCGTGAGCGACGCCCCTTCGACAGGCTCAGGGACCGGGGCCGCCGGCTCAGGGACCGGGGACTGGTTCGAGGTGTCCCTCATCCCCGAGACCCTCGCGGCCACGACGCTCGGATCCCGCGTCGTCGGCGATCGCGTGAACCTCGAGACCGACATCCTCGCCCGGCACGTCGAGCGGCTGCTCGCGTTCCGGGCCGCAGACACCGGCGCCGACCGCGCCGCCGCAACGGAAGGAGGCTCCCGATGAGCCTTTCCACGATCCCCGAGGCGCTGGAGTCCCTCCGCGCCGGACGTCCCGTGCTCGTCGCGGACGACGAGAGCCGCGAGAACGAGGGCGACGTCATCCTCTCCGCAGAGCTGGCGACGCCGGAGTGGATCGCCTGGACCGTGCGCTGGACCTCCGGGTACCTGTGCGCGCCGATGCCGTCCGAGATCGCGGATGCGCTGAACCTGCCGCCGATGGTCGAGGCCAACGAGGACGCCCGCGGCACCGCCTACACGATCAGCGTGGATGCGGCCTCCGGCGTCACGACCGGCATCAGCGCCGCCGACCGCGCGCACACGCTGAACGTGCTCGCGAACGAGGAGTCCACGCCCGGCGACCTCATCCGCCCCGGGCACGTGCTGCCGTTGCGCGCCGTCGACGGCGGCGTGCGTCAGCGCGGCGGACACACCGAAGCGGCTGTCGAGCTCATGCGCCTGGCGGGGCTGCGCCCGGTCGGCGCGATCGCCGAGGTCGTCGCCGAGGACGGCAGCATGATGCGCCTGCCCGGCCTTCAGGAGCTCGGCGCGCGCGACGGGATCCCCGTGATCACGATCGAGCAGCTCATCGCCTATCTCAACGAGGTCGACCCGCGAGACGAGGCGGACTGCGTGGCGAACAACACGCGCCGCCGGGTGAGCCTGCGCGCCGACGCCACCGTGCCCACCACGCACGGCGTGTTCCGGTTCCTCGCATATAAGGACAGGATCACCGGGACCGACCACCTCGCGGTCGTCTCCGGCGAGCCCACCGAGACCGCGCTGGTGCGGGTGCACTCCGAGTGCCTCACCGGCGAGGCGTTCGGCTCGCTCAAGTGCGAGTGCGGCCCGCAGCTCGAGGCGGCGCTGGACGCGATCGAGCAGGAGGGCGGCATCGTCATCTACATGCGCGGCCACGAGGGACGCGGCATCGGTCTGATCAACAAGCTGCGCGCCTACGCGCTGCAGGAGGAGGGCCTCGACACCGTCGACGCCAATCTCGCCCTGGGCCTTCCCGCCGACGCGCGCGACTACGCGGCGGCGGCCGGGATCCTCACCGACCTGGGCGTGTCGAAGGTGCGTCTGCTGACGAACAACACCGACAAGGTCGCGCAGCTGCGCGAGCTCGGCCTGGACGTCATCGAGCAGGTGCCGCTGATCGTCGGCGTCGGGCCGAACAATCACCAGTACCTCGAGACCAAGCGCGATCGGATGGGCCACATCATCGGCGAGTCAGACCTCGCCGCAGCCCTCGCGGCGAACGGCGCGGAGAACGGAAGGAACGACGTATGAGCGGCGCAGGGGCACCGGAGACCGGCGGAATCGACGCGAGCGGCCTGAACGTCGTGATCGTCGCCGGCACCTGGCACGAGACGATCACGGACGGCCTGATCGCGGGTGCGCAGCGCGTGCTCGAGGCCACGGGTGCCAACCATCGCCTGGTGCGCGTTCCCGGGTCTTTCGAGCTCGCCGTGGCCGCGCAGGCCGCGTTCGCGGGCGGCGCCGACGCGGTGGTCGCGCTGGGCGTGATCATCCGGGGTGGCACCCCGCACTTCGAGTACGTCTCGGCCGCCACCACCGACGGCCTCACCCGGGTCTCGCTGGACGCGGGAAAGCCCGTCGGCTTCGGTGTGCTCACGCTGGACGACGAGCAGCAGGGCCTGGATCGCGCGGGGCTCGAAGGCTCCAAGGAGGACAAGGGCGCCGAGGCGGCCGACGCCGCCCTGCGCACCGCCCAGGTGATCCGCTCGCTGCGAGGCTGAGGCCGCGGGCTGAGGCGTGCCTTCCTGGCACGTTCCTGGACGCGGGCATAGCCTGTCGTCATGGAAACCTTGCGCCACATCGTGCTGTTCATCCACCTGATCGGCTTCGCGACGCTGTTCGGCTCCTGGGCGGTGCAGGCCTTCGGCGGCAAGAAGCAGATCACCGGCCTCATGACCGTCGGCCTGACGATCGCCGGTGTCGCCGGCCTCGCGCTCGCAGCGCCCTGGGGACTGCCCACGGGCGCGAGCATCAACTACGCGAAGATCGGGACCAAGCTCGTGATCCTGCTGATCATCGGAGCGCTGCTCGGCATCGGATCCGCCCGTCAGAAGCGCGGAGACTCGGTCCCGCCCGTGCTGTTCTGGGGCGTGGGCGTGCTCACCGCCGTGAACGCCGGCATCGCCGCGATCTGGTGACGACCGACTGAAACGTCCCCTCCGGGGGTGCGAGAACTCCGCCGCGACCGCGTGTCAACCTGTGTGCCGGCTGAGAGCCCGGCGTAGACTCCCGGGGTGCTCGTCGGAGCGCCTGGGGGAAGACTGCACCATGACCGGAGGATCTGCATGAGCACCGTGACCGCGCCCGCCAACCCGCGATCGAGGGTGATCCTCGCGAGCCTCATCGGCACGACGATCGAGTTCTACGACTTCTACGTCTACGCGACCGCCGCGGTGCTGGTGTTCCCGATCCTGTTCTTCCCGACCGGCAATGACACCACGGCGCTGCTGGCCTCGTTCGGGGTGTTCGGCGCGGCCATGATCGCGCGTCCGATCGGCGCGATGGTGTTCGGGCACTTCGGCGACAAGTACGGCCGCAAGGTCACCCTCGTCGCGTCGCTGCTCACGATGGGGATCGCCACGTTCCTCATCGGTGTTCTGCCGACGTTCGCGCAGATCAACTGGTGGGCCGCGCTGCTGCTGCTCATCCTGCGCCTCGTGCAGGGGTTCGCCCTCGGCGGCGAATGGTCCGGAGCCGCGCTCGTCGCCACAGAGAACGCCCCCGCCGGAAAGCGCGCCTGGTACGGATCCTTCCCGCAGCTGGGCGCACCGCTCGGCTTCATCATCGCGAACGGGCTGTTCCTGATCATCAACGCGATGCTGCCGCACGCGACCAACCCGGCGCTCAAGTCCGAGGCGTTCCTGAGCTGGGGCTGGCGGGTGCCGTTCCTGTTCTCCGCCGTGATGGTGATCATCGGCCTCTGGGTGCGTCTGAAGCTGGTCGAGTCGGACACCTTCACGCGCGCGTCCGACAACGGGGCGATCCGCAAGCTGCCGCTCGCGACGGTGTTCCGACACCACTGGAAGCACCTGATCCTGGGCACGTTCGTGATGCTGGCGACCTACGTGCTGTTCTACCTGATGACCAACTTCACGCTCTCGTTCGGCACCAAGCCGTGGTCGATGCAGATCGCGTCGGCCGCCGCGCAGAAGGCTGCGGAGACGGCGGGCAAGCCGTTCGACGCCGCCGCGTTCGCGGCGCAGTTCTATCCGGGCCAGGGCTTCGGATACACCGACTTCGTGGTGATGCAGATCATCGGCGTCGTGTTCTTCGGCATCTTCACCCTGCTCTCCGGCCCGTGGGCCGACCGGATCGGACGTCGCAAGCTGCTGATCTGGACGACGATCGCGATCATCCTGTTCGGCTTCACCTTCCCGTTCTTCCTCGGCCAGCACGCCGGGGAGCCGTTCGCTGTCGTGCTCACGCAGTCGTTCCTCATCCTCGGCTTCCTGCTGATGGGCACGACGTTCGGCCCGATGGGCGCGTTGCTTCCCGAGCTGTTCCCGACCAACGTGCGCTACACCGGCTCCGCGGTGTCGTACAACGTGTCATCGATCCTGGGCGCCGCGGTCGCTCCGCTCATCGCGGTGTGGCTGTGGCAGCTCACCGGCGGATCGCCCTGGCTCGTCGGCATCTACCTGTCATCGATGGCGGTGCTGACCCTGATCGCGCTGATCCTCCTCCCGGAGACCAAGGATCACGACTACGAGGACGACCTGGGCGTGCCCGCCCAGCCGTGACCCTTGCCCTGGCGCGGCGCTGCATCATTTCATTTGATGCAGCGCCGCGCATCTGTGTATTGGCGTGATTTCACATGTGCCGGTTGACTGTGATCATCACCCGAAGAGGCTCCGATCGCATCCGCGATCCGGCCCGCGAAGATCAGCACGGCTCGGACAGAGGAGTCCCCATGAGCGTTGAGATCGCAACGTCCGCGATTCGCAACCAGAATTTCCGCAAGACCCTGGGGCGACTGGACATCATCTTCCTGTCGATCGCGGCGATCATCTCGATCGACACCGTGGCGCAGATCGCGGCCGGCGGCGGGGCGCAGGCGTTCACGTGGACGCTCGTCATCGGCGTCACGTTCCTGCTCCCGTACGCGTTCGTCGTATCCGAACTGGGCAGCGCGTTCCACGAGGAAGGCGGCCCGTTCGTCTGGGTGCGCCTCGCTTTCGGCAAGCTCGCCGCATCCCTGTCGACGATGTTCTACTGGATAACTAACCCGCTGTGGATGGGCGGATCGCTCGTGTTCATCTCCGCGGCAACCTGGGACGCCTACATCTCGCCGCTCAAGACGGGCAGCATCGAAGACTACGCGTTCAAGATCGGCTTCATCTGGCTGGCCATCCTCACCGCGATCATCGGGCTGCACTACGGCAAGGTGATCGTCGCCGTCGGCGGCATCGTCAAGGTCGCGCTGCTCGCGATCTTCGTCGTGACCGTCGTCGTCTACGCGGCGAAGAACGGCGTGCACGGCTACGCCGCGGGCGAGTTCTCTCCCACGCTCGGCGGATTCCTCGCCGTGACGCCCGTCATCCTGTTCGCGGTCGTCGGGTTCGAGGCGCCGAACGGAGCCGCCGAAGAGATGCGCAACCCGCAGAAGGACGTCCCGCGCGCGATCGCATCGTCGGGCCTCATCTCGATCCTCTGCTACCTGGTGCCGATCTTCGCGATCCTCGCTGTGCTGCCCGCCGACAAGGTGCAGGGTGCCACGGGCCTGCTCGACGCCTTCAAGGAGGTCTTCACCGTCTACGGTGCGGCCTCCGGCCCGCTCATGTGGATCGCTGCCGCGCTGTTCGTCTTCGTCGTGCTCACGCAGGCGAGCGCGTGGATGATCGCATCCGACCGGGTGCAGGCCGCGGCCGGTGCGGACGGAGCGTTCTTCCGCTATTTCGGGAAGTTCTCGGACCGCTTCGGCACGCCGGTGCGGATGAACCTGCTCTCCGGCGTGGTCGCCACGGTCTTCTGCGTGGCCGCGACCCTGCTGCTCAACGGCAGTGCCGCCGCCGCCTTCACCGTCGTGCTCACCGTCGCGATCTCGACCCTGCTGCTGTCCTACCTTCTGATCTTCCCCACCGTCATCGTGCTGCGCAGGAAGTACCCTGACGTGCCGCGGCCGTTCCGCGTCCCCGGAGGACGCATCGGCCTGTGGATCTGCACCGTCGTGATCTACGCGTGGGTCGTGCTCGGATCCTGGGTGGCCGTGTTCCCCGGCACACTGGAGGCGGTGTTCGGCATCAAATACGACTTCGCGGATGTCTGGGGCGTCGACCGCGGCACCTTCGAGACATTCACGATCGGCACGCTCGTGGTGATCGCCGTCCTCGCCCTCGTCGGCTACCTGTACGAGCGCCGCCGGCCCGGCTCCTCAGCTGCGGCGGATCAGTTCGACGCCGCCGCCGCCGAGACCGAGGTCCTGGTCTCGACCCACCCGCACGAGCTCTGACCCACCCTGTACCCGGCTTTCGCGCCGAACACAGCGTCCGCCCTGAAGGAGACACCGTGAGCACTTCCCTGGAAGCCTCTGACGCCACCATCGTCGCGCACCCGCTCGACCCCCTGAATGCGGCGGAGCTCACCGCGGCACGCGACCATCTCGTCGCAGAGGGCCGCCTCGGCGACACCGTGCGCGTGGCCTATCTGTCGCTCAAAGAGCCTGCCAAGGCCGCCCTGCGCAGCGGCGACCCCGTGCCGCGCGAGGCGAGGGGGATCCTGCTCGATACGGCGACCGGAGCCACGACCGACCTCGTGATCGACTTGAGCGCCGGCACGACCGTGTCGGCGGTCGACGTCGATCCGGCGCTGGCAGGGCAGGCGCCGGTGCTGCTCGAGGAGTTCGAAGCGATCGAGGGCATCCTGGGCGCGGACGAGGGCTGGCGTGCCGCTCTCGCGACGCGTGGCCTGACCCCTGACGGCGTGCGTGTCGCCCCTCTCTCCGCGGGCATCTTCGACTACGACGGCGAGGAAGGCCGACGATTGCTGCGCGGTCTCGCTTTCGTGCAGCGCGACGCGAACGACTACGCCTGGGGTCATCCGGTCGACCAGCTGGTCGCCTTCGTGGACATGATCGAGCGCAAGGTCGTGCGCATCATCGACGGCGGCCCCACCGATGATCCGCTCACGAACGGCAACTTCGAGGATCCGGAGCTGACAGGGCCGCTGCGCACCGACCTCAAGCCTCTGCAGATCACCCAGCCGGAGGGCCCGAGCTTCACACTCGAGGGCAACGTGCTGCGCTGGCAGAAGTGGGATCTGCACGTCGGATTCGACGCTCGCGAAGGACTGATCCTCGGTCAGATCGGATTCGACGATCACGGCACCCGCCGCTCCGTCATCGAGCGCGCGTCGATCGCCGAGATGGTCGTGCCCTACGGCGATCCCGCCCCATACCGCTCATGGCAGAACTACTTCGACACCGGAGAATACCTGGTGGGCCGCGACGCGAACTCGCTCGAGCTCGGCTGCGACTGCCTGGGCGAGATCACCTACCTGTCCCCCGTCGTCGCCGACGACTTCGGCAACCCGCGCGAGATCTCCCAGGGCATCTGCATCCACGAGGAGGACTTCGGCCTGCTCTGGAAGCACACCGACGAGTGGGCGAACCACCGTTCCTCCCGCCGTCAGCGCCGCCTCGTGGTGAGTTTCTTCACGACCGTCGGCAACTACGACTATGGCTTCTACTGGTACTTCTACCTGGACGGCACGATCGAGTTCGAGGCCAAGGCCACCGGGATCGTGTTCACGGCGCGCTACCCCGGCGCGGGATACCCGTACGCGTCGCACATCGCGCCGGGCCTCGCGGCGCCCTACCACCAGCACCTGTTCTGCGCGCGGCTCGACATGGCCGTGGACGGTGAGCGCAACGCCGTGCACGAGCTCGACGTGCAGCGGGTGCCACAGGGCGAGGGCAACCCGCACGGCAACGCGTTCACCCGATCGCGGCGAGCGCTCACCCAGGAGTCCGATGCTCGCCGCCGCGCCGACGGCAGCGTCGGCCGGGTGTGGGAGGTCGTGAACACCGAGAAGCGCAATCATGTGGGCGAACCGGTCGCGTACACGCTGTTCCCGCAGGGTCAGCCCACGCTCGCCGCGGCGGACGGATCCTCGATCAGCAAGCGCGCCGCGTTCGCGACCGAGCACCTGTGGGTGACCCGGTATGCCGAGGGGGAGCGCTACCCGGCGGGCGACTTCGTGAACCAGAGCGTCGGATCCCCCGGTCTGCCGGAGTTCCAGAAGGCGGATCGCGAGATCGACGGCGAGGACATCGTGCTCTGGCACAGCTTCGGCCTCACGCACTTCCCGCGCACCGAGGACTGGCCCATCATGCCCGTGGACTACACCGGGTTCACGCTCAAGCCGACCGGCTTCTTCGACCAGAACCCGGCGCTCGACGTGCCGCCGTCACCGAGCGGTCACGCCTGCACGCACTGCACCGACGGACACTGCCACTGCTGAGGCGGCTGACGCGGGCGCGCGCTGGCCGCCCGCGTCAGCCGGCGGTGCCGAACAGCTCTCGGGCGAGGGTCGCGACCGCCTGCGTCCGCGCGGTCGGTCGCACCCGTGTCACACGCGCGAAGCAGACGTCGAGGGCCGGTGGGTCGCCCGCGATGCGCAGCGCCCGCAGCTCCCCGCCGTCGTAGGTGAGCGGCGCGCGCGGCACCTGGTTCAGGATCGAATAGCCGTGCCCGCGCGCGACCAGCGAGCGCACGGTCTCGTAGCTGTGCGAGCTGTACCGCACCCGGGGTACGACGCCGGCGGCCTCCAGCATGCCGAGGAAGTACTCCCGCGACTGCGGCAGATCCAGCAGCACCAGCTCGGACTCGGCGAGCTCTGCCAACGCCACGTCCTCACGCTCGGCGAGCGGATGATCCGCCGCGAGGATCACATGCGGAGGCGAGGGGAAGAGCGGGTCGAACGCGAGGTCGTGCACCCTGCCGAAGTCGTAGATGATGCCTCCCTCGACGGCTCCGGAGAGCAGCAGGTCCGTCGTGCCCTCCATGTCGGTCTCGATGATCTCGATCCGCAGGTCAGGATGCTCCTGCTCGACGCGGGTGATCAGCCGAGGCAGCACGAACGGAGCGAGCGTCACGAAGCACGCGAGCCGCAACGTGCCGCGCACCTGATGATGCCGTCCGCGGACGACGTCGGTCATCTCCTCCACCTGCGCGAGCACCGACTGCGCATCGCGCAGCAGCTGCTCTCCCGCCTCGGTCAGAGAGAGGCCCTTGCTGCGCTGCCGCACGAACAGCTGCACACCCAGCGATCTCTCCAGCTGTGCGATCGCGGTCGAGACGGCCGACTGTGCGACGTGCAGATCGATCGACGCCTCCGTCATCGAACGATGCATCGCCGCGGTCACGAAGTAGCGCAGCTGCACGAGTGTCATGTCGGCGCTCTGGAGTCGGGCCATGGCGAAAGCATATCAACAGATCAGATGCAGTTCTTCGGATATGTGAAGTGGACAGATATGAATGACCCCGCGAGCATGGAGGCAGCAGGAACGAACGCAGTGGAGGAACGGATGTCGCACGAAGACGTGGAGGTGCTGGTCGTCGGCGCCGGCCAGGCCGGCATCGCGATGAGCGAGCACTTGAGCCGGGCAGGCGTGGAGCATCTCGTGGTGGAACGGGACCGGATCGCAGAGCGCTGGCGCTCGTGGCGCTGGGATTCGCTGGTCGCGAACGGTCCGGCCTGGCACGACCGGTTCCCTGGTCTGGCGTTCGACGGTGATCCGGACAGCTTCGTCGGCAAGGAGCAGGTGGCCGACTATCTGGTCGCGTACGCCGAGAAGTTCCGCGCGCCGATCCGCACCGGCGTCGAGGTGCGCAGCGTGCGCCCGCAGGCGAACCGCCCGGGGTTCTCCGTCGAGACGAATGAGGGAACGATCGACGCCCGCTACGTGGTCGCCGCGACCGGGCCGTTCCAGCGCCCGATCATCCCCGAAGTCGTGCCGGACGAGGCGGGGATCCACCAGCTCCACTCGAACCAGTACCGCAACCCCGCGCAGTTGCTGGAGGGCGCGGTGCTGGTGGTGGGCGCGGGATCGTCGGGCGTGCAGATCGCGGACGAACTGCGTCGTTCCGGTCGCGAGGTGTACCTCGCGGTCGGCCCGCACGACCGTCCTCCGCGCAGCTACCGGGGCCGCGACTTCTGCTGGTGGCTGGGCGTGCTCGGCAAGTGGGACATGGCCGCTCCCCCGGTCGGCGCCGAACACGTGACGATCGCGGTGAGCGGAGCCCACGGCGGGCACACCGTCGACTTCCGCCGGCTCGCCGCGACCGGGGTGACCCTGCTCGGCCGCGCCGGCGCCTACGAGGATGGCGAGCTTGCGATCGCTCCCGACCTGCGCGCCAACATCCTCGCCGGAGACGCAAACTACCTCTCCGTGCTGGACGAGGCCGACGCCTACGTGCTGCGCAACGGACTCGATCTGCCCGCGGAGCCGGAGGCGCATGTGATCGGCCAGGATCCGGAGAGCCTCACGCACCCGATCCTGTCGCTCGATCTGCACGCCGCCGGTGTGACGTCGATCGTCTGGGCCACCGGGTTCGCGCTGGACTACTCGTGGCTGCAGATCGATCCCGCGGCCTTCGACGAGCGCGGGCGCCCGCGCCACCAGCGCGGCGTGTCGGCCGAGTCGGGGATCTACTTCCTCGGCTTGCCGTGGCAGTCCCGCAGAGGATCCAGCTTCCTGTGGGGCGTCTGGCACGACGCCCGCCACATCGCCGACCAGATCGGCATCCAGCGCGGGTACGCGGCCTATCGGGCCTCCGCGCAGACCAGTCCCCCTCACCCCGCCGAGATCGAGTTCGCATCGACAGGAGCCGCATGATGCCCACGCACACCCGCATCCGTCCGTTCAACACCAAGGTCACCTACCCCGAGCAGAACCTCGACAACGACCTCTGCCAGGCCGTCGTCGCGGGCGGCATCGTCTACCTGCGCGGCCAGATCGGGCAGGATCTGGACACCCGCGAATCCGTCGGGATCGGCGATGTCGAGGCTCAGGCGGAGAAGGCGATGGCCAACATCGCGATGCTGCTCGAGGAGGCCGGATCCTCCCTCGACGACATCGTCAAGGTCGTCGTGTACCTGATCGACCCGCGCTACCGCGAAACGGTCTACCGCGTGATGGGACGGTGGCTGAAGGGTGTGTTCCCGGTCTCGACCGGGCTGGTCGTCAGCGCACTCGCCCGCCCGGAGTGGCTGGTCGAGATCGACGCGACCGCCGTGATCAGCACGGACCGGGCATCCGATGAGGACCCGCGATGACGTTCTCGATCGTCGCCCGCGACGAGTCGGGGGCGTTCGGATCCGCGATCTCGTCCTCCTCCCCCGCCGTCGCCGCCCGCTGCGTGCATCTGACCGACGGAATCGGCGCGGTGAATTCGCAGAACATCACTGATCCGCGCCTCGGTCCGATCCTGCTCGCGGCACTCAGCGACGGCGCATCGGCCGCCCAGGCCCTCGACGCCGTCACCGCTGAGACTCCGCATATCGCGTTCCGTCAACTGCTCGTCGTCGACGCGCAGGGCCGGGCCGCGGTGTACTCGGGCGAGCGGGCGCTCGGCAATGTCGGCGCGGCCACCGGTGTCGGCGTCGCCGCCGGCGGCAACATGCTGGCCTCGGCCGACATCCCGCAGCTGATGGTCGATGCGTTCGCCGCTGCCGAGGGCGACCTCGAGGGGCGCCTGCTCGCTGCGCTGCACGCCGCCGTCGCCGCGGGTGGCGAGGAGGGCCCGGTGCACTCCGCCGGGCTGTCGGTCGTGCGCGACGCCGGCTGGCGGGTCACGGATCTGCGCGTGGACTGGACCGACGCGGATCCGATCGCCGCGCTCGGCGACCTGCTCGAGGCCTGGCTGCCGCAGCGCGACGACTACGTCACCCGCGGGATCGATCCGTCCGCCGCGCCGTCATACGGAGTGCCCGGCGATGAGTGACGTCGCCGCGCTCAAGGCCACCGCGGACGCGACCGTCGCCGCGGTCGCCACGGAGCTGATCACGCTCTCCGAGACTCTGCACGCGAACCCCGAGACTGCCTGGCAGGAGCACCGCGCCGCGGCCTGGGTGGGCGAGGCGCTGACCGCCGCAGGCTTCCGCGTCACTCCCCGCTACCTCGGCCTGGAGACCGCGCTGCTCGCCGAGGCCGGCTCCGGCCCGACGATCATCGGGATCATGGCCGAATACGACGCATTGCCCGGACTCGGGCACGCCTGCGGGCACAACCTCATCGCGGCCTCGGCGGTCGGCGCCGGGCTCGCGCTCGCACCGCTCGCGGATGAGCTCGGACTCACCGTGCGCGTCTACGGTACGCCGGCCGAGGAGGGCGGCGGCGGGAAGATCGAGCTCATCGAAGCCGGCGCCTTCCGCGATCTGGACCTCGCGATGATGGTGCACCCCGCGCCGGTCGATGTCGCCGAGGCCCGGCCGTTCGCGGTCTCGCACAGCCACGTCGCCTACGACGGGGTCTCGGCGCACGCCGCCGCCTATCCGGATCAGGGCGTCAACGCGAACGACGCGTTCCTCGTCGCGCAGGTCGCGATCGGGCTGCTCCGGCAGCAGCTGCCCGCCGACACCCGCGTGCACGGCGTGCAGACCGTCGGCGGATACGCCCCGAATGCGATCCCGGAGCGCACCGAGGGGCGCTGGTACACCCGCGCGAACTCCCTCGCCGAGCTCTCGCACCTCGAGGAGCGGGTGCGGCGCTGCTTCGAGGCCGGCGCGCTCGCCTCCGGCGCCGCGCTGAGCATCACCCCGGAGAGCAAGCCGTACTCCGAGTTCCGCCCCGACGAGCGCGCGCTGGAGTTCTACCGGGCCAACGCGCTCGCGCGCGGGCGCGTGTTCGCGGATCCGGAGGTCGCCGGCCGGATGAACCGCGCGTCCACCGACATGGGCAACGTCTCGCAGCTGGTCCCCGCGATCCACCCGTACATCGGTGTCGGATCCCTGCCGTACGGCAACCATCAGAAGGAGTTCGCCGCCGCGTGCGTCGGGCCCGTCGCCGAGCAGGCGCTCCTCGATGCCGCGGTGCTCATGGCCTGGACCGTGATCGACGTCGTCGCCACAGATCCGAGTAGCCTGCCGCCGACGAAGGCCTCGTACACGCCGAAGGCCTCGAACACTCCGAAGGAGAGTGCCGCATGACCCCCACCGACTGGACCGCACGCAGCCGTGAACTCGCGATCGACGGCCGCGCCATGATCGGCGGCCGGCGCGTCGACGCGTCGGACGCCGCGACCATCGCGGTGCACAGCCCCGGATCGCTCGCGCATCTGGCCGACCTCGCGGCGGGCACAGCCGCAGACGTCGACCGCGCCGTCGTGATCGCCCGACGCGCGTTCGACGAGGGCTCGTGGAGCCGCCGTGGCGCCGCCGAACGCGGCAGAGCACTGATCCTCCTCGCCGACCTGATCATGGCGCACCTCGAGGAGCTCGCGCTGCTGGAGACCCTCGACTCGGGCAAGCCGATCGCGCAGACCCTGACCGTCGACGTGCCCGGCACGGCCGAGACGTTCCGCTGGTACGGCGAGCTCGCCGACAAGCGGTTCGACGAGATCCCTGCCACCCCGCCAGGATCCACCGCGCTCGTGCAGCGCGTGCCACTCGGTGTCGTCGGCGCGATCACGCCGTGGAACTATCCGCTCGAGATCGCCGCCTGGAAGCTTGCGCCCGCCCTCGCGAGCGGCAACAGCGTCGTGCACAAGCCGGCGACCGAGACCTCGCTGACCGCGCTCCGGCTCGCGGATCTGGCCCTGGAGGCGGGGATCCCCGCCGGTGTGCTGAACGTCGTGCCCGGGCGCGGATCCGTCGTCGGCGAGCGCATCGCACTGCACCCCGACATCGACGTACTCGCCTTCACGGGCTCGACCGCGGTGGCCAAGCGGCTCATGGTGAGCGCCGGGAACTCGAACATGAAGCGGGTCGCACTCGAGGCCGGCGGCAAGAGCTCGAACCTCGTCTTCGCCGATGCGGACCTCGAGGCGGCGGCCGCGAAGGCCGCGTTCGGCGCGTTCTACAACCAGGGGCAGGTGTGTTCCGCGAACTCGCGGATCCTGGTGCAGCGCTCGGTGCACGACGAGTTCGTGGCGCTGCTCTCGGAGGCCGCGCAGGCGTATGCGCCGAGCGATCCGCTCGCCGGCAGCGACGGCAACGGCAGTCTGATCAGCCGCGCGCACGCCGACGACGTGTCGGCCGCGATCGCGCAGGCGGCCGCGGACGGCGAGCTGGTGGCAGGCGGGGATCGGGTCACGATCACCGGATCCGACGCCTATCTGCGTCCGGCGATCGTCACGGGTCTCGACGCGGACCATGACCTGCACCGGGTCGAGGTGTTCGGCCCGCTCGTCGTGGTGCTCGGCTTCGACGACGAGGACGAGGCCATCCGTCTGGCGAACGACACGGAATACGGCCTCGCCGCCTCGCTGTGGACGAGCGACTTCGGCCGTGCGCACCGCGTCTCGGAGCGGCTCGTCGCCGGGACCGTCTCGGTCAACACCGTGGACGCACTGGGGCTCACGACGCCCTTCGGCGGCTTCCGGCAATCAGGTTTCGGCCGCGACCTCTCCCGGCATGCGCTCGACAACTACACCGACTGGAAGACGACCTGGTTCCAACACGGCTGAGAGCGGACACGATCATGATCCGACCCTTCCGCACCGTGCGGGGTGCGCTCCAGCTGGCCTGCCTGCTGGTCACGACGGGCTGCGTCGTGACGCACCTCGCGATGCTGCTCGCGGCCCCCTCGGTCCTGGCCGCGGCGATGACGATCCTCGCCGCGGCCTGTGCACTCTGCCTGCGTCCGCGACGAACCGCGCCGTCCGACGCGTCCTGGGGCGGCGCGATGGCGATGTCGGCGACGACGATCCTGCTGCACGTGTGGTCGGGTGGTACGGGCGGGCACGGGCATTCGCACGCCCCGGTCGCGGTGGGCTCGGCGCCGGTCGACGCGCTGCACGGCACGGCCCTCGGGCTGAACGCCCTGGAGCTCGCCCTGCTGATGGCCGCGGTGGCCGCGATCGGGGTGCGCAATCGCCGTCGGGCGCTGCCGACCTGACCCCCCCGACTGTCAACATCTATTGACACCTTTCCTTTTGTCAACCATCATTGACGCGAGGAGAGGTGTCATCATGAAGACCGCACAGGCGACGGATCCGCAGGGCGAGCCGCTGGCCGAGTTGCACCGGCTGGTCGAGGTGCGTCGCGAGATCGCTCGCGCAGAGGAGGTCCAGGTGCGCCGCGCCCGCGCCGGTGGCTACTCCTGGCAGGCGATCGCGAGTGCGCTGGGCACCACCCGCCAGGCCGCGCACCGCCGCTTCGGGCGACGCTAGGCGCGCAGCCGGTCCGGCACCTGATCGGCCCAGCGCAGCACCCGCAGAGCGCGGAGGGTGACCCAGCGGCTGGGAAATCCTTCTCTCTCACCCTCCATGTCGAAGAGCGTCGGCCCCTCGCGCGTGTTCTCCAGCCGCCACAACCCGTCGGCTCCGCGTCGATCGCGCAGCAGTTCCATGGCGGGCGCGCACCGCGGGTCGCCCTCGGGCCGAGCCTGGCGCAGGTAGTCCAGCCCACGCAGCACGTCGTAGTACCAGCGCACCGGATACGAGGCCATCGTGAAACGCGGGTCGATGGCGTCCCCTGTGCTGCGCCGCAGGAACAGCCGGCGCTCGAGCAGGTACTCCTCGGCGGCCAGACGCGCGGCGCGGGCTTCGTCCGTTCCTCCGGTCGCCCGCTCCCAGGCGAGCAGCCCTTCCAGCACGCAGATCGTGGAGTGCAGCGACGACACTTCGGCACCGTACTCGGCCCAGCAGTTCCACCCGCCGTCCGCGAGCTGACCCTCGAGCAACGTCTTGAGGACGGCGTCACCGGGTTCCCCGAAATATGCGGCGACGGTGAGCACGACGCCGTTGACGCACGGCTCGGTCTCTCCGTCGAAATAGGCCGGCGCCCCCTCCTGGTCCCAGCGCACGTGTTCGCGCACCCGGGCCACCGCCCGCCGGACCCGCTCATCCGCGGGATCCACGCCGAGATCGGCGAGCTGCTGCAGGCTGAAATGCGTGGCGGTCCACGCGTCGTACATCGGCCGATCCTCATCGACCCAGCCGGGGCGATACACGCCACCGTCCCACAGCCCGTCGTCCGCCTGCAGCGAGAGCAGCCGAGCGCCCCAGCCCTCGGCGGCCACACGCGCGCGCTCGGCCGCGACCTTCTCGGGGGCCGCGTCGGTCAGATCCCGCAGCGCCTGCCAGCGGATCGCGGGATCGCCGTCCAACAGGTAGTCGATGACGTCCATGTCGCGACGCTACCTCGCGGATCCGACATCGCGCAGGTCAGAAGGGTGGCGGGTCTGTGGTTCGGTGACCGGTGGGGGTGGTGACTTCGACCGTGCGGTCGGGCCTGCTGCGGTAGATCAACCGCGTGCGGTGGTTGCGGACGTGGTCGGCCGCGCACAGCGGCCGCAGGTTGCCGATATCGGTGGCACCGCCGTGCGCCCACGCACGTTCGTGGTCGAGATCCGCGTCGAGAGCGAGGCGGGTGCACCCATCACGGGCGCAGGTGCCGTGCTGCAGCACCAACCAGTCCCGTTGCGCCTTCGTCGGCCGATAGGTGCGGCGATCCATGTCCAGGATCACGCCGCGGACCGGATCCGTGATCACCCTCCGAAACGCCGATGCGTCGAAGAACATCTGCCGCGCGCTCGCCGAGTCGATCGGACCGTGCCCGACGAGCTGCGCCACGGTCGCAGACGCGGCCGGGTTGCCCGATGCAGGCGCAACGCCGGTGAGCAGCCCCACCGGCACCGTGACGAACACGGTGGTCTTGACGGCGTTGTCGGTGCCGACCCCGCACAGCCAGTCGCAGAACAGGTCGGCGCGGATCTGGTCCCGCAGACGCCCTTCACGCCGATCCTTCTGCAGATGCTTCGCCGCGGACGTGAGGCGCCGCCTGATCGCGACCGCCTTCACCGTCGGCACGAGCGCCATGATCCACGTCATGCCATCATCGGCTTCTTCCAGGATGACGCGGCGGTCGACCATCCCTCGAGCATGCTTGCCTTCGGCCGACGTCGGATCCAGCCGCTCGACGAGCGTGTTCACGCGTCTCCGAAACGCGCCGATGGACAGTTTCAGCGCCCAGTCCGCGCATGCACGGTCGATCAGAGCGATCGCTTCGGCCGCGTACTCGCGCGCGGCGATGTCGGCACCGACAGGAGCGCGCAACCGCAACACCGCGGCCGTCGCCGTCTCGACGAACCGCATCCCGACCAGCCCGTCCCGAGCCTGCGCCCACATCAGCGGCAGCAGCTCCTGCGCGGTTTCGGCCGTGCACAGCAGCCCGCGCACCTGGTTCTCAGAGATCTGCAACCGCAACGCGATATCGAACACCGCGGCACGGACCGCGTGATCCCGATCATCGGAATGGTCCCCGACGGTGTAGATCTCCGGGTGCCGACGCGCGAGGTCGACGACCTCGACGATCCCCTCCGCGCGCTGCACCGCTCGCCGGTTGAGTGCCACGTCGTCCTCCTGCAGGCGCTCCAGCAGCACCCTCGCGACGACATCCTCCCCCACGATCTCGCACACATCCGCTGCTGCGGTGTCGCGCGTCGTTCCCGAGGAGGCCATGCCTCAGTCTAGCAGATATGTTCGACTAACGACAGCGGAAATCCCCGGAATTCCGCGGAAAACGCGGCGGCAGGATGCCGGGGACCACTCAGCCTTTTCGTCCCTGACATCCCGCCGCCGCGGGTTGGTGGATCCGCGTCTCAGGCGCTCGCGAGCCGGTAGCGCAGCGAGGCGAGCTCGGTCGAGAGGGCGGCCGGGAGCCGGTCGCCGAAGGTGGCGAAGAACTCCTCGGTCGAGTCGGCCTCGCGGTTCCACGACGCGGAGTCGACGTGGAACAGCTCGGCGAGGTCTTCGTCGCTCACGTTCGCGCCCTCGAGGTTGAGGTCCTCGATTTTCGGCAGGCGCCCGATCGGGCTGTCCACCGCGCCGACCTCGCCCTCGATCCGGCGGATGATCCAGTCGATCACCCGGGCGTTGTCGCCGAACCCGGGCCAGAGGAACCGGCCGTCGGCACCGCGACGGAACCAGTTCACCTGGAAGATGCGCGGCGCCTTGTCGAACCGGACACTGCGGCCCATCTTCAGCCAGTGCGCGAAGTAGTCGCCCATGTTGTAGCCGCAGAAGGGGAGCATCGCGAACGGGTCACGGCGGAGCTCGCCGACCGTGCCCTCGGCCGCGGCCGTGCGCTCGGACGAGATGGTCGCGCCGAGGAACACGCCGTGGCTCCAGTCCGTCGCCTCGACGACGAGCGGGACGTTGGTGGCGCGGCGGCCGCCGAACAGGATCACGTCGAGGGCGACACCCTCCGGGTCCTCCCAGTCCTCCGCGATCTGCGGGCACTGCGCGGCCGACACTGTGAAGCGGGAGTTCGGGTGCGCCGCAGGGCGGCCGCTCTCCGGCGTCCACGGGTTGCCCTCCCAGTCGATGAGGTTCGCGGGCGCCTCGTCGGTCAGGCCCTCCCACCACACGTCGCCGTCCGGGCGCAGCGCCACGTTCGTGAAGATCGTGTTGCCCCAGAGCGTCTCCACAGCGGTGACGTTGGTGGACTCGCCGGTACCGGGGGCGACGCCGAAGAAGCCCGCCTCGGGGTTGATCGCGTGCATGCGGCCGTCGGCACCGGGACGGATCCAGGTGATGTCGTCGCCGAGCGTCTCCACCTTCCAGCCCGGAATGGTGGGGCGGAGCATGGCGAGGTTGGTCTTGCCGCAGGCCGACGGGAAGGCCGCGGCCACGTGGTACGCCTTGCCCTCGGGCGAGATCACGCGGATGAGCAGCATGTGCTCGGCGAGCCAGCCCTCGTCGCGGGCGAGCACGGAGGCGATGCGCAGCGCGAAGCACTTCTTCGCGAGGATCGCGTTGCCGCCGTAACCCGAACCGTACGAGTAGACCTCGAGCGTGTCTGGGAAGTGCACGATCCACTTCTCGTCGTTGCACGGCCAGGTGGTGTCCGCCTCGCCGGCGGCGAGCGGCGCGCCGACCGAGTGCACGGTGCGCACCCACTGGGTGCCCTCGGCGATCTGGCGCACGACGGCTTCGCCTGTGCGGGTCATGATGCCGATCGAGGTGACCGCGTACGCGCTGTCGGTGATCTGCACGCCGATCTGCGAGATCGGGCCGCCGATGGGGCCCATCGAGAACGGCACGACGTACATCGTGCGGCCGCGCATGGATCCCTCGAAGATCTCTGTCATCTTCGCGCGCATCTCGGCCGGATCCGCCCAGTTGTTGGTGGGGCCGGCGTCGATCTCCTTCGCGGAGGCGATGAAGGTGCGTCCCTCGGTGCGGGCGACGTCACTCGGGTGCGAGCGGGCGAGGTAGGAGCCGGGGCGCCACTCGGGGTTCAGCTTGATGAGCTTGCCCTCGTCGACGAGCTCGCGCAGCAGCAGCTCGTTCTCCGCGGCGGATCCGTCGATCCAGTGCACGCGGGCGGGCTGGGTGAGCGCACGGATCTCGTCGACCCAGGCGGCCAGCTCGGCGAAGGCCGGAGTGTCATACGCAGGAGCTGCTCCGAACTCGCGCACGGGGGCGAGCGAGGTGATCCGCGGGGTGAACGTCTCGGCGATGGCCATGTGTCTGCTCCTTAGAAGAGGTGGCGTTGCATCCAGTCTGCGGCGAGTTCCCGCACTCTTCGCGATGAAATCTGGATCAAGAATCCTGTTTCTTTCGCTATGATCAAGGAATGGCCTCAGGACTCGAGCTCACCACCCTCGGACACCGGATTCGTCATCACCGCACGCACAGCGGACTGACGCTGGACGAACTGGGTGCCGCCGTCGGCGTCGCCGGATCCCAGCTCAGCCTCATCGAGAACGGCAAGCGCGAGCCGAAGCTCTCCCTGTTGCAGGCGATCGCTGAGGCCACGGGGACCGAGGTGAGCGACCTCATCTCGGGCGAGCCGCCGAACCGGCGCGCGGCGCTCGAGATCGAGCTGGACCGGGCGCAGTCCAGCTCGGTGTTCCGCCAGCTCGGGATCGCACCGGTGCGGGTGAGCAAGGGCATGCCCGACGAGACGATCGAGTCGATCCTCGGCCTGCACCGCGAGCTGTACCGTCGCGAGCGCGAGGCGATCGCGACACCGGAGGAGGCGCGCCGCGCCAACACCGAGCTGCGCCTGAAGATGCGCGAGCTGCACAACCACCTCCCCGACATCGAGGCCCTCGCGGAGAAGCAGCTCAAGGCCGCGGGGCACTCCTCGGGGGCGCTCACGCACCGCACCGTGAGCATCATGGCCGAGCAGCTCGGCTTCGAGCTGCTGTACGTCGACGACCTGCCGCACTCCACGCGATCCGTCACCGACCTCGAGCACGGGCGGATCTACCTGCCGCCGGCCTCGATCCCCGGCGGGCACGGCCTGCGCTCGATGGCGCTGCAGGCCATGGCGCATCGGATGCTCGGGCACACCCCGCCCACCGACTATGCAGACTTCCTGCAGCAGCGCCTGGAGATCAACTACTTCGCCGCGTGCTGCCTCATCCCGGAGACGGCCGGGGTCGCGTTCCTGCAGCAGGCGAAGAAGGACCGCAACCTCGCCGTGGAGGACTTCCGCGACGCGTTCGGCGTCACGCACGAGGCCGCCGGCATGCGGATGACCAACCTGATGACGGTGCACCTCGACATGCGGCTGCACTTCCTGCGCGTCGATGAGTCGGGCGCGCTCACCCGCGTGTACGAGAACGACGACCTGCCGCTGCCGATGGACGTGACCGGATCCGTCGAGGGGCTCACGGTGTGCCGCAAGTTCTCGGCGCGCGAGGCGTTCAGCCAGCGCAACCGCACCACGGAGCACTACCAGTACACCGACACCCCCTCGGGCACGTTCTGGTGCTCGACGCAGACCGGATCGACCGACGGCGGCGGATTCTCGATCACCGTCGGCGTGCCGTTCGACGATGCGCGCTGGTGGCGCGGGCGCGAGACCACCGATCGCGCGCAGTCGACGTGCCCCGACGAGGCCTGCTGCCGTCGCCCTCCGGCCGGCATCGCCGAGCGCTGGAGCAACAAGGCGTGGCCGAGCGCGCGCGTGCACACGCACATGTTCTCGCCGCTCCCCCGCGGCGCCTTCCCCGGCGTCGACGACAACGAGGTGTACGCGTTCCTCGACAGGCACGCCGCCCAGTAGACGGGAGCCGGTTCAGGATCCGCTGACGCGCCGACGGCTCAGTGCGTCGAGACGAAAGCCGCGTAGCGGCGCAGCGCCGCGGCGACCGCGTCGGGGTCGAGCGCCTCATCGAAGGGCTCGGCGATGGCGTCCTCCCGGTGTCGGCCGACGGCAGCCGAATGCGTCCAGGCGCCGGCGATCCGCCCCGCGGCGAGGAGGCTCGCGCGCACCATGCCGTTCTTGCCCGGGCCGATCAGCGCCATGCTCTTCTGGGACGCCACCGCCGAACGGTCGGCGTAGGAGATGTAGTACTCGTCGAACATGGGCAGCGCCAGGACCGCCGCGTCATCGGATCCGGCGGCGCGGCGCGGGCGCGAGCTGCCGACGAACACGCCCTCGCCGATCTGGGTGACACGTGACCGACCGCGCTCCGCGGCCTCTCGCGCGGCGGTGACGGGCAGTCCCGACCACCACGCGAAATCCTCGGCCGTCGCGGGACCGTGCCCGTCGACGTACCGGACGAAGAACTCGGCCAGCGGATCCTCCGGCGCCGGGGACTCGGGGATCCACTGCTCGGCGAGCACGAAGAGCTGCTCCCGCGAGACGGCATCGTCGCGGTGCACCACCGGACCCTGCACGAGGATCCCGCGCACGTTCAGCGCATAGATGAGGTGCACGCCGCGCTGCCCGGACGGATCGATGCCGAGCTCGACGAGGTCGTCGAAGAGCTGCGCGCGTGTGCGCCCTCCCTCGGCGAGGCGCTCGCGGAACGCCGATTCGACGCGGGCGATCAGGGCGGCGTCGATGCCGAGCTGCCGCTGCCGCGACGCCGCCTGGCGGAGCTGCCGGTCGCCGGTCACCGACAGCACCCAGCGCAGATCCTCCGCGGGGATGATGTGCAGCGTGCCGCGCATGGTGTGGGTGCGCACGAGCTCGCCGCGGTCGAACGCGGCATCGACGGCGGCGAGCGTCGGCGTGCCCGCCGAACGGATCCCCAGCGCCCAGCGTCCGGCGAGGAACTCCTGGCCCTGCACCGCGAGCATGTGCCGCGCCGCGCCGACGGGGGTACGCGCGGGCGCCGTGAGCCGGTGCGAGCGAAGCCGTTCCCCGATCAGTGCCGTCATGGATCCATGATGGCGCGCACCGGGGACATCGCGGAGCGGCCCCCACCGAGAACCACGTCCCTTCGACAGATCGGGGACCGAGGATCCGATGAGTTCCCTATGATCCCGCTCAAGAGGGCCGATTCTTGGACTTCTCTGTCAAACCGGCGCGGACGATGGTGTCATGGCAACGCTCACCTCCCTCGCTCCGGGCACCCCGCTCGTCGCGGCACCGGCCCGCCGGGCGCGTCCGGCGCTCTGGCGCCTGGCCGCGGTGACGCTGATCTGGGCGACGAGCCTGTTCGTGCTCGCGCTCTGGGTGAGCGGGGCCGGCATCCAGTCGCTGCTGGCGTTCGACGGCGATTCGCTCACGACGCTCGGCCGTCTCACCGGGCTGGTGTCGGCGAATCTGCTGCTCTATCAGGTGCTGCTGATGGCGCGCGTGCCGGTGTTCGAACGCGGCTTCGGGCGGGACGGGATCACCCGGCTGCACCGTCTGGTCGGATTCTGGTCGTTCTGGCTGCTGATGGCGCATCTCGTGCTCATCACGTTCGGCTATGCGATCACCTCGTCCACGAACGTGCTCGTGCAGGCGTGGGACTTCGTCTGGAACTACCCGGGGATGCTGCTGGCGACCGCGGGAACCGGCCTGCTGATCCTCGTCGTCGTGACCTCGATCCGGCGTTCGCGGCGCCGGCTGCGTCGCCGTGGAGCGCGACGGGGAGGACGGGATCGCCGTCCGCATCGCCGGGCGCCGGGTGCACCGCCTCGGCGCACGAGCCGGGCAGTTCTTCATCTGGCGGTTCCTGGACGGGCCGGGATGGTCGCGCGGACACCCGTTCTCGCTGGCGGCCGCCCCGACCGGGGATGAGTTCGTGATCTCAGCCCGCCGCGTCGGCGACGGCACCGACCGCCTCGCCGAGCTGCGCCCGGGCACGCGGGTCATGGTCGAGGGGCCGTACGGCCACATGACTGGTGAGCGCCGGACCGGATCCCGCCTCCTCATGCTCGGCGCAGGAGCGGGCGTCGCACCCCTCGTCGCGCTGCTGCAGTCCGAGTCCTACGCGCCGGGCGAGGCGATCCTGGTCACCCGTGATCATGCCGCCGCGCACGCCCTGCGTCGGGCGGACATCGACCGGCTGGCGGTGTCGCGCGGGCTGGTGCACTACAAGCTGCACGGCCGTCGGGGCACATCCGGCACGAGCTGGGTGCCCGCGAGCCACGCCGAATGGGACGGTGCAGAGCTTCTGCGCCGCATCGCCGGCGACCTCACGCTGTACGACGTGTACCTGTGCGGGCCGATCCGGTGGATGCAGAGCCTGCGCCGAGACCTGCGCACCGCGGGCGTCCCCTCCGACCGCATCCACAGCGAGGCGTTCGCCGTCTGAACGGCGCCGGATCCAGAGAGCGAGAGAACCATGAAGAAGATCGTCTACGCCGTGCTCGCCACGGTCACCGGCCTGGTCCTGCTGTTCAGCTACCGCACCTCGCTGGACGTGGTCGCGCCCGCCGCGATCGGCACCCCCGCCGCGACGAAGACCACCACGAAGACCACCACCGGAACGTCCTCGGGCACCGAGACGTCCGCCGGATCGGGAACCTCGACGTCGTCGGGCACCGGGGCATCCTCGTCCTCCTCGACCGCGGCGAGCGGCCTGAAGGACGGCACCTTCACCGGTCAGGCCGTAGACACGCAGTATGGCCCGGTGCAGGTGCAGATCACGGTCTCGGGCGGGCAGATCACCGACGTCTCGGTGCCGCAGTACCCGAACACCGAGCGGCGCGACCAGCAGATCAACGCGCAGGCGATCCCGCAGCTGATCTCCGAGACGAAGAGCGCGCAGTCGGCACAGGTCGACATGGTCTCCGGCGCCACCTACACCTCGGACGGCTACACGCAGTCGCTGCAGAGCGCGATCGACCAGGCCAAGGCATGAGCGTCGCCGCGGCGACGACCGGCGCCGCGCACCGGCATGTGCGCACCGCCGAGCTCATGGGGACGGTCGCGAGCGTGCACGTGCTGACCACTGTCTCGGATCCTGGACCTGCCCTCGCCGCACGGATCGCGGCCGCACAGGTCGCCGCACTGGACGAGCTGCAGGAGATGGACGCCCTGTTCTCTCCGTTCCGTCCGGACTCGCAGATTTCGCGGCTGCGGGACGGCGCGCTGCATCCCGAGCAGGCGCATCCGCGGATCCTCGAGGTCTCCGAGGCCTGCGTGCGACTCTTCGCTGCCAGCGGCGGGCGGTTCGACGCGAACCTGCAGGGCTGGTTCGATCCGACCGGCTACGTCAAGGGCTGGGCCGTCGAGCATGCGGCGTTTCGGCAACTCGCGCCGTTGCTCGATGAGGACGGAGTGGTCGCCGCCGGCCTCTCGGCAGGCGGCGACATGCAGCTGCTCACCGCGCCGGGTGCGGACTGGACCTGGAACGTCGGGATCGCGGATCCGCTGCGCCCCGGCGTGCTGCGGGCGCAGGTGCCGGTGCGCGAGGGCGCCGTGGCGACGTCCGGCCCGGCGGAGCGCGGTGCGCACATCGTGGATCCCCGCTCCAGCCGCGCCGTGGCCGACGCGCCGACGGCGACGGTCATCGCTCCCCGGCTCAGCGACGCCGACGCCTGGGCCACCGTCGCGGTGGTCGCCGGGTTCGACGACCTGACCTGGCTGCGCGGCGCTCCGGACACGTCGGGGATGCTGATCGCCGTGGACGGCGCAGTGCGCCGCTGGACGCACGGCGTGGAGATCGCCGCGGCTTCTCGCGATCGTTGAGCGAACAGCGTCCCCCGTCGGGACCCTCGCTCAGCGGCCGCGGGGCAGGCGCAGCAGGAACGTGGTCCCGGACTCCGAGGTGCTCTCGATGCCGACGGATCCGCCGTACCGCGTCGCCATGCCGCGGACGAGGGCGAGCCCGAGCCCGAATCCGCGCCGCCGACCGGTCTCCGGCCCGCGCGCGAAGCGGGTGAAGATCCGCTCGCGGTCCTCCCCTCGGACGCCGGGCCCGCGGTCCGTGACGCGGATCTCGGCGAAGCCGCCGTCCGCACGGACGCCCGCCGTCACCGTGGTCCCCCGCGGCGCATGCTGCACGGCGTTGTCGAGCAGCGCCGTGCAGAGCCGGGTCAGGGTCACCGCGGGCACCGCCACGGTGATCTCGGTATCGACGTCCGCATGCAGCACCACCCCCGCGCTCTCGGCGATCGGCTGCAGCAGCTCCATGGCAGCGCGCACCGACCCTGCAGCGTCGGAGACCGCGGCCTCGACCGGCCCCTGATCCGCCTGGGCCGCCAGCAGCAGCTCGGTGAGGATGTCGTCCATCGTCGCGGTGTCGCCGCGCAGACGCTCCAGCGCGTCATCGACGGGCTCGCCGCGGGCGACGCGGCGCTGCAGGATCTGCACCCGGCTCGACAGCGCGGTGAGCGGGGTACGCAGCTCATGGCTGGCGTCGGCGACGAAGTCGCGCTGCGCGCGCAGCGCCACCTCGAGCGGGGCGACGGCGCGCCGTGCGGCGAACCACGCGATCAGCCCGAGCAGGGCGACGCCGACGATGCCGAGCACGATCACCCAGGGCACGACCCGGTCCACGTCGACGTAGACGTGATCGGGATTTCCGCCCGTGTCCGGTCCGACCGGACCGCCCCGCGGCCGACCGAGGTCTCCCAGCGGATGCGACGTGATCAGGATGATGGCGATCAGGATCCCGACGCCCGCCGCGATCACGACCGCCGACGCGACGCCCGTCCACAGCCCGATCTGCCGGGCCGACCGGCGCACCCGCTCGCGATCCGCGGATCCGCTCATGACGGGACACCGGCCCGGTAGCCGCGCCCGCGCACGGTGTCGATCATCTCCGGCGTGGTCTTGCGGCGGATGTAGTGCACGTAGGTGTCGACCGTGCCGACCCCGTCGGCCGAGGTGAACACGGCCCTCAGGATCTCCTCACGGCTGAACACGCGCTCGGGGCTGGCCGACAGGAACTCCAGGAAGGCCGCCTCGGTCGCCGTGAGCGCCACCCGCAGCCCGGTCGGGGAATGCAGCGCCCACGAGTCCGGGACGAACACCCAATCCCCGATCGCCCGGCGCCGCCCCTCGGCCTGGAAGCCCCGGCGCAGCGCACGGAGCCGGGCGAGCAGCTCGTCGAAATCGAACGGCTTGGTGAGGTAGTCGTTGGCCCCCGCGTCCAGCCCCTCGATGCGATCCGGAACGGCGCCGAGCGCGGTCAGCATGAGCACCGGCGTCGTGATCCGGGCGGTGCGGATCGCCTCGACCAGGCTCGCGCCGTCGAGGCCGGGCAGGCGCCGGTCCAGCACCATCACGTCGTAGCGCTCATCGAGCGCGCGGCGCAAGGCCGTCGCTCCGTCGGCCACGTGGTCGACGTCGTACGACTCGCCGAGCACCTCGAGGGTCATCTCGGCGATGTCGGCGTCGTCTTCCACGTACAGCAGCCGCGGGCGGGCGTCGATCATGCGGGCCTCCTGTCCTCCCCCACGATCTCACCATGCGGGTTCCCAGACGAGACCAAGAAGCCGGACGAGGAAGGCAGCTCAGCCGTGCAGTGTCACCTCGCGGCGCACCGGCAGCACGACCGGGTGCGATCCGGCCATGACCTCGAGCACCCGGATGACCTGGCTCGAGTAGCCGAACTCGTTGTCGTACCAGACGTAGAGGATGACGTCGGTGCCGTTGGCGATCGTGGCCAGGCCGTCCACGATGCCGGCCCGATGCGATCCGACGAAATCGGTGGAGACCACCTCGGGCGACTCGACGTAGTCGATCTGCTGACGCAGCCGCGAGTGCAGCGAGACCCGGCGCAGGTAGTCGTTGATCTCGCCCTTCTCGGCCGGGCGCTCCAGCGTCAGGTGCAGCACGGCGAGCGACACGTCAGGAGTGGGCACGCGGATCGAGGATCCGGTGAGCTTGCCGGCGAGCTCGGGAAGCGCGCGAGCCACGGCCTTCGCGGCGCCGGTCTCGGTGATGACCATGTTCAGCACCGCGGAACGACCCCGGCGATCGCCGGCGTGGAAGTTGTCGATCAGGTTCTGGTCGTTCGTGAACGAGTGCACGGTCTCGACATGCCCGCGCACGATGCCGTACGCCTCGCCGACCGCCTTGAGCACCGGGGTGATCGCGTTGGTCGTGCAGGAGGCGGCGGACAGGATCCGGTCGCCCGGCTCGATCGTGGTGTGGTTGATGCCGTGCACGATGTTCTTGAGCTCGCCCTTGCCGGGCGCCGTGAGCAGGACGCGGGCGACGCCGGGGGACTCGAGGTGACGGCTGAGGCCCGCCTCGTCGCGCCAGCGGCCCGTGTTGTCGACGACGATCGCGTCGTGAATGCCGTAGGCGGTGTAGTCGATCGTGGCGGGGTCGTTCGAGTAGATGACCTGGATCCGCGTGCCGTTCGCGACGAGCTGCGAGTTCTCCTCGTCGACGTCGACGGTGCCCTCGAAGCGGCCGTGCACGGAGTCTCGCAGCAGCAGTGACGCGCGCTTGACGAGGTCGTTCTCCGCCCCCTTGCGCACCACGATCGCGCGCAGGCGCAGACCGCTGCCGCCGCCGGTGTGCGCGATGAGGATGCGGGCGAGCAGGCGCCCGATGCGGCCGAAGCCGTAGAGCACGACGTCCGTGGGCTCCGCGGTCTCGCCGGCCTCGCCGAGCGCCGGGGCGAGCTCGGTGCGGAGGTGCTCGAGCAGCGTGCCGTCGCCCGGCGCACCCTCGACCAGGCGGCCCACGTCCAGCGAGGACGCCGAGGGCGCCAGCTCGCGCAGCGCCTCGAGCACCGCGAGCGTGTCCTCCAGTGCGAGCTCGGCGTGACCGAGCCCGGCCACGCGCTCGTGCACCTCGATGATCTCCGTGGTGGACAACCCCAGCAGGCGGTGCCCGTGCAGCGACGTGACCACGTCGCGATCCCGGTTCAGTCCGCCGATCAGCGGGATCATCCGCTCGGCGAGTTCTTCTCTGGCCTTCCAGTCGTCGCGGCGCGCGGCGAAGTCGTTCATCAGGGTCCTAGCGTGCGGCGCGCCCGGGGGATGACGGCGCGGAATCGGGAGGGCGGATCAGCCCTGTCTCCAGGGTAGGCGCGCACGCGATCGCCGCCCGGCCGATCCGAGGTACAAGATCATCGGATCTTGCCTCAATGGCAAAGGTCTGACCTGCCTCCGGTGCGACCAACAGGCAAGAAGGGAGGTAATCGCGTCAGCTCAGGCCCGTGACGGCCTCGCGGAGGATGCCGTTCGCCGCCCGCAGGGCCGGCGCAGCGGCGTCGGCAGAGGCGCCGGTGAACAGCATCAGCAGGGCGAGCTTGACGGATCCGTCCGCCTCGGTGAGCGCGCGCACCGCGTCGTCCTGCGCTGCGCCGGTGAGCTGGATCAGGGTGCGCACCGATCGCGCGCGGAGTTTCTCGTTCGTCGCGCGCAGGTCGACCATCACGCCGCGGTAGGTCTTGCCGAGCCGGATCATCGACAGCGTGGAGAGCATGTTCACCACGAGCTTCTGCGCCGTGCCGGCCTTCAGCCGGGTGGATCCGGTGACGAACTCGGGACCGACGACGACCTCGATCGGGATGTCCGCGGCGGCGCCGATCGCGGATCCGGGGTTCGCGGCGAGAGCGACCGTGAGCGCTCCGACCGAGCGCGCGTAGGCCAGACCGCCCAGCACGTACGGGGTCCGCCCGGAGGCGGAGATGCCGACGACCGTGTCATCCGCACCCAGGTCGAGGGCTCGCAGCGACTCCGCGGCCGCGCGGTCGTCGTCCTCGGCGTCCTCGACAGCGGAACGGATCGCGACGTCGCCGCCGGCGATGAGCCCGACGACCATGCCCGGATCCGTGCCGAACGTGGGCGGGCACTCCGAGGCGTCGAGCACGCCGACCCGGCCGGCCGTGCCGGCGCCGATGTAGATGAGGCGGCCGCCCTGGCGGAAGCGCGCGGTGATGCCGTCGACCGCCTCGGCGATCCGCTCGGCCTGTGCGGCGACGGCCTCGGCGGGCCGCCGGTCCTCCGCGTTCATGGCATGCACCAGGTCGAGCGTCGGCAGCAGGTCCAGGTCTCCGCGCTCCGGGTTCGCCTGTTCGGTAGAGAGGCCGGCGAGTTCGGAGATCAGCCCGGCCAGGCGCGCGGTCTCTTCCGAGGTGTCACGCTCGGACGCGGCCTGCTCGGGAATGCGGTCATCCTGCACGGTGCACGAACCTTTCATGGAGTGGGGCGCGCCCCTCGGCGATCATGGCGGCGCCGTCGAGTGCGTCCCCCCGTGATTCTCGGGCCTCGAGACCGCGCGCCGCCAGGGCCGCGGTCACCGCCGACCGGAAGCCCGGGTGCGACATCAGGCCGCCATGCAGGGCGACGGCGCCGTGCGGCCGCGCGGCCGCGCGAGCGGTGTCAGCGAGCAGTTCGGCGGCGCGGTCCCGGATCGCGAGCGCGGCCGGATCCTCGCGGTCGGCGCTGTCGAGCACCGCCGGAGCGAAGGTGGCGAGCAGGCGCGGAACGGCCGCGGAGCGCCCGACCCACGCGATCGGCGTTTCGTCGCCGCCGATGAGCCGGGCGAGCGCCTCGGCGAGCGCGGTGGGTCCGGCGAGGCCGTCGCGGGCGCGGAGCACGGCCCGCACGCCCTCGCGGCCGATCCAGGATCCGCTGCCCAGATCGCCGAGTTCCGGCCCCCAGCCGTCGACACTGCGATATCCGTCCCGATCGACGCCGAGCGCGACCGCACCGGTGCCCGCGACGAGCAGCACCCCGCCTTCGCCGCCCAGCGCGCCCGCGTGCGCGGTGACGACGTCACTCGCGACGGCGACGGGCGCCTCCGCAGCCTCGGACAGGGCGGTAGCGAACGCCGCGCCGGCGTCGGGTGCGAACAGCACGCCCGCCGCGCCGACGCCGATCCGCACGGCGGCACGCGGATCCCGCGGCTCGAGGAGCGCGAGGATCGCGTCGAGCGCGAGCCGGTCCCCGTCACGGGCGGCGAGACCGGGGGCCCCGGGACCCTCGCGATGCACGACGCGCCCGGCGATGCTGATGCGCACACGGCACAGGGACTTCCCGAGGTCGACGGCGACGGTCCCCAGAGAAGTCATGAAAGTAATTTACACGAAAGGTGGCAATCGTGGATATCGCGGTCAGAGACCGGCGACGGCCATCGCTCCCATGACGGCGAGCGACAGCGCCATCGCACCGCCTTCCGCCGCCAGCAGCACGCGCGTGCCGCCCCGCGCGGCCGGGCGATGCCGGACGCGATCCACCAGCATCAGCACGAGCACCAGCCCGACACCCGCGGCCGCGAGCACTCCGAGCGGCACCACCGAGCCGTGGCCGGCATGCCCCGCGGCGGCAGCGCCGGTGCGCCCCAGCGGCCCCCGGGACACCTGCGCCCCCAGCATCGCCATCGCGCACAGCGCCATCGCGACGCAGCCGAGCGCCCGGTGGAAGCAGGCGCCCGCGTGCGAGCGCCCGCGAACGCCGATCGCGCCGACCATTGCGGATCCGAGGCCGACGGCAGACACCAGCAGTGCGACACCCGCGTCGCTCCGGTCCGCGCACAGCGCGACCATGCCGAGGGCCATCACGATCGCGGCCTGCCCGCTCTGCCATGGCACCGCGCGCCCCGCGGACAGACCGGCCGCACCGAGACAGCACAGCGCGGCCGCGATCGCAGATCCGATCATCAGCCCCATCGCCACCTCGTGGAAGACCAGCATCCGGCCAGTTTTATTGATCGGACGCTCAAAAACAAGAGATGCGGCCGGATCTGCGCCAGGATGGACGCATGCCCCGGGTCGTGGATCATGACGCCCGCCGCCGCGACATCGCTGCGGCGCTGCTGACCGTCGCCGCCCGCGACGGTCATGAGGGCGTGAACTCCCGCGCCGTCGCTCGCGAGCTCGGCGTCGCGGTCGGATCACTCTGGCACTACTTCGACGGCTTCGACGACGTGATCCGCGCCGCCGCCGCCGAGGTCACCCGGCGCACGGAGAGCCGCATCCAGGCGGCCACCGAGGGCCTGCACGGGCTCGCCCGGCTGCACGCGATCATGCGTGAAGTGCTCCCCGTCGACGCCACCACCCGTACCGAGGCCCACGTCGTGGTCGGCTTCTGGGGCCGCCTGGCGTCGCTCGCCTCGACGGAGGAGTCCGGGATGCCGACGCTCCCGCCGTGGCGGACCGCACTCGCCGAGGCGCTCGACGAGGCGGTCGCCGCCGGCGAGCTGCGCCCCGAGACGCCCCGCGACGGCGTGCTCGCGCTGTTGCGCGCCATCAGCTACGGCCAGCAGATCGTCGAGGTCACCGAGCCCGCGGATCCGGCCGCCCACCTGCGCGTGCTCGCCGCGATCCTCGCCCCCTGGCACCCCTGACCTCCCCTCGCCCCGGGGGATTGCGGAGGAGCGCGGCGGCGCGTAGCATCATCGCAACCCGTTTCTTGAGCAGTTGCTCAACTAAACCACAGAGGTCGATGATGCCCCACCCCGCGCCGCAACCGCTCACGCTCGAGAAGATCCCTGCGCCGCACCCGCTGGATCCGCTCAGCGGGCCGGAGATCGCCGCCGCCCGCGCGATCCTGGTCTCCGCCGGCCTGCTCGGCGAGACGGTGCGAGTGCCGATGCTGCTTCCGGACGAGCCGACGCGGCAGGAACTCGCCGCCTGGCAGCCGGGCGCCCCGATGGACCGGCGCATCGACGCCACCCTGCTCGACACCGCGACCGGCGTCGCCACCGAGGTCGTCGTCTCCATCACCCGGGGAGAGGTCATCCGCGCCGAGCGCGTGCTGAACGACGCCCCGCCCTACGGCCAGCCGCAGTACCTGTTCGAGGAATACGAGCGCGCCGAGGCGATCGTCAAGGCCTCCCCCGAATGGCGGGCCGCGATGCAGCGCCGCGGACTCGCCGCGCATATCGACCTCGCCTTCTGCGGGCCGCTCGCCCCCGGCTATACGGGCCGCGCCGATGAGGTCGGACGCCGCGTGATCCGCTCCCTCACCTTCCTCCGATACGACGAGAACGACTCCCCCTGGGCGCACCCGGTCGAGGGCCTCGTGGTGCATATCGACCTGACCTCGAACAGCGTGATCCGCGTCGAGGACGAAGGCGATGTGCCGGTGCCCGCCGGGCATGGCAACTACTACCCCGAGGTGCAGGGCGAGGCGCGCACGTCGCTCAAGCCGATCGAGATCGTCCAGCCCGAGGGGCCGAGCTTCTCGGTCGCGGGATCCCTCGTGGAGTGGGAGAACTGGTCGATGCGGGTGAGCTTCAACGCCCGCGAAGGCCTGGTGCTGCATGAGGTGCGCTTCGACGGCCGCCTCGTGCTCAACCGCGCGAGCGTGCCCGAGATGGTGGTCCCCTACGGCGACACCGCGCCGGGACGCTTCTGGATCAGCTACTTCGACGCCGGTGAGTACCTGCTCGGCAAGAACGCGAACCACCTCGAACTGGGCTGCGACTGCCTGGGCGTGATCCGCTACCTGGACGGCTACGTCGCCGACGACCAGGGGCATCCGGTAAGGATCCCGAACGTGATCTGCATGCACGAGGAGGACACAGGGATCCTCTGGAAGCACACCGATCTGCAGGGCCGCTCCGAGGTGCGCCGCGCTCGTCGTTTCGTGGTGTCGTACTTCTCCACGATCGGCAACTACGACTACGGCTTCTACTGGAACTTCGGCCTGGACGGCACGATCGAGGTGGTCGCCAAGGCCACCGGAATCGTGTTCGTCGGGGCCGGTGAGCCGGGGATCCGGCAGCGGCACGCGACCGAACTCGCCCCCGGGGTGTTCGCCCCCGTGCATCAGCACCTGTTCTGCGCGCGGCTCGACGTCGCGGTCGACGGATCCGACAACCGCCTCGTCGAGGTCGACGCCGCCCGCGTGCCCATGGGGCCGGAGAATCCGTTCGGCAACGCGTTCAGCTGGACCGAGACCGTGCTCGGGTCGGAATCGGCCGCACAGCGCGACGCCGACACCGCGGTCGCGCGGGTGTGGGAGGTGCAGAGCGCATCGCACACGAACGCGGTGGGCCGGCCGACCGCCTACCAGCTCGTGCCGCAGCCGACCGCGCTGCTGATGGCGGATCCCGAGTCGTCCGTGGCCGCGCGCGCCACCTTCGCGACCAAGCACCTGTGGGCGACGGCGCACCGCGACGGCGAGCTGTGGCCCGCCGGACGCTACCCGAACGCGCACCAGGGCGGATCCGGGCTGCCCGGGTATTCGGCCGGCGATGCGCCACTCGACGGCCCGGAGGGCGCCGACCTCGTGCTCTGGCACACGTTCGGCCTCACGCACTTCCCCCGCCCCGAGGACTGGCCGATCATGCCCGTCGACACCGCCGGCTTCGCGTTCCGCCCATACGGCTTCCTCGACCAGAACCCGGCGATGGACGTGCCCGAGTCGTCGCAGGCGCACGTGAGCGCCGGCACCGGTGCCTCCGGTGCTGCCTGCTGCGGTGGCGGCGAGGCCTGCATCTGCAGCCACTGACTCCCCTTCAATCCGAGTCGTCCCCGCCAGCGCACCCCATAGCCTGCGGTGGCGCGGACGACTCGGAACTGGGAGGCCCCCCGGAGGGGTAGGGCGAGCTACTCCGCCTTCGTGATGAAGCCTCCGGATCCGACGAGCGCGTCGGCGGTCGCGATGATCGTGTCGCGGAGGGCCGCCGCGGCGCGGGTCGGCATCATGTCCGCCCGATGCGCGAGACTCACGGTGCGGGTCAGCTTCGGCGCGGCCATCGGGGTCGCGCGCAGACCTGGGTGCCCGAGTGCGACCATCGCCGGGACCACGGCGACGCCCACGCCCCGCTCGACGAAGCGCAGCACGGTGTCCATCTCGGGCCCCTCCACGACGACCTCCGCGGTCAGTCCCGCGGCGGCGAAGGCGGCGTCGGTCGCGGCCCGCAGCTCGTAGCTGCGCGGGAACGCGATGAGCGGCAGATCGGCCACTGCGGCGAGCGCGATCGCCCGGCCGGAGCAAATCTCCGGACGCTCTGCCGAGGAGATCACCACGAGATCCTCGGCGAGCAGAGCCGTGCGCGTCAGGCTCACCGGGGATGCGGCGGCGGCATCGGACGAGGCGAGCAGCGCGAGGTCGAGCACCCCCTCGGCGAGCGCGGCGACGAGCCCCCGCGATCCGCGCTCCGTGATCTCCAGCTCGATGCCCGGGTGGGCGGCGCGGAACGTGCTCACGACATCGGGCACGATGCTTCCGCACAGCGAGGGCGGGGCCCCCAGGCGCACCCTCCCCCGGCGCAGACCGGCGATCTCGGCCATCTCGCGCCGCACCGAGGCGGCGTCCGCGAGCATCCGCCGCGCGTACGGCAGCAGCACCTCGCCGGCCGCGGTCAGCGAGATGTTGCCACGCGCGCGATGGAACAGCTCGGAGCCGAGCTCCCGCTCCAGCGTGGAGATCTGCCGGCTCAGCGACGGCTGCGCGAGGTGCAGCTCCTCCGCCGCGCGGGTGAAGTTCCCGATGCGGGCGATCTCGACGAATCCGCGCAGCTGCTCGAGGTTCATGGTCATAGATTACGCGCATGCAGACGACCACGATAATGCATTGGAGTAATCGTCAGCAGGTTCGTAGCGTGGAAGACATGAACAACAGCACAACCCGCGAGCGCCTGGTGTCCACGACGGTGCTCGTGATCGGAACCGGCGGATCGGGGCTGCGCGCGGCGATCGAGGTCGCGGAGCAGGGCGTGGATGTGGTCGCCGTCGGCAAGCGCCCGCGCAGCGACGCGCACACGTCGCTCGCGGCGGGCGGCATCAACGCCGCGCTCGGCACGATGGATCCGCAGGACAGCTGGCAGCAGCACGCCGCCGACACGATCACGGAGAGCTATCTGCTCGCCGATCCGCGCACGGTCGAGATCGTCACGCGCGGCGCCGAGGAGGGGATCCGCGACCTGGAGCGCTACGGCATGGGCTTCGCCCGCGAGGACGACGGACGGATCTCGCAGCGCTTCTTCGGCGCGCACACGTTCCGCCGCACCGCGTTCGCCGGCGACTACACCGGCCTCGAAATCCAGCGCGCGCTCGTCGACCGGGCCGAGCACCTCGAGATCCCGATCCTCGATACCGTCTACATCACCCGGCTGCTCGTCGACGACAGCGTCGAGGGCGGGCGGATCTTCGGCGCCTACGGGTTCGACCTCGTCGACGGCACGCGCTACCTCATCCACGCCGATGCGGTGATCCTCGCGGCCGGCGGGCACACCCGGATCTGGCGGCGCACCTCGTCACGCCGCGACGAGAACACGGGCGACTCGTTCCGCCTCGCGGTGGAGGCCGGCGGCCGGCTGCGCGATCCGGAGCTGGTGCAGTTCCACCCCTCCGGCATCATCGAGCCGGAGAACGCCGCCGGCACTCTCGTCTCAGAGGCGGCGCGCGGAGAAGGAGGGGTCCTGCGCAATGCGCGGGGCGAGCGCTTCATGCAGCGCTACGACCCGGCCAGGATGGAGCTGTCCACGCGCGACCGGGTGGCGCTGGCCGCCTACACGGAGATCGCGGAGGGCCGCGGAACCCCGAACGGCGGCGTCTGGCTCGACGTCTCGCACCTGCCCCGCGAGACGATCATGACCCGCCTGCCGCGCGTCTACCAGACCATGCTCGAGCTGCAGATGCTGGACATCACACGCGAGCCGATCGAGATCGCGCCGACCGCGCACTACTCGATGGGCGGCGTCTGGGTGCGCCCGGAGGATCACCGCACCGACGTGGACGGGCTGTACGCGATCGGCGAGGCCGCCAGCGGCCTGCACGGCGCGAACCGGCTCGGCGGAAACTCGCTCATCGAGCTGCTCGTGTTCGGCCGTCTCACCGGTCGTGCCGCGGTCGCGCATGCGCGCGGGCTCGACACCCAGCGCCGCTCGTCCGAGGCCGTGACGCGAGCCAGGGCCGAGATCGACGAGCTGCTCGCGGCCGACGGCCCGGAGAACGTGCGCGCCCTGCAGCGCGCGATCCGCGACACCATGACCGTGCATGCCGGAGTGGTGCGCGACGAAGAGGGCCTGCGGGCGGGGCTCGCCGAACTCGATGCGATCGAGGAGCGGATGGCGCGGATCGGGATCCACCCGGACATCGCCGGATTCCAGGATCTCGCGCATGCGTTCGACCTGCGCTCCTCCGCCCTGGCAGCCCGGGCGACGATGCAGGCCGCGCTCGAACGACGCGAGACCCGCGGCTGCCACAACCGCAGCGACTACCCGGAGACTGATCCCGCCCTGCAGGTGAACCTGGTCTGGTCGCCGACCGCCGGGATCGTGCGAGAGCCGATCCCTCCCGTCCCCGCCGAGATCGCCGCCCTGATCCGCGACGTCGACACGACCGGCAAGCTCGTCGAGTAACCCGCCCCGGCCCCGCCCCCGCCCTCCTGGCCGCGAGATATGAAGGCCAGGGCGGGAGGGCCGGTGGTAAGGTGGCGGAACGGATCGTATACAAAGTCGTCGATCCCTCCCTTCGACTTCCCGAGGTGATCAGCCGTGGCAGGAGTACCCGTCTCCCCCGCAGAGTCCGTCTCGACGCTCGTCGCGCGGAACATCAGCGAGTTCCGTTCGGCCGTGTCCGATTCGTTCGTGCCGTTGCAGGTGACCGGCGAAGGGACGGATCCGTTCCGCGGCCTGATCCGCGGCGCCGCGGTCGACGAGGTGCATGTCACCGACCTGCGCGCGACCCGGCACGTCGTCGAGCGCACCCCCGAGCTCATCGCCCGCGGCGACCGCTCGTACTTCAAGGTCAGCCTCATGCTGGCCGGCACCGGACTGCTCATCCAGGACGACCGCGAGGCGGTGCTGACCCCGGGCGATCTGGCCGTCTACGACACCGACCGGCCCTACTCGCTCGTCTTCGACGAGGACTTCCGCACGATGGTCGTGATGTTCCCGAAGCATCTGCTGAGCCTGCCGCCGGAGATGGTCGGACAGCTCACCGCCGTGCGGATCTCCGGCCAGGAGGGCCTCGGCGGCATGGTCGTGCCGTATCTGCGCCAGCTCGCCACCAACCTCGATCAGCTCGCGGGCGCGACCGGGGCCCGGCTCGCGCACAGTGCGCTCGATCTGGTCTCCACGGTCTTCACCCGCGAGCTCGGTCTCGACGATGCCTCCGCCGATCCGCACCGGGCGCTCATGCAGCGGATCCGCGGGCACATCGACCGCAACCTCGCCTCGACCGACCTGGGACCGGCGTCGATCGCCGCGGCGCATTTCATCTCGACACGGCACCTGCACGGGCTGTTCCAGGAGCAGGGCGCGACCGTGTCGACCTGGATCCGCACCCGCCGGCTCGAGCAGTGCCGACGCGACCTGCTGGATCCGATGCTCGCCGACCGCCCCGTGGCGGCGATCGCCGCACGCTGGGGCTTCGTCGACGCCGCGCACTTCAGCCGCGCCTTCAAGTCCGCCTACGGCGTCTCCCCGAGCGAGTACCGCAGCGCGCGCTGAGGCGCGGCCGTACTTCGCCGGCCTCGACGCCTCCCCCAGCCCCGGCCCTCTTGCCCCTGCGGGCACGCCGGTTGTCTGTCGGCGCGCGATCCGCCCGGGAGCGTTGAGCGGCGGATCGGCCGCGGCACAGCATGGGCTCATGCCCCGCAGCTCGGCGGGGCGTGGGTCGAAGGAGTCCCGCTGTGTCCGACGAAGTCACCTCATCCGTCGCCGATCCGATTCCCGCTGCGGATCCTGCGCTCGACGAATGGCGCACCTATGACGAATTCGCCGCGGGGATCGACACGTACCGTCTGCCGAACGTCGATCTCGACGGCACCACGCTGACGCTCACACTCGACGATGGCGAGTCGCTGTCGCTGACGTTCGGCCCTTCGACAGGCTCAGGGACCGTGACGTGGGCGGGCCTCGGCGCCTCGGGCACCGATCCCTACGACGCGGTCGCCGTGCGGGACGACGTCGTGTTCGTGAACCTGCCGCTGGAAAGTCGCGAGCGCGAGGCCCTCACCGTCGTGTACTCGACGACGACGCACCGCGCGACCGTGATCCGCTCACGCATCGCCGCGGAGGCGGTCGAGGGCGTCCCGCAGGTCGGCCAGGAGTTCTGGGCGGCCACCTCGGACGGCGGCGAGCCGAGCGGCGAGGTCCCCGGCCCGAGCCGCGACCTCATCGGCAAGCGCAACATCTACCGGTACAGCCCGCACCATCTCTACGAGCACGTCTACCTGTCGAGCCGGCGCTACAGCTGGCAATGCCTCGAGGGATTGCAGCGCGGCCACGGCGACACGGACCTCTCCACGGTCTGGAAGTTCGCCGACGGCCTCTACCTGTTCTGCTTCCGGGAGTTCCGGATCGCGGTCGCGAGCGTCTGGCTGCACGACCTCGGTTACCAGCTCAGGACGACCGGGATCTTCCTCGGCCTGAACGGCGAGGGGGCGTCGGAGCACTCCCGCGCGGGTGGCCACATCTATCCGCTCGGTGCGGTCGCCTACCCCGACGCCCAGCCCGTCTGACCCCGACCGACCTCAGACCACGACCCCACGGAGCACGATGACCAACGCCGACATCATCCGGGCGCACTACGACGCGAGCGACCGCGGCGACCTCGACGGCATGCTCGCCCCGCTCGCCGCCGACGTGCGCTGGACCGAGGCCGCCGGATTCCCCTATGCGGGCACGTACGTCGGGCCCGCCGCCGTGAGCGCGAACGTGTTCGCCCGGATCCAGGAGGACTGGGACGACTACACGCTCGCGATCGACGAGGTCATCGACGGCGGGGACACGGTCGTCGGCATCGGCACGTACTCCGGCACGAACAGCCGCACCGGGCGGTTCTTCGCCGCCCGCGTCGCCCACGTGTGGCGGCTCGAGGACGGCGAGGTCGTCGCGTTCGAGCAGTTCACCGACACCGAGATGGTCCAGCGAGCCGTCCGCGACTGACTCAGACCTGCACCAGATCGCGGGGCACGCCCCGCACCCGAGAAGACAGGAAATCACATGAAGAAGCGCATCACCGCCACAGCAGCGCTGCTCGCCGCGGGCGTGCTGGCCCTGGCCGGCTGCTCCGGAGCCGGATCGGGAGGCTCCGCATCGACGGATCCGATCGTCGTCGGATCCGTCAACACCATCTCCGGACCCGCGACCTTCCCCGAGGCGTCGCAGGCCGCGAAGGCCGTGTTCGACCAGTTCAACGCCTCCGGCGGCCTGAACGGCCGCAAGATCGACTACAAGGCGCTCGACGACAAGGGCGACCCGGCCACAGCGACCGCGAACGCCCGCGAGCTCGTCGGATCCGACAACGCGGTCGCCATGGTCGGCTCCGCGAGCCTGATCGAATGCGACCTGAACAAGAAGTATTACGAGCAGGAGGGGATCCTGTCGATCCCCGGCATCGGCGTCGACACCGGATGCTTCAACAGCAAGAACATCTCCCCCGCCAACGTCGGCCCCTTCAACGACATGACCCTGACGCTCATGTACGGCTCGGAGGTGCTGCACCTGCAGGACATCTGCGTGCTGCTCGAGATCGCCGGATCCACCCGCCCGACCTACCAGGCCGCGATCGACAAGTGGACCAAGGTCACGGGCCAGAAGCCGAAGTACATCGATGACACGGTGCCGTACGGCGCCAGCGACTACACGCCGTACATCGTCAAGGCCCGCCAGGCCGGCTGCAAGGCCCTCGCCGTGAACCCGGTCGAGCCCGACGCGATCGGGCAGGTCAAGGCCGCCAACGCGCAGGGCTGGAACGACGTCACCTGGCTGTACCTGACCAGCGTCTACAGCGAGAACTTCGCGCAGGCCGTCGACAACGCGGGCGCCGGGGTCTACGTGCCCGCCGAGTTCTACCCGTTCACCGACGACAACGCCATCACCAAGGACTGGCGGGACCTGATGGCGAAGAACAAGATCCCGCTGACCGCGTTCAGCCAGGGCGGTTACCTCGCCGCGACGCACTTCCTCACGGTTCTGAAGGGGATCAAGGGCGACGTCACCCGCGACAGCGTCACGCAGGCGCTGAAGAGCATGAAGCCGATCGACGACAAGATGATCGGCACGCCGTACACGTTCGGCGTCGACAACAACGCCGGCTGGCCGATCGAGCTCAAGAGCGGCACGCACAAGTGGGAGAAGGTCGCGGACGACTGGTTCCGCATCACGAAGTGACCCGATCCGGTCTCCCGGTCCCTGAGCCTGTCGAGGGGATCGAGAGACCGGGTCCTCTCCCTCCTCGAAAGGACGACACCATGTTGCAGGGCGCCATCGCCGGCCTCGCCGCCGGCGGCCTCTACGCGGTGCTGGGCGTGTGCCTCACCCTGATGTCGCGGCTGGTGCGGGTGGTGAACTTCGCGCAGGCCGCCACCGCCATGTTCGGCGCGTTCGCCGCCGTCTGGCTGGTGCGGCAGGCCGGGCTCCCGGTCTGGCTCGGATCCGTGCTCGGGGTGCTCATCGCCGGCCTGCTCGCGGTCGTGATCGGCTGGATCGCCGCGACCTGGCTGTCCGAGGCGTCCACCACGACCCGCTCGGCCATGACGGTGGGGCCGCTGCTGCTGCTCATCTCGCTGTCGTTCATCCTGTTCGGCAACAAGCCGCAGCCGTTCGCCCCGATCATCGCCGGCCCCGCGTTCTCGGTCGGCGGCGTCGTCGTGAGCCAGGTCACGGTCGCCACCGTGCTCATGGCGGTCCTCACCGCCGTGCTGGTGAAGCTCATGCTGAGCCGCACCCGCGTGGGCATCCAGTTGCGTGCGCTGTCCGAGCGGCCCACCACGGCCGAGCTGCTCGGGATCCGCTCCCGCCCGCTGTCGATCGCGGTGTGGTTCGTGACCGGCGTGATCAGCGCGATCGCGATCATCATCGTCGCGCCCTCGCAGTCCAACGACGCCACCAGCCTGGCGATGCTGATCATCCCCGCTGCGGCCGCCGCCCTGCTCGGCGGGTTCAAACGCCTGGATCTCGCCGTGATCGGCGGTCTGGTGCTGGGGGTGCTCGGCGGCCTGGTCGCGCAGATCGACGAGGTCGCGCTGGTGCGCAACTTCCTGCCTTTCCTGTTCATCGTCATCCTGCTGCTCTGGACGCAGCGCAAGGAGGTGTGGGATGCCGCGCGCTGACCGCTCGCTCGACATGACCGGCGCCACCCGCCCGCTCACGCAGAATCCCGTGTTCCGCACCGCCTGGCCGTTCGCGGTCGGCATCGCCGCCGTGCTCGTCGGGCTCGTGCTCTCGAACACGCTGTCCGGCTACTTCGTCTTCCTCGCGATCAGCGCCGTCACCGCCGCGATCGCGATCCTCGGGCTCGGGATCGTGACCGGATCCGCCGGCATGATCGCGCTCTGCCAGCTCACCTTCGCCGCGATCGGCGCCTGGGTGGTCTCGCTGTTCAACGTGTGGCACGTCGGCGGGGGCTTCCTGGTCTGGCTGGTCGCCGGAGGGATCGCGGCCGGACTCGCCGGGATCCTCGTGGGACTGCCCGCCCTGCGCCTGCGCGGCGTGAACCTCGCCGTCGTCACGCTCGGGTTCGCGGCGGCGGCCGATGTGACGCTCGTGCAGATCCAGTTCCCCGGATCCGCGACCGGCATCTCGGTGGACCGGCCCACCGGGTTCACCAGCGACAAGCAGTTCTTCTTCCTGTCGATCATCGTGCTCGTGGTCTGCGCCCTCGGCGTGTTCTTCCTGCAGCGCGGACGCTGGGGCGCGAGCTGGAAGGCCGTCGCGTTCTCCGAGCGCGGCACCGCCGCGGCCGGGCAGAGCGTGCAGAGCGCCAAGCTCACCGCGTTCGCGGTCTCGGCCGCGCTCGGCGGCATCTCCGGCGGCCTGCTCGCCGGCCAGGTGCAGCTGCCGTTCGCCTCGAGCTTCACCCCGCTGCAGTCGCTCGCGCTCTACGTGCTGGCGATCATGTCGGGCGCGCACCTCATCGACATGGCCGTGCTCGGCGGCATCCTCTGGGTGCTCGTGCCCGAGCTGCTGAAGCGCTGGGGGATCCCGCAGGACTGGGGTTTCGTGGTGTTCGGCGTGCTGGGCGTGCAGGCGCTCACCGGCGGGTCGAACCTCGGCCAGGCGATCCGCTCGCTCATCTGGCGGCGGCAGGATCGGAAGACCGCGAAGGCCGCGCTGACCGCGCTGCCCCCGGACGCGCAGGACGGCGCGGAGGAGATCCGCACCACGACCACCGCGGCGCTGGATCCGGCGATCCTCACCGGCGAACCCGTACTCACCGTGGACGGGCTGACCGTGCAGTTCGGCGCGCTGAAGGCCCTGGACGACGTGTCTTTCTCCGTGCCCGCGGGCTCCATCATGGGGCTCATCGGGCCGAACGGCGCCGGGAAGTCGACCTTCGTCGACGCGATCAGCGGTTTCCTGCCGCAGCACGGCGGCCGGGTTCTGCTGGGCGGGCAGGATCTCGCCGGCCTGTCCCCCACGCGCCGCGCGCGGCTGGGGCTGCGCCGCACGTTCCAGCAGGACCGGGTGCCGCCGCTGCTCACGGTGGGCGCGTATGTGCGGTTCGTGGCGCGCCGCCGACTGGGCGGCGCCGACATCGCGGAGACGCTCGCGTTCTTCGGCTGCCCGCCCGCGCGGGCGCGGCTGTCCGGCGTCGACGTCGGCACCCGGCGGCTGGTCGAGGTGGCTGCCGCCGTGCTCTCGCGGCCGCGGCTACTGATCCTGGACGAGCCCGCCGCCGGCCTGTCCCATGACGAGCACCTCGCCCTGGCCGCACGGCTGCGCGAGCTGCCGGACCGCTATGGCACGGCGCTCATCATCATCGAGCACGACCTGGATCTGGTGCGCTCGGTGTGCCCGATGCTGACGGTGCTGAACTTCGGCACCGTGCTCGCCAGCGGGCCGCAGGACGAGGTGCTGGGCGACCCCGACGTCGTCCGGGCGTACATGGGAGAGACGGAGCTGCTGTCGTGAGCGAACTGGTGCTGGACGGCGTCACCGTGCGCCGCGGGGCGGGCCCCGTGATCTCGGACGTGTCGCTGGCCGTGCACGGCGGCGAGGTGCTGGCGCTGGTCGGGCCGAACGGCGCGGGAAAGACCAGCCTGATCGAATCGATCTCGGGCGTGACCGCGCATTCCGCCGGATCCCTCACGCTCGACGGCGAACGAATCGACAAGCTTTCCCGCGTCGTTCGGGCACGCCAGGGCATCGTGCACATCGAGCAGGGTCGCGCGGTGTTCCCCTCGCTCACCGTGCGCGAGAACCTGTCGCTCACCGCCCGCACTCCGGCCGAGCTCGAGGCAGCGCTCGCGCCATTCCCCGAGCTGGAGAAGAGGATCGACTCCCCCACCGCGCTCCTGAGCGGCGGCGAGCAGCAGATGGTGGTGCTCGCCCGCGCCTTCGCCGCGAAGCCTCGGATCCTGCTCATCGACGAGATGTCGCTCGGTCTCGCCCCGGTCGTGTTCATGCGACTCGTGCCGATCGTGCAGTCGATCGCCGAATCGGGGGTGGGCGTGCTCCTGGTCGAGCAGTTCACCCAGCTCGCCCTCGGCATCGCCCGCGAGGCCGTCGTCGTCGCCGGCGGGCGCGTGTCGTTCCAGGGCACCGCGGAGGAGCTGCAGGCCGACCCGCAACTGCTGCATCGCGCGTATCTGGGCGGCTGACCCCCATCCCTGAGCCTTCCGAAAGCCGGTCACCGAAGCAGTCCCGGCCCTTCCGCGAAGCGCCCGGCGGCGATAAAATCGCTCGGGGACGGCATTCGCACGCCCTGATCGCCGCGGCGCTGTGCTGGGCCGGCGCGAGGATGACGACGCCCCCGGACTGGGGATCATCATGTTCGAGAACCTCATGGCGACAGCCGTCCTCCCGGCAGCCGACATCGATCGCGCGAAGGGGTGGTGGCACGACGTGCTGGGCCGGGATCCGATCTCCTTCGACGTCGAGTCCGGCACCCTGTTCTACGACGTCGGCGGAACCATGGTGATGGTGTACCGCACCGACTTCGCGGGCACCGCCAAGAACACCGCGTTCAACCTCGCGACCGACGACATCGATCGCGACGTGACGGCTCTGCGCACCCACGGGGTCGTGTTCCACGACTACGACTTCCCCGGGCTGAAGACGGTGGACGGCATCGCTCAGCTCGGAACTCTGCGCGGCGCCTGGTTCGATGACAGCGAGGGGAACATCATCGCGCTCAGCCAGCCGGCGCCCGAGATGATCGAGATGGCGAAGAGGGTCCGCGCCGGCGCGGCGGCCTGACCCGACGCGGCCCGCGAAGGGAGCTCAGGGCCCGGGTTCCGACCCTCAGGAGAAGGTCCGCCCCTTCCAGCTCAGCCAGCCGTTCTGGTGCTGGCCGGACGGATCGTGGTGCGTCCAGTGCACGGTGCCGCCCTTGTCGCTCCACTCGTAGTCGCCGAGGAAGCCGACCCGGTCGCCGACGGCCAGGCCGTCGAGTCGCGGCGCGATGTCGATGTTGTGGGCAATGAGGATCGAGACTCCGCCAGGTGTGGTGAGGAGGAACTTCTGATGCCGGGATCCCTGGTCGTCGTCCGGCAGGATCCGCGAGACGACGCCGGTGCCCTGCACTTCGACACCGCTTCTGCGACCATCGAACAGGGGCCGGATCGGATCATCGCCGGCCGCGGGCTCGGAACCCGGTGCGGACGAGGCGATCGACGTTCCCGCAGGCGAGCCCGAGCCGCCGATCCATCCCTGCGAATAACCGAACACGGCCAGCGCGCCCAGCGCGCAGACCGCCACGATCGCTCCCCACTGCGCCTTTCGCGTCACGGCCCCAGACTAGACCCGGGCTCAGACTCGGCGGGGCCTGCCGCCGAGGCCGCAGCGGGGCTACGATGCGCGCATGACTCTGGAGCGCTGGCGGCGGATCACGGACTGGCCGCTGGTCGTCGCGTCCCTGCTGTTCCTCGTCGCGTACTCGATCCAGGTGATCGTGGATCCTCGGGGCGATCTCGGAGCGCTGCTCGAAGATCTGCTCTGGGTGTCCTGGGGCACGTTCCTCGTCGACTACGTCGTGAGTCTCGTACTCGCCCCGCAGCGGTGGCGGTGGTTCCTGACCCACCTGTTCAATCTCGCGACCGTCGTACTGCCGATGATCCGCCCCCTGCGGGTTCTGCGCGTCGTCACCCTGCTCACGGTCCTGCAGCGCACGGCGGGCCGGGCCGTACGCGGTCAGATCGTCATCTACGTCACCGGCGCGACGCTGCTGCTCGTCTATGTCGCCTCGCTCGCCGTCCTCGACGCGGAGCGCGCGGGCGGCGGCAGCATCTCCACGTTCGGGGACGCGATCTGGTGGGCGTTCACGACCATCACGACCGTCGGGTACGGCGACCTCGCCCCGATCACGCTGCAGGGAAGGGTGATCGCGGTCGGGCTCATGCTCAGCGGCATCGCCCTGCTCGGTGTCGTCACGGCGACCTTCGCCTCCTGGATCGTCGAGAAGGTGTCCGCGGAGAACACCAGCCGGCAGGCCGCGACCGTCGCGCACGTCGATGCGCTGCGATCCGAGATCGCCGAGCTGCGCGCCGTGCTCCTCGCGATGAACCCGGGCCTGCACGTCGCCGACCCCGCCCCTCTCGAAGACCCCGAGGCCCCGAGCGCGGACCCCGCCCCCTCCTGACCCTTTCACGGCCGCAGTCGTCCCCGCCAGCGCACCCTATGGCCCCCGCTGGCGGGGACGACGTGGATGTGGAGCTACATCCCGGCGTGCTCGAACGCGGTCGTGGGCAGGTCGACGATGTGCGCCCCGCCGTCGACGACGAGCACGGATCCGGTCATGTACGACGACTCGGACGAGCCGAGGAAACGCACCACCGCCGCGATCTCGCTGGGCTGGGCGGGACGGTGCAGCGGCACATCGGCGGTGACCGTGGCGTAGCCCTCCTCGCGGCCGGAGAGGCCGGCGTGCGCGGCGAACTCGTCCATCTCCTCGTCGGCCATCGGCGTCTGCACCCAGCCAGGACAGACCGCGTTCACGCGCACGCCGTGCTTGCCGTAGTCGCGGGCGAGCGTGTGGGTCAGGCCGATCAGCGCGTGCTTGCCGACCGTGTAGCCGGCCACCGACGGACCGGCGAACAGCCCGGCCAGCGACGAGATCACGACGATCTGGCCCTTCGCCTCGATGAGCGCGGGCAGCGCCTCGCGCGCCATCACGAACGCGGTGGTGAGGTTCGCGCGGATCGCGGCGTCCCAGCCCGCGTCGTCCGTCTCCCCCACCGGGGCGAAGCCGTGCCCGCCCGCGTTCGCGACGAGCACGTCGATGCGGCCGAACGTCGCGAGCACCTCGACGACCGCGCGCTTCGCGTCGGGAGTCGAGGCGGCGTCGGCGACGACCGGATAGGCGCCGACCGCCCGCTCGACCTCGCGCAGAGGCTCCTCGCGGCGGCCGACGACGACGACATGCGCACCCTCCGCGGCGTAGCGGGCGGCGATCGCGGCACCGATGCCGGTCCCGCCCCCGGTGATGACGACGACGCGTCCGGTGGATCCTGCGCTGGTCATGGGGTCTCCTGTCGTGGGTGGGTCATGTGTGGTTCAGGCCGGGAAGCCGGATCGCGCGCTGAAACCGAAGTCGCTGAGGATCCCGGATCCGTTCACCGCGGCGGCGCGCGGCGAGGCGAGGTAGACGACGTGCGCGGCGATCTGATCCGCGCTCTGCACCGGGAACGACGGGGACGCGAACGCGTCGTCGCCGAGGTCGCCGCGGCTCATCGGCGTGTCCACGATCGACGGCGAGACCGTCACCACGCGCACGTCATCGGCGGCGAGATCGACGCTGAGCGCCCGCCCGAACTGCACGAGAGCGGCCTTCGATGCGCCGTACGGCGCCATCCCGGGCGACGCCACGAACGCCGAGTCGCTCGCGAGCAGCACCACCGAGGCCGCAGGTGTCGCACGCAGCGCGGGCAGCGCCGCCCGGAGCACGAGGAACGCGCCGGTCACGTTGACGGCGAACACGGCCTGCCACTGCGCGAGCGAGGTCTGCTCGATGCCGGATCCGACCGGGCCCGAGATCCCGGCGCAGCAGACCACGGTGTGCAGCGCGCCGAGCGCCGTGACCGCGTGAGCGACGGCATCGGCGACCGCCTCCTCATCCGTCACATCGGCGACGACGGCGACGGATCCGGGGCACGATTCCGCCGTCTCCGCGAGCGCCACCGCATCGCGGTCCAGCAGCGCCACCCTGACCCCTTCAGCGGCGAGCGCCCGCGCGACCGCACGGCCGATCCCGCCGGCGGCCCCGGTGATCAGGGCGGTCCTGCCCTGCAGGTGCAGCTCCATCGCCGCTTCCTCCGATCGCGGGCGGTGTCTGCGAGACCCGCCCGTCCCGCCATCCTGCTCCGCGGATCGGCCGCGGCGCGGGCGACCGGGGCGGCTGTGCACGCTGACACCATCGTCCTTCGCTGACGGGCAAGCCGCGCCCGGCGTGAGCGGGCAGACTCGCAGAAGTCCGCCATTGCACGTGCCCACCACAACGCCGCTTCACGGCGAAGGCCCGTGCCGTCACCCGAGCGAAGGAGCCGACGTGACCACCGCAACAGAGAACTCCCACACCACCCTGCGCCCCGGCGCGCTCGGCGTCGCGGGGATCGTCTTCCTCGTCCTCGCCGCCGTCGCGCCCCTCACCGGCATCGTGGTGGTCGCCTCCCTCGCGATCGCACTCGGCAACGGCGGCGGCGCACCCATGTCGTTCTTCCTCGTCGCCGCGATCCTGCTGCTGTTCGCCGTCGGCTACGCGCAGATGTCGAAGCAGCTCGTGAACGCGGGCGGCTTCTATGCCTTCGTCGTGAAGGGCCTCGGCCGCACCGGCGGGCTGATCGCCGGCCTCATCGCCACGCTCGGCTACAACTTCTTCGTGGTCGGCACCATCGGCACCAGCGGCTTCTTCATGCAGTCGATCATCAAACAGCTCACCGGCTTCGACATGAGCTGGATCCTCTGGGGCCTGCTCTCGATCGCCGTCTGCTTCGTGCTCGCCCGCATCGGCGTCGACTTCTCCTCCAAGGTGCTCGGCGTCTGCCTCGTGCTCGAGACGACGATGCTGCTCGTCTTCGACGTCTCCGTGTTCGTGCAGAAGGGATTCTCGTTCGCCGCGTTCAGCCCCGAATGGGTGTTCTCCGGATCCCTCCCGATCGGCATGCTGCTCGCCGCGACCGGGTTCCTCGGCTTCGAGGCGACCGCGCTGTTCAGCGAGGAGGCCAAGCAGCCGCTGCGCACGATCCCCCGCGCCACCTACACCGCGATCATCGCGATCGGCATCATCCTCGGCGTCACCACCTGGGCGGTCGTCAGCGCGATCGGGGTCCCCGACGCGCAGGCCGTGGCCGTCAAGCACCTGCCCACCGGAGACCTCATCTTCGTGCTGGCGCAGCAGTACCTGGGCGGGCCGCTCACCACGATCATGATGATCCTGCTGCTGGTCAGCCTGTTCGCCGCGATGCTCGCGTTCCACAACTCCGCCAGCCGCTACCTGTACGCGCTCGGCCGCGCCCGCATCCTGCCCCGCGCACTCGCCCGCACCCGCGCCAGCGGATCCCCCGCCATCGCCGGCATCGTGCAGGCCGGCTTCGCCGCGATCGTCGCCGTGATCTTCTTCGTCGCCGGCGCGGATCCGATCGTGCAGGTCGTTCCGGCGATGCTCGGCTTCGGCACGCTCAGCGTGCTGATCCTGCAGGGGCTCGCCGCCCTGTCGATCGTGGTGTACTTCCGCCGGCAGCGCGACACGCGCTGGTGGAGCACCTTCATCGCGCCGGGCATCGGCTTCCTCGGGATCGCGGCGATCTCGATCCTCGCGATCTTCAACTTCAGCATCGTCGCCGGATCCGAGGAGCTCTGGATCAACCTGCTGCCGCTGCTGCTCGTGCTCGCCCTGATCGGCGGCATCATCTACGCCGGCTACCTGAAGCGGTCGAAGCCGGAGGTCTACGACGGCCTCTCCACCGACCTGGAGCGGATCAGCGGCCGCTGAGCCCCGCCTCCGCCCCTGAGCCGACCCCGGTCCCTGAGCCCGTCGAAGGGCCCGACCCCGAACTACACCCAAGGAGCATCATGAGCACCATGAACCCCGCCGACACCTCGACCTGGCTGCCGCTGGACGGTCTCGCCCCCGGCTTCGACGCCAACAAGGCGCCGCACACGACGGCGCTCGCCGGCCGGCAGATCGACGTGACCGCCCCGAACGGCACCCGCATCGCGCACCGCTTCGCCGAGAACAAGGTGACCTGGACCTACACACCCGGCGAGGGCGACCCGACCGCGCCCGCCAGCGACACCGATGCCTATGAGGCGATCGAGGTCGACGACGACCTGTTCTACGTGCAGTTCCACCACGACTACCTGCCGAACGAGGCCGTCTCGCTCGTCATCGACCTGCGCGCCGGGCGCGTGCTGTCGATCATCAGCGAGATCCTGCCGGCGCTCGAGAAGGGCCGCACCCGGGTGCAGCATCACTTCGGCACCGCGACCATCGACGGCGCGACCGTGGTGGGCCACGAGCCGGCGCCCACGACGGCCCTGATCGGCCGCCGCGTGGAGTGGGTGTACAGCCCCGTGCACGCGTACGAGCACGTCTATCTCTCCGAGCGCTGGTACAGCTGGCAGTGCCTCGCCGGCCCCGAGCGGGGACTGGCCGACACCGACGAGAACAGCGTGTGGGAGGTGCGCCCCGGCATCTACGTGTTCGCGTGGCGCGAGAAGGTCATCCCGTGCGCGTCGGTCACGATCGCCGACCACCGCGACGTCAGCCGGATCCGCTCGCACGGCGTGCTGTTCGGGCTGGACGAGTCGGGTGAGGTGCCCACGCACTTCACGTTCGGCGCCTGGGGGCGGCTGATCTCGGTCACGCACCACACGCCCGAGCTCGAGCCCGCGTCCTTCGGCGCCGGAGCCTGACGTGACCGCTCCCGCCGAGCTCATCGTCATCGCGGCCGCGATCCGCACCGTCGACCCCGCGCACCCGACGGCCGAAGCCTTCGCGGTGCGCGACGGGCGGATCGCCGCGATCGGCGACCGCGCCGAGGTCGAGGCGCTGCGCGGGCCGGGGACGCGGGTGCTCGAGCTCGGCGGGGCGGCGGTCTACCCCGGCTTCGCGGACGTGCACAACCACCACGCCCTGGCCGGACGCACCGATCTGTTCGAACTGACGCTGTCGCCCACGCTGCGCCTGGACGAGATCCTCGACCGGGTGCACGAGAAGGCGGCGACGCTGCCCGCGGACGCCTGGATCATCGGCGGCGCGATCGCCTCGACGATGCTCCCGACGCTCGCGAACACCGTCTCCCGGCAGCGGCTGGACGAGGCCGCGGGTGGTCGCCCGGTGATGCTCGTGGAGGACTCCCGGCACAACCGCTGGGCGAACACGCGGGCGTTGGAGCTCGCCGGGATCCGCACCGACGCGATCCCGACGGGCGGTATCACGCTCCTCGACGAGCAGGACGGCACCCCCACCGGCGTGCTGCTGGAGGCCGCCGGGATCCCGGTGCAGGAGGCCTACGATCGCTCCGGCGGGCTGTCTGCCGTGCAGCACCGCGCGGCGTCGGCCCGGGGTGTGCAGCTCGCGAACTCGTACGGCATCACCGCGTTCCAGGACGCGGGGGTCTCCACCGACATCCTCGGGGCCCTTGCGGCGCTGGATGGCGACGGCGCGCTCGACGCCTGGGTCGTGTCGTCGCTGCTCGTGAACGACGAGATCTTCGGATTCGACCCCGTCGGATCCGCCCTGATCGCCCGCGGCGAGGAGTTCCGCACCGCGCACCACCGCCCCGACTTCGTGAAGATCTTCCTCGACGGCGTGCCGCCCGCACGCACGGCCTCGTTCCTCGCGCCGTACCTCGCCGACGCCGCGCACGGCGCGCACTTCCACGGCGAGACGACGATGACCTTCGACGAGCTGCACGGCTGGCTGCGCCAGGTCGCCGAGCGAGGACTGGGCGCCAAGGTGCATTGCACCGGCGACGGATCCGCCCGGCTCGTCCTCGACGTCGCCGAACAGTTGCGGGCGGAGGGCTTCACGACCCCGATCCAGATCGCGCACGGACAGTTCCTCGCCGACAGCGACATCCCCCGCTTCGCGGCGCTCGACGTCACCGCCGACATCTCCCCGTTCATCTGGTTCCCCGGGATCATCCCGCAGATGCTCGCCGAGGTGCTCGGCGATCGGGCGGAGCACTCGCAGCCGAATCGCGCGCTCATCGATGCCGGGGCGCTCGTCGCGGGCGGATCCGACTGGCCGGTGAGCGAATCGCCGAACCCGCTGGAGGGGATCCAGGGCCTCGTGACCCGCGCGGATCCGCTGCGCCGCGCGCCCGGGACCCTGTGGCCCGAGCAGGCGATCACGGCCGAGGAGGCGCTGCAGGTGTTCACACGCAATGCCGCGGTCGCCATGGGACTCGGCGCCGAGACCGGTTCGCTGGAGGTCGGCAAGTCGGCGGACTTCGTGGTGCTCGACCGCGACGCGATCGCCGGCCCCGCCGAGGAGATCATCGACGCCCGCGTGCTGTCGACCTGGTTCGCCGGGCGCGAGGTGTATGCGGCGGAGTAGCCGCCGTTGGCGCACGCGCGGGATGTGTGCGCTTGGCTCGGAGAAGTACGGCATCTTCGGATGCTTTCGCCGGATCCGTCCGAGGAAGCGGCACATCTCCGCGCCAGGCGCACACCGGCGAGGCCCCCTCGCTCAGGCCGCGCGACTCGCGAGGGCTCCTTCGCTCAGCGCCGCGGAATATCCCGCCCACGCGGATGCCAGACCAGCCGGAGTGCGCCCACGGGGACCAGGATCATCAACGGCCTCCACCCCGACGCGAGAAACCACTTCCTGCATGAGACACCATTCCTGGCGTGGTGTTTCATGCAGAATCTGGTTTTTCGAGACTGGGCGACGGAGACGGAGGTGGTGATGGGGCCTCACCTCGCGGCGGTGGTCGGCGCGGGCAACGGAAGCGGCAGCGGCAGCTCGTCCGTCGCGTTCTTCGCGAAAGCGCGCTTGACCAGCGGCAGGAACGGCTTCGACAGCATCACGCGGGTCGTGAGCGTTCCGAGCGCCGCCGCCGCGCGCGTCTTCGGGACCGCGCGCTCGAGGCTGCCGAAGGGGATCCTCTTGCCGTCGGCGATGAACGGATCGATCCGCCGTGCATAGCGTTCCAGCGCCGACGAAACGCTCTCCGCACCGGAGCCGGCCAGCTCGCCGGCGAGCACGAACGCGCCCACCAGCGCCATCGCCGTGCCCATGCCGCTGAGGGGGGATCCGCAGTATCCCGCGTCGCCGACGAGCGCGATGCGTCCGCGGGCGACATCCGGCACATCGACCCTGGCGAGCTCGTCGAAGTAGAAGTCCTGCGCCGCGCTCATCGCTGCGAGCACCGCCGGGGCTTGCCAGCCGGCGCCCGCGAGGATCCGACGGATCAGTGCCTCCTGCGCGTCCCGGTCCCCGCGCAGCGCGGGGTCGTGGTCCACCCGCAGGGTGAGCATCGCCTTGGAGGTGGCAGGATCGCGATCCGGGCGGATCCCGAGCATGGCGCCCGGCACGATCCGCATCGCGAACCAGCCGTCCTCGAGGCCCGCAGGCGTCGGCATGGTGAAGAAAGCCGCGTAGCCGCCCAGGCGCATGGCGAACTGCTCCTCCGCGCCGAAGGCCAGGCGGCGCGTGACCGAGTGGACGCCATCGGCGCCGAGGACCGCGTCGAACCGCTGCGCAGCGCCCGAGGCGAAGCGGACGTCGACCCCGTCGGGATCCTGCGCCAACGCGTCGATCCCGTCGCCGTACCGGAGCTCGAGGAGCCCCGGCGCCTGCTCCGCCGCGGCCGCGAGGGCGTCGAGCAGGACCTGGTTGAGGTCGCCGCGTGCGATCTCCACGTCGGCGACCGCCCCGCGCCCGTCGAACAGCTCGACCGGCATGCGCCCGTACGGACGCCCGCGGCCGTCGAGGTAGACCAGTCCCTTCTCGTGCAGCTGATATGCGCGGATCCCAGGCATCAGGCCCATGCGCTCGGCGGCCTCACGGCTCGCGCCGCGCAGATCGACGGCCTGGCCGCCCGGGCGCGCTTCGGGCGCGCGTTCGACGACGGTGATGCGCACGCCGCGACGGACCAGCTGCAGTGCGGCGGCGATTCCGGCGATGCCGGCGCCGGAGATGAGGACGTGGGGTGCGGACATGAGGGCTCCTCGGGTCGTGATCGAAATCAGACGTTTGTCTAAGACGCTTGTCTACACCCTTCTCAGACGGATGTCTAGCACGAGCGTCTAAGACACGGTCTAGGATGTGGACATGGGCAATCGCGAAGACCTGCTGGCCGGAGCACGTCGCGTCATCATCGAGCACGGAGTCGCGAACGTCACCGCGCGCGACATCGCGTGGGAGGCCGGAGTGAGCCTCGCCGCGATCGGCTACCACTTCGGCTCGAAGGAGCAGCTGGTCACCGAGGCCCTCCTCGACACGCTCGGGACCGGGATCGGCGACGGCATGGGATCCGCGATCCGGGAGGCGAAGGATCTCGCCCTGCTCGACGGTTTCGCCGCGCTGTGGAACCGGATCCCCGCCGTCTTCGCCGAGAACCGGGAGACCCTTCTGGCGAGCATGGAGAACGCCGTGCGCATGATGCGCGATCCTGTGGCGCTGACCCGCATGCAGGACGCGATCGAGGAGGGGTATCGCGGTGTCGCGGAGGATCTCGCCGAGACTCACCCCGACCTCTCCCCCGAGCAGGCCCTCGCGCTCGCGAAACTGGATTTCGTGCTCTCCCAGGGCCTCGGCGTGCTCTGGCTGCTCAGCCCGGACGGGCGGATCCCCGATGGCGACACCCTCGCCGCCGCCGTTGCGGTGCTGCACGACGAACCGGGGCCAGGCTAAGCCCTCGCGAGACTCCTGTTCTTGCATGAGACACCACGGCAGACGTGGTGTCTCATGCAGAAAGTGGAGTCTCGCGGCAGGTGCCGTGGGGCACGGCGAGCGTGGGGCACGGCAGGGACCCGGCCCGGCGCACCCCTCGGCCGGGCCGGCGACGCCGCCCCCGTCCTAGACTGGATCGGGCGCGTCGGCGCCACGGAAGGGTGCGCGATGCCGATCACGGGGATGGTGCTGCAGACGGCGGCGCAGCATCCGGATCAGCCCGCGATCGTCGGCGCGGACGGCGCCCTGAGCTGCGCGGGGCTCGTCGAGGATTCCCGTCGCGTGTTCGCCGTGGTCGACGCCGCGCATCGCGCGCAGCCCGCTCCCCCGGCTCCCGCCCCGGAGACGGGCGGCATCCCGATCACCGCGGTCAGCATCGCCAGCGCGTTCCACGCCGCGCGGATCGTCGCGGGCCTCGCCGGATACCGTTCCGTGTCGGCCACGATCGACCCGCACTGGCCGCTCGCGCATCGGGTCCGCGTCGTCACGACCGCCGGGATCGGGCTCGTGATCAGCGACGACAGCGCCTTCGCCGAGGCTCTCCGCACCGTGGGGTGGACCGGCACCGTGCTCACGCTCGAGGACTTCCGGATCCGCGAGACCGCGGCCACGCCTGCCGCTCCGCCGGCGGTGCGCGACGGGGATGAGGCGTTCCTGCTGCTCTTCTCCTCCGGCACCACGAGCGATCCGAAGGCGTTCCTGAAGACGCGCCGCCAGTACCGCGAGAACGTCGCCGTCTCGAGCGCGCACCTGGAGCCGCTGCCCGGCGTGGAGACGCTCGCCCCCGGGCCGCTCTCGTACAGCCTCACCCTGTATGCCCTCATCGAGTGCCTCGCGACGGGCGGTGGCGCGCACCTCGCGGACGCCTTCGATCCGGCGCAGTTCGCACACCGGATCGCGACGGAGGGCATCACCCGCGTCGTCGCCGTGCCCGCCGTGGTGCAGACGCTCATCGACGCCGCACGCCGGGATCCGCGGTCCTTCGCCGCACTCGAGCTCGTCATCACCGGCGGCGCCAACCTGCCCGCCGCCCTGCGGGACGGGCTCGCCGACGTGCTGCCGCACGTGCGGCTGATCAGCTATTACGGCGCCGCCGAGATCGGGTTCATCGGCGACAGCTGCGGCGGCGACGGGACACTGCTCGACGTCTACGACGGCATCGGCGCCGAGATCCGCGACGACGAGGGCCGCGCGCTTCCCGATGGCGAGCTCGGCACGCTGTGGATCCGCGCCGCGGCATGCTCAGACGGCTACCTCGCAGCCACCACCGACGCGGTGCTGCGCGGCCCCGACGGCTGGGCGACCGTGCACGATGTGGGGCGGATCCTCGACGGTCGCCTGCAGCTCGCCGGGCGCACGGGCGACATCGTCGCGACGGGCGGGCACAAGGTGTCACTGCCCGAGGTCGAGCGCGCCTTCGACCGGTTACCGGGGCTCGGTGCGGTGTGTGCGGTGGCGCTGCCGGATCCGCGGCTCGGCAGCATCGTCGCCCTGGTGTTCGAGGGATCCGAGCCCACGAAGGCCTCCCTGCGCACCTGGGCGCGGGAGCGGCTCGCTCCGCAGTTCGTGCCGCGACGCTGGTACCGCATCGACGAGCTGCCGCGTACGGCCGGGGGGAAGATCCGCCGCGCTGCGACGGCCGCGCTGGTCGAATCGGGCGAGGCGGTGCGGCTGTGACCGGCGCAGAACGCCGCGTCGTCGTCACGGGACTCGGCGCGATCACGCCGAGCGGACTCGACGTGACCACGCTCTGGAACGCCGTCGTCCAGGGGCAGAGCGCCATCACCACCCTGGATGATCCGCCATTCGACGCCCTCCCGGTCCGGATCGGCGGGCGGATCCGCGGCTTCGATGCAGCCGGCCTCGTCGATCCGCCGCTGATCCGTCGGCTCAGCCCCGTGCAGCTGTGGGCGATCGCCGCCGCCGACCAGGCGCTCGCGCAGGCCGGCGTCGACCCCGCCGCGCTCCGCCAGGGCCGGGACCTCCCCTGGGACGCGATCCGCACCGCGATCCTCGCCGCGACCGGATCCGGTCCGATCGATCAGATGCAGGCCGCCACGCGCGCCCTCGATGCCCGCGGACCCCGTGGCGTGCCGCTGAGCGTCGTCGTGCACGGCGCCCCGGATGCCGCCGCCGCCCTGCTCAGCGAGCGCTACGGCGCACGCGGCACCGCGCATGGCGTGACGGCGACCTGCGCGTCCAGCGCTATCGCGCTCGGCGAGGGGCTGCGCCGGATCCGGCACGGCTATGCCGACGCCGTGCTCGTCGTCGGCATGGAGGACTGCCTGAACCCGGTCAACCTCGCCGCGAACACGAACCTGCGGGCGCTCGCCACCGGATACGAGACGGATCCGGCCGCCGCCAGCCGCCCGTTCGACCGCGCACGCCGCGGGTTCGTGATGTCCCAGGGGGCCGCCGCACTGCTGCTCGAGGCCGAGGACGGCGCCCGCTCCCGCGGCGCCGAGCCCCTGGCCGTGATGGCGGGTTTCGGCGAGTCCAGCGACGCCCACCACCCCACCGCGCCGCACCCGCATGGCCGCGGCGCGGCCCAGGCCGTCGCCGCCGCCCTCGCCGACGCGGGCCTGGACCCGGCTGACCCGACCGCCGTCGACCACATCAACGCGCACGGCACCGGCACGCCCGCGGGCGACGCGGCCGAACTCGCCGCCTACGACGCCGTCTTCGGCGCCCGAGCCCGGCGGATCCCGATCACCGCCACGAAGTCCAGCACCGGCCACCTGCTGGGCGCGTCCGGGGCGGTCGAGGCGATCATCTCGATCCAGACCCTGCGCACCGGATTGATCCCGCCCACGATCAACCTCGACGAGCCGGAGTTCGACGATTGGGACATCGTGCGCGGCGCCGCGCGCGATGCAGGCCCGATCCGCCGGATCCTCTCCCCCTCGTTCGGCTTCGGCGGCCACAACGGCGCCGTCGTCTTCGCCGCGACCGACTCTCAGGAGGCACGATGACCGACCGTCTCACCCGCCATGCCGAGCTCGCCGAGCGCTACCTGCCGGACGAGCTGCTGGAGCGGTTCCGCGAGCGCGCGGCCGTCTACGACCTCCAGAACCGGTTCTTCGACGACGACCTCGCCGAGCTCGTCGCACGCGGTTACCTGCACCTGTTCGTGCCACAGCAGCACGGAGGTCCAGGGCTGAATCTCGAGGAGGTCTCGCACCTGCAGCAGCGCCTGGCGACGGCCGCCCCGGCGACGGCCCTGGCCGTGAACATGCATCTCATGTGCCTCGGGGTCGCGAAGGCGATGGCGGATCGCGGCGATCATTCCCTCGACGGCATATTCGCCGAGGCCATGGCCGGGGAGATCTTCGCGTTCGGCATCAGCGAGCCATCGAACGACTGGGTCATGCAGGATTCGCGCACCATCGCGACGCCGCAGGAAGACGGCGGCTACCTGCTCAGCGGCGTGAAGATCTTCACCTCGCTCTCCCCCGTCTGGACCCGGCTGATCACGCACGGCCGTGACGACACGGATCCGGACAACCCGATGCTCGTGTATGGATTCCTGGAGCGCGACGCCGCAGGCATCACCGTCTCGGACCAGTGGGATGTGATGGGCATGCGCGCGTCGCAGAGCCGCGCCACGATCCTGACCGACGTGCGCATGCGCCCGGAACGCGTGAACCGGCGGATCGCCGTGGGCCGGGTCCCGGACCTGCTCACCTTCGCGATCACGAGCAATTTCCAGCTGCTGATCGGATCCGTCTACGCCGGCGTCGCGCGCCGCGCGCTCGAGCTGGGCGCTGCGGGCCTGAAGAAGCGCCGCTCAGCCAAGGCCGGCGCGACCTACGCCGAGGTGCCCGAGTCCCGCACTCGGCTCGCCGACGCGCATCTCGAGTACCTCGCGGTCCCGGCGCAGCTCGAGGCGTACTGCCGCGACTTCGATGAGCTGGCCGACCATGGCGCACGCTGGCCGCTGCTGCTCGTGAGCGCACGACTGAACGCGTCGACGGCCGCCCGGCGCAGCGCGGAGGCCGCCCTCATGTGCACCGGCGGATCGGGCTTCGACAACGGCCACGAGCTGAGCCGCCTGTACCGCGACGCCACCGCGGGTCTCTTCCACCCGCCGAGCGTCGACGCCGCGCGCCCGATGTTCGCTGCGGCGCTGCTGGACGACTGATCGGCGGGGATCCCGACCCCGGACTCAGTCGACGAGGTCGCGCATCTCGAGGTCGATCGCGCGCAGCACGGTCGGGTCCTCGGGGGATCGCTCGCCCGGCACGTAGTCCAGCGCCAGGATCCGCCCGTCGCGGAAGCGGAACGACCGGTACCGCTCGTAGAGCTCCCAGTCGACCGGACCGCCATAGTCGTGTCCGACGCTGATCCCCGTGAACGGCGCCATGCCCACCAGCATCGGCAGGTCGTCCATGCGGATCCGCTCGACCCCGTCCACGACGACGGCGAAGCTCCAGCGCAGTCCGACGTCCGCACGCACGCTCAGCGCGACGCTGTGCCGCCCCGCCCCCGGTCCGGGAACGCGACAACGCCGCATCGCGCCGTAGGCGTTGTAGCTGAGCTGAAGCTCCCCGCCCTCCAGGGCGAGCAGGTATCCCCCGCCCTGATCGCCATGGGCGACGATCACTCCCGCCGCGCCGGCGCCGAGTTCCAGCTCCGCTTGCACCTCGAAGGACCGGAGCACGGTGAGTCGGGCCGAGCGGTAGCGCTCCAGCGGCGGACGGAACGGCACCAGCCGCACCGGCTCGGACAGCAGGGCTTCGGTGCTGGGCCTGACCGTGTGCAGCGTGCCGTCGTCGTCGAGCGGGAAGACCGTGTTCCGCCAGGCCTCCTGCCTCCAGCGCTCGGCGAGATCGCGCACGCGCTCGGGATGCTCGTCCGCGCGATCCACTCTCTCGGTGGGGTCGCTCGCCAGGTGATAGAGCTCCCAGGATCCTCCGGACGCACCCTCCGCAGGCGACGGCGCGACGGGTGAGACCGCCTTCCAGTCGCCCTCGATCATGGCGCGCCGACCGATGCACTCGAAGTACTGCTGCTCCCGCCCCGGCGCTGCCGGATCCGCGAGGATCTCCGCAATGCTCCCGCCGTCGATCTCCGGCGCCGCGACGCCGTTCCATCGGGCCGGACGATCGACGCCGGCGAGTTCCAGCAGCGTCGGCGCGAGATCCGAGACGAACACGAACTGGTCGCGCAGCCCCGGCGCGTGCGCCCCCGCGGGCCAGGAGACGACGAGCGGGGCGTGCACTCCCCCCTCGTAGGTGCTCGACTTGAACGAGCGGAACGGCGTGTTCGACATCCGGGCCCAGCCGGTCGGATACTGCCCGAACAGCCGTGGCCCGCCGATGTCCGCGATGTCTCGCGGCACGTCGGTGACCCAGCCGTCCGGCACACCGCCGTGCAGGCCGAACTGCGAGAAGTAGCTGCGCGTGCCGGTCGGCCCGCCTTCAGCCGTGCCGCCGTTGTCGCTCGCGATGACGATGATGGTGTTCTCGCGCTCGCCGAGCTCCTCGAGCCGGGTCAGCAGCCGTCCGACGCTCTGGTCGATCTCGTCCACCGCGGCGGCGTACACCTCCATGTGCCGGGCGAACAGCTCCCGCTCCGCAGGCTCGAGGCCGTCCCAGTCCGGGATGCGGTCGCCGTCCGCGATCGGATCCTCCGGCAGCATCGCGTGCGCGGGCACGATCCCGCGCGCCTGCTGGCGGGCGAACCGCTCCTCGCGGAGGGCGTTCCAGCCCCGCTCGTAGTGGCCCTTGTACTTGTCGATGTCGACGTCCTTGGCCTGGATCGGCCCGTGCACAGAAGTGTGCGCGTAGTAGAGGAAGAAGGGCTTGCGCCGGTCGTTCACCCGCAGCTCGTCGATCATCCCGATCGCACGATCGGTCAGCTCATCGGTGAGGAAGAACCCGTCCGGGTACTCGGGCATGTCGACGACCGAGTTGTCCTGTACGAGCCGGTGCGGGTGATGCAGTGACGTGAACCCGTCCATCGCACCGTAGTAGCGGTCGAAGCCGCGCTGCAGCGGCCAGGACGATCGGTCCGCCCCGTCGTGCAGCCGTGACTCGAGGGTGAGGTGCCATTTGCCGACCATGAACGTCGCGTATCCGCCGGCACGCAGCGACTCCGCGAGCGTCGGCGCCGCGGCGGGCAGCTCGCATGCGTACCCGGGGTAACCGGGGTCGATGTGCGCGACGAAGCCGAAGCCGGCGCGGTGCGGGTTGAGCCCGGTCATCAGCGCGGCCCGGGCGGGCGAGCACATCGGCGCGGTGCGGTAGTTCGTGAACACCCATCCGCCGTCGGCGAGGCCGTCGATGTGCGGCGTCTCGATCTCACCGCCAAACGGACCCAGATCGCTGAACCCGAGGTCGTCGATGAGCATGACCACGATGTTCGGCGCATCGTCGCCTGGCGCGGCGCGCGGCGACCACGAGGGCTCGGAGTCGGACGCGAACTCGCCGACCCTGCCACGGAACCCTTCGTAACCGCGCGCTCCGGGCTCCATTCAGCCGGCCTTCCGGATGAGCCCGAAGATCCGGGTGCGCAGCTCCGCGAACTCCGCGAGAGCGCGGGTGCGCAGCTGATCTCGGGGACCGCCGAAGTCGATCTCGATCACCTCGGTGACCCGCGCAGGCCGCTCGCCCAGCACGATGACCTGGTCGGACAGGTACACGGCCTCGTCGATGTCGTGCGTGACGATGAGGATCGTCATGCCGAACTGCTCGCGGATCCGCAGGCACAGGTCCTCGAGCTCGAAGCGGGTCTGCGCGTCCACGGAGGCGAACGGCTCGTCCATCACGAGCACCTCGGGCCGGTAGGCGATCGCACGGGCGATGGCGACGCGCTGCTGCATGCCTCCGGAGAGCTGCCACGGGTACTTCGCCTCGGCGCCGGAGAGTCCCACCGCGGCGAGGGCGGCGGTGATGCGCTCCTCACGCTCAGCGACGGGCAGATGCAGGTGCCGCAACGGCAGGCGCACGTTCTTCGCCACGGTGAGCCACGGCATCAGCGAGCGCGTGTACTCCTGGAACACGAGAGCCATCTCCTCGGGCGGACCATCGATCGCGACACCGTCGATCTCAGCGACGCCGGCGGACATCGGCTGCAACCCGGTCAGGCACTTCAGCAGGGTCGTCTTGCCGATGCCGGACGGACCGACGATGCAGGCCACTTCGCCCACGTGCACGTCGAAGGTGAGGTCGGCGATGACCGGGACGTCGCCGGTCTTGGTCCGGTAGGTCTTGGCGAGCCCCCGAACACTCAGTCGCACGGGCGTTGCGATGCTCATTCGCTCTTCTCCAATTGTTGCGAGGCGATGTACCAGCGCAGGATCGCGCGGCGGAACAGGGTGAACAGGGCGGTCGAGACGTAGCCGATCACGCCGAGGACGAGGATGCCGGCCCACATGTCGGTGATCGCGAAGGACTGCTGCGCGAGCAGGGTGGCCGCTCCCAGCCCCACGGAGGAGCCCATCATCTCGCTGGCGATCATGACGACGAATGCGGTGATGAGGCTCACCTGCATGCCCGACAGGATCCGCGGGCTCGCCGCGGGAAGGACCACCTGGAACAGCCGCTCGGACCGGGTGAGGCGGTACACCCGGCCGACCATCTCCAGCGTGGGCTCGCCGGCACGGACGCCGTCGATCGTGGAGATCAGGATCGGGAAGAGCGACGCCAGCGAGATGGACAGGATGCGGGTCTCGTTGCCGAACCCGATCAGCGACACGAAGATCGGCACCAGCGCGACCGGCGGGATGGCCCGGAAGAAGTGGATCGTCGGCTCCACGAACCAGCTCAGTGGCGCGATCAGTCCGAGCGCGCAGCCGAGCAGGACGCCCACGACCGTGGCGATCACGAAGGACAGCACCAGGTTCAGCACCGAGATCCCGATGTCACCGAGGAACGCAGGCGTCGCGAGCAGGTCGCCGAGACGCGTCACGATCCCCGACAACGGCGGGAAGAACGTGTTGGTCGATCCCGCGGACACGATCCACCAGAGCGCGATCAGGACGACCGGAACGGCGACCTCGGTGGCGATGAGCAGCCACTTCGGGGCGCTGCTGGTCCGACGGCCGCGACGCAGACGCGCCCGGGTCTGGACCGACGTGGTCAGGGTCATGCGTGATCCGCCTTCCGGTACTGCGGGTGCCAGTGCAGCAGCCGGCGCTCGCCCCACTGGCTCAGCCACTGGATCAGGAGCCCGAGCGCGCCGAGGATCAGCACGTAGCCGAACAGCCGCGGCTGATTCCCGGAGATCTGCGACATCAGCAGGCTCTGGCCGAGCCCCGGTCCGCCCCCGAGCAGGCCCGCGACGACGGCGATCACCAGGGAGGTCGGCGCGGCGACGCGCAGCGAGGTCCCGATGTACGGCAGGGCGCTCGGGAGCACGATCCTGCCCAGGATCTCGGCACGCCCCATGCCGTAGGAGGCGCCGGTCGCCCGGGTCACCGGATCGGTGTCGAAGACGCCCGCGGAGGACTGCACGGCGATGGCGATGAAGGATCCGAAGAACACCAGGAACGTGCCCATTCCGGAGGTCGGCCCGAGGACCAGGACGACGACGGGCAGGATCACGATCGGCGGGATGGGCTTCAGGAACTCGAGCGGGCCTCTTGTCGCGTGCATCGCCAGCGGCGAGGTTCCGATCGCGACGCCGAGCCCGACGCCGACGATCGCCGCAGCGACGAGGCCGACGAACGCCATGACCAGGGTGTCGGCCGTCGCCTGCCACAGCTCGGCGGTGCCGAGCAGCTGCCCCGCCGCCCCCAGCGCCTGAAGCGCGGAAGGCAGCGGAGCGTGTGCGAGGGGCCCCACGGTCGCGGCGAGCTGCCACACGGCGAGTGCGGTCAGCGCGCCCGCCGCGCCGAGCAGCGTCGAGAGGATCCGGGAACGGGTCATGGCGATCACTTCGAGAGGATGACGCCCGTGAGGTCGACCGGCTTTGTGAGGAATCCGAGTGTGACCATCTTGTCGTCGGGGCGCTGCAGGTCTTCCTCGGCGACCGTCGTCGGCCACACCGGAACCTTGACCTGATCGAGGGTCAGGGTCGACTTCGTGTATGCGAGCCCGGCCTTGATCGCCTCTTCGGGGTGCGCGGTGGCGTACTCGTTCGACTTCACGATCGCACGCTGGAACGCACTGATGATGTCCTTCTTGGACTGCACGGTCGAATCGCCCGAGGTCCACAGGCCGGTCGCGCCGGTCTCGAAGAAGCCGATCGAGGGGGCCGAGAGCTGCGGGTTGCCGGCGGCGAGCGCCTGAGCGGTGAACGGGCTGACGAGTGCGGCGGCGTCGACGTTGCCGCTCTTCAGCGCGGCGACGGCCGAGGTGAAGTCCAGCACGACCCATTTCACGCCTGTCGACGGGTCGATGCCGTCCTTCTTCAGCGCCTCGGAGATGACGACCTCGAGCTGCGCCTTGCGCGCAGGCACGGCGATGGTCTTGCCGGCGAGTTCCTTGATCGAGTGGATGCCGCTGGACGCGCTGGCGAACAGGCCGGTGTCGTCGTACTTGGCAGGGTCGGAGGCCGAGACCGAGGCGGCGGGGTAGCCGTCCGCGGCGCCGATGACCTTCATCTTGACCCCCTGGCTCAGCGCGTTCAGCAGCGGAATGCTGGGCGAGTAGGCGACGTCGACCTGGCCGCTCTGCGCGGCGGCGAGGCCGGCAGGCGGATTGGCGACGATGGAGGTCTCGACCTTCAGCCCCTCGGCGGCGAAGAAGCCCTTCGCCATCCCGGTGAGCAGGCTTCCATCCGAGGTCAGCCCGATGGTGGCGACCTTGATGGTCGTGAGCGAGCCGTTCTTGCCGGGTTCGGAGCTCCCGGACGAGGACGAGCAGCCGGCGAGGGCGACGGCGGCGCCGACCGCGAGGACGGCGGCTACGGCACGGAGTGTACGGGTGATTGCCATGTGTGCTTCCTGTCTGGCCTGGAGAGGGGGATCAGATCGGATGGGCCGCTTCGGTGCGACGTCATCGTCTTTAATCACCACGTGGTCAGCTAAGAATTACCCAACCGACTGTTCTTGTCAAGAGACTCAGCATCTATCGTCACCAATCGGTTACGCATAGACTGCAACCATGCGCTGACCGCGCGTTTAGGATCTTCAGAACCAGGAGAGGACACACGTGCCCAAGATCGTCGATCACAACGAGCGCAGGGAGCACATCGCCGATGCGGCGACCAAGGTGATCATCCGAGACGGATTCGACCGACTCACGATGCGCCAGATCGCGGCGGAAGCGGGCTACAGCCACGGCGCGATCGCCCGGTACTTCCCCACCAAGGAGAGCCTGCTCACCGCGTCCTTCCTGCGGCTCTACACGCAGGCGAACGGACGAATCCTCGCGGGAGTCGCCGGCCGGCGCGGACTCGACGCCCTCGAGCGCATGTGCCGCGAGGTGCTGCCGTTCGGCGAACTCGGTCCGAAGTACGCCCGAGTGGTCATCGCGTTCTGGGACCACGCCTCACAGGACGCCACCGTCGCCGCGATCCACCGGGAGAACAACCAGCACTGGCGAGACCAGTTCCGCAGGTTTCTGCTGGAGGCCAGGGAGGACGGGGAACTCGCCACGCACATCGACGTCGACACGGCGGCGGGCGAGGTCGCCTCGCGCAACGCCGGCTGGCAGATGGTCTCGGTGCTGCTGCCCGAATCCGCCGGAGACGAACGCATCGAGTCCGGCTTGCAGGCGCTGCTGGCCGACCTGCGCGGAGATCACGCAGGCCGTCCCTAGCTCCCGGCCGGATCAGAGCGCAGGCGCGGAGTCCTCGAGCACGAACCGCGCACCGAGCTCGCCAATCACCGCGGCCGGGGCGTTGGTGTTGCCCGTGGTGATCGTCGGCATGACCGAGGCGTCGATCACCCGCAGGCCGGCGATGCCGCTCACGCGCAGTCGCGGATCGACGACGGCGGCAGGATCCGCGCCCATCCGGCAGGTCCCGACCTGGTGGTGGTACGTGATCGCGGTGCGGCGCACCCAGTCCTCGACGTCGGCGTCGGCCACCTCCGGGCCGGGATAGGCCTCGGCTGCACCCCATTCCTCGGCGAGCGCGGGCCGCGCGCCGATCCGGCGCGCCTGACGCACCGAGGCGGCGAGGGCCGCGACGTCCCGCTCGTCGGCGAGGGCGCCGAGGTCGATGCGCAGCGGATCCTGCACGTCCGGCCCGGAGATGCGCAGGGATCCGCGGCTGTGCGGCGTGACGAGGCCGGCCATGAGGGTGAAGCCGTCGCCGGGCCCGTTGACCCCGGGGCGCGGTTCGAGTTCGCCCCACATCGGCACGGAGAAGTGGATCGGCTGGGTGTCGGGTTCGGCGAGGTCCTCGCGGGAGCGCCAGAACAGGTGCGTCTGCGTCACCGAGACTCCCGGCTGCGGCGGGCCCACGGGCCGGTCCGTCGTGAAGATGACGGGCGAGAGCAGGTGATCGTGCAGGTTCGCTCCGACCTCGGGCGCATCGTGCACGACGTCGATCCCCAGCTCCTCCAGGTCGGCGCGCGGGCCGATCCCGCTGCGCAGCAGGATCGCGGGGCTGCCGAGGGCGCCGGCGGCCAGGATCACCTCGTCGGCGCGCAGCTCGGAGTCCTCCGCGAGCCGCACCCCTACCGACGCGCCATCCTCGACGATCACCGAGTGCACCTCGGCGTCCGTGACGACGCGCAGATTCGGCGCGTGCTCGACCGGGCGCACGTAGGCCATCCACGTGTTGACGCGGCGCCCGTCTCGCATCGTGACCTGCTCCTGGGAGACCCCGTCGAGCGTGCCGCCGTTGTAGTCGGGGTTGTGCTCCAGCCCTTCCTCGGCGGCGGCGGCGACGATCGACCGCTGGATCGGCACGAGCGGGTAGTCGTCCGTGACGGGCAGCAGGTCGTTCTCGATGCCCTCGAAGACGGGCTGGACGGCCGACCAGCCCCAGCCGGTCGCGCCCGAGCGTTCCCAGCCGTCGTAGTCGCTCGCGGCGCCGCGCACCCAGATCATGGCGTTCAGTGCGTGGGATCCGCCGGTGACCTTGCCGCGCGGCAGGTGCAGCCGACGTCCTGCCGCGTGTTCCTGCGGGACGGTGAAGTAGTCCCAGTCCTCGGCGGCGTGCCAGAGCTCGCCCGCGCGGGACGGGTCGTGGATCGCGGGATTGCTGTCGTACCCGCCGGCCTCGACGAGCGTCACATCCCACCCGGCGTCGACGAGACGGCGGGTGACGATGCTGCCCGAGGTGCCGGCCCCGACGACGATGGCGGAGCGGGCCACGGTCGCGTCTGACACCGCTCAGGCCTTCCGGCCGGGACCGGAGACGACCTGCGTCACCGAGACGGACTTGAGGCCCTCGACGCCGAACTCCAGGCCGTAGCCCGAGCTCTTCACCCCGCCGAACGGCACCATCGGGTGCAGGCCGCCGTGCGAGTTGATCCACACCGTTCCCGCCTGCATCCGGGTCGCGGCCTGACGCGCCGCCTCCGGATCGCTCGACCACACCGAGGCGCCGAGGCCCACGTCGACCGCGTTGGCCTGCGCGAACGCCTCATCGACATCCGAGTAGCGGATCACCGGCAGGGCGGGGCCGAACTGCTCCTCCTGCACCAGCGCGGCGTCGTTGTCGATGTCGGCGACGATCGTCGGGCGGTAGAACAGCTCGCCGAGCTCGGGGGCCGCCTCCCCACCCGTGACGATGCGGGCGCCGCGCGCCTTCGCGTCCTCGACGAGACGCGAGACAATGTCGAACTGGGCCTTGTTCTGCAGCGGGCCGAGCACGTTGTCCTCGTCCAGGCCATTGCCGATCGGCATGCTCGCGGCGATGCCCGCCAGCGCGTCGACGACCTGGTCGTAGACCGAGTCGTGCACGTAGAGCCGCTTCAATGCCGCACAGGTCTGACCGGTGTTGATGAACGCACCCCAGAACAGGTCCTCGGCGATCGCGGCAGGATCCGTCCCGGGCAGCACGATGCCCGCGTCATTGCCGCCCATCTCGAGCGTGAGCCGGGCGAGGTTGCCGGCCGAGGCCTCGACGATCTTGCGGCCGGTCGCGGTGGATCCGGTGAACATGATCTTGTCGATGTCGGGGTGCGCACTCAGCCGGGCGCCGATCTCGCGGTCGCCGGAGATCCCGATCAGCACATCGGCGGGCAGCACGTCGTTCATGATCGACAGCATGACCAGCACGCTCAGCGGCGTGTACTCGCTCGGCTTGACGACGGCGGTGTTGCCCATCCGCAGCGCGGGGCCGATCTGCCAGATCGTGATCATCAGGGGCCAGTTCCACGGACCGATCGCACCGACTACGCCCGCCGCCTTGTAGACGAGCTCGGCGTGCAGCGTCTCGTCGTCGATCAGCACCTGCGGTTCGAGCATCGTGGTCGCATTCGTGCGCAGCCAGGCCGAGCACGCGCCCAGCTCGAAGCGCGCGTTGGGGCCGTTAAGGGGCTTGCCCTGCTCACGGGAGAGCAGGTGCGCGAGCGCCTCCGCGTTCGCGTCGATCGCGTCGGCAGCGGCCAGCAGCAGGTCGCTGCGCTTCTCGTGTCCGAGCGCCTCCCAGGCGGGTTGCGCGGCCTTGGCGCGTGCGATCGCGTCGTCCAGATCGGCCACGGTCTGCACGGGCGCGCGGCCGATGATCTCGCGGGTGGCGGCGTCCGGGATCTCCCGGCCGGCACCCTCGGGCGCCTGGATGCGGTCGAGCAGCGCGGACACTGCAGACGAGTCGGTCATCGGTCTCTCCTTCGAGCGTTCGGTCGACGAGGCGTCCTGTCCATTCTCGGTCCGCACACCGGGCGCCGACTTGTCGCCGAGCGCGCCGCCCATGTCGTGGCGCGAAGGATCCGGCGGCTCAGCCGCCGAGGACCTCGGGCGTGCGCGCCACCCGCTCGGCCCGCTCCGCATCCCACGGCCCGTGGTCGACGCTCGCGGTGCGCAGGAACACGATGATCCAGCTGAAGATCAGCACGGCCGCGATGAGCTCGACCGCGGTGAGGTTGTAGTAGCCCGTCGCGAAGAAGACGCCGAGCAGCGCGATCACCAGCACGTACGTCCAGCCCAGCACGACGAACACGCGTGAGATGCGACGCAGGAACCACGGCAGCCCGACCACGATCACGGTGAACGCGACGGTCATGCCGGTCGCGACGGTGTTGTGCAGCAGGAAGAACCTGTCGACGGGGAAGATCCCGACGCAGGCCAGGAGCACGCCGATCAGCACCAGCCCCACCCGCACGATGTCGCGACCGCGGCGATCGCGCGGTTCCCGCACGGGCAGTGCCGCTGTGGCGTAGCGCGCGATGGTGGTGACCATGACGCCCGCGACGATGAGCGTGCCGTTGAACGCCGGTGCGGACGCATTGCTCGCCATGCCGAGCGCCGACAGGTTGTCCCGCCACCAGTGCGGATCCGTCGCCTCCAGCATCGCGGTGAGGGCGCCGATCACGAGGAAGATCGACAGGATCAGCGAGATCGACGAGGGGCTGAGCACGACCGCGCTGAGCGCGCACACGTAGGCGGTGAGGGCGAGCGAGACGCCGACGAGCACCGCCCCCGGAAAGGGGAACACGGGAGCGTCGCGGAATCCGGCCTCGAGCAGCGCCGCGAGGCCGAGCAGAGCGAGCAGCGCGACGGCGCCGTGCGCGCACGCGATCGCGGTCAGCTCGTACCAGCGCAACCGCTGGCCGGGGGTGGCGAAGCCGTCTCTGAGGCCGGCCGCCTCCCGCTCCGCGGCGGCCCGCGTCTCCCGGCGTGCTGCGATCCGCCCCAGGGCGAATGCCACCACGGCCACGAGCGCACCGCCGACCGCGGCGACGGCGCCCACGGACCACGGGCCCGAGATCGCGAGCGTACGATGCCAGAACAGGACCAGCGCGACGAGGAAGCCGAGCACGAAGGCGCCGGCGCCGGTGAGCAGCGCATCGGTCTCCTGCACCGCCCGCGGCGATGCCGTGGCGCGGGACTGACGCAGCCGGTCGATCAGACGGCCCCACTCGGCTCTCATCCGTGCCTCCGCATCCACCCGCCTCCGCATCCACCCTAGGCGGGCGGCCGGCGGATCCCGGGCATCCACGGCCCGGATAGCCTGGGACCGTGACCCAGACCTTCCACGCCCGCGCCGCCCTGCTCGACATGGACGGCACCCTCGTCGATTCGACCGCCGTCGTGGAGCGGCTGTGGCTGGCGTGGGCCGCGCCGCACGGGCTGGATCCCGCGTTCGTGCGCAGCGTGGTGCATGGCCGGCAGGGCCATCAGAGCATGGCGATCATGCTGCCCGACCGCCCGCACGAGGTGAACCTCGCCGAGAACGCGGTGATGCTCGCGACAGAGAGCGGCGACGTGGACGGTGTTGTCGAGGTGCCGGGGGCCGCCGGGTTCCTCGCCGCGCTGGCGCCCTTCCCGCACGGGATCGTCACCTCCGCCGACGACCGCCTGCTGCGGGTGCGCATGGGCGCGGCCGCGCTGGAGGTGCCGGACTCCCCGGTCACCGCCGAGCACGTCTCGGCGTCCAAGCCCGATCCGGAGGGGTTCCTGCTCGGGGCCCGGCGCCTCGGCGTCGACCCGGCGGACTGCATCGTCTTCGAGGACTCGGAGGCGGGGATCCAGGCCGCGCGTGCTGCGGGCATGCGAGTGATCGGCGTGGGCGCCGGATCCGCTGCGCACTCCCCCGATGCGGTCGTCGCCGACCTCACGCACGTGACGGTCGCGCCCGACGGCGATGGGTTCCTGCTGACCCTCGACTGAACGCCGATTCAGCGCCGCAGCGCAGCGACGGCCTCGCGCGCCTCGGCGGCGGTCGTGGCGGCGAGCGCCGCGTCCGCCGCGCGCCGGCAGTCCTCGGGCGTGACAGCGCGCAGCCCAGCCGCGACCCGTGCCAGCGAGCGCACGGTCATGGACAGGCTGGTCACGCCGAGCCCGACCAGCACCGGCGCGAGCGCGGGATCCCCTCCGGCCTCGCCGCACACCCCCACCGGCTTGCCGGTCGCGCGGCCCGCCTCGCCGACCATCCCGATCAGGCGCAGCACTGCGGGCTGCCAGGGGTCGTTGAGCGCCCCGAGCGGTGCGGACAGCCGGTCGGCCGCCATCGTGTACTGGGCGAGATCGTTGGTGCCGAGGCTGACGAAGTCGACCTCCGCGAGCAGCGACGCCGCCATCAGCGCCGCGGCCGGCGTCTCGATCATGATGCCCACGCGCCGGATCCCCGCCGCCCGGCACGCGGCCGCGAAGTCACGGGCCTCGTCGATCGTGGCCACCATCGGCGCCATCACCTCGACGCGCGCGTCCTCCGCCGCTGCCGCCTCCGCGATGGCGGCGAGCTGATGCGCGAGCAGGGCCGGATGGGCGCGCGCGACGCGGAGCCCGCGCACGCCGAGCGCCGGGTTCTCCTCCGCCGCGGCGGTCGCGAACGGGAGCGGCTTGTCCGAACCGGCGTCCAGGGTGCGCACCACGACCCTGTGCCCCGCGAACGGCGCCAGCACGCCCCGGTAGGCGGCCACCTGCTCGGCTACGGTCGGCTCCTCGGCGCGGTCCAGGAAGCAGAACTCAGTGCGGAACAGGCCGATCCCCTGCGCCCCCGCCTCGGCGGCCGCGACGGCATCCGCCGCACCGCCGACGTTGGCCAGCAGTGCGACCCCGGTGCCATCGGCGAGCACGCCCGTGCCGTCGAAGGCGGGCACGTCCTCGACGACGACGGTCTGTTCCTCGGCCGGAGGGTCGAGCCGTACTGTGCCCGTCGCACCGTCGACCAGCACGACCGTCCCCTCCGCAATGCCGGTCGCGCCCGCCACCCCGACCACCGCGGGGATCCCCAGCGCGCGGGCCAGGATCGCGGTGTGCGAGGTCGGTCCGCCCTCCTGGGTCACCAGCGCGACGCAGGCGCTGCGGCCCAGGGTCGCCGTCTCGGCGGGAGCGAGATCCGCAGCGACCAGGACGAACGGATCCGTCCGGTCCGGGATCCCGGGGACCTCCTGCCCGGTCAGGTGCGCGACGATGCGGTCGCGCACGGCGCGCACGTCGGCGACCCGCTCCGCCATCCGTCCGCCGAGCCCCCGCAGCAGTTGCTCCTGCGCGCCCGCCTCGTCCCAGACGGCGCGGGCCGCGGTCGCCCCGGTCTCGCGCACCCGGGCCTCCGCCCCCGCGACGAGCTCCGGATCGGCGGCCAGTTGCGCGGTCGCCTCGAGGATCTGCGCGGCCTCGCCGCCCGCCTGCGTGGCCCGCTGCCGCAGCGCCGCGGCGACCTCGGCCGCGGCCGAGCCGATCCTGGCCGCCTCGGCCGCGCGACCCGCATCTGCGATCCGCGCCGCGGGGTCGGGCTCCGCGATCGCGGCGCCGAGCTGCGCCACGGCGGCGACCGCCCGCCCGGGGCTCACGCCGAGTCCGTGCAGGGTCGCGCCGGGTGCGATGCTCGTCGCCGCACGGGACGGGGTGGTCGGCGCGGCAGCGACGCCTGCCACGCTGACCTCGTCCGGCGCCGCGGACGACGTCGCATCCATCTCGCCGAAACCGTCGTCGAACAGCGCCGCGATACGTTCCACGGCCGCCGGCTCCCCCTGCAGCTCGATCTCGTCGCCCTGCCGCGCGCCGAACGCGAGCAGCCGCATCATGCTGGATGCGGGGACGGGATCGCCGTCCGGAAGCCGGCGCAGGCGCAGGTCGGCTCCCTGTACCGCCTGTGCGATGAGCGCGGCCGGGCGCGCGTGCATGCCCGCCGGATTGCGCACGGTGACCCTGCGTACGGTGCCGGGGTCCGTGCCGGGCTCGGTGCCGGGCTCGGTGCCGGGCTCCGCCGAGGGAGCGCTCCCCTCCCCCAGCTGGGCGGACTTCGCGACGAGCGCGCCGTCCGCCTCGGCCGCGACCTCCGCCAGCGGCGCCCCCTGGGCCGCGGTGACGGAGGCCGCAAGCAGCCCCTCCACGAACGGAGCGGACGACAGCCGCACCGGCACATCGCTGGCGCGCAGCTCGAGCGCGAACTCGGCGCTCATCACCGCGGAACCGAGATCCATCAGCACGAGGACGCCGTCGCACACTCCCGCCAGATCGTCGATCGCCTCGGCCACGCGGGTGGCATCGGTGCCGAGGATCGGCGCACCGTCCGGATCCATGCCCGCACCTGCCGCGAGCCGGATCGGCGCGGATCCGGACGGCACCATCTGCTCGGCCAGCTCCAGTGCCGCCTCCGCCAGCCGCAGGCTGTGCGAGACGACGACGATCCCCGTCGTGCTCATCGGATCCCGCTCGTCCTCTGCCGCTCAGCCGGCGACGGCCGCGGCGAGCGTCTCGAGCAGCAGGGTCGCGGATGCGGATCCGGGATCCATGTGCCCGGCGCTGCGTTCGCCGAGGTAGCTCGCGCGCCCCTTGTGCGCGACCAGCGGGATCGTGGCGTCGCGACCTGCCGCCGCCGCAACCGCCGCCCGCGCGGTCGCCGCCGCCGGATCGGCGCCCTCGGCGAGGGCCGCATCGAGCGCCGCGAGCGCGGGCGAGACCGCATCGAACAGGGTCTTGTCCCCCGCCTCGGCCTTGCCGCGCGCGACGATGCCGTCCAGGCCCGCCCGCAGCCCTGCCGCGAGCGCCGCCGGCTCGACCTCGGTCACCGGTCCGAGCGCCGTGCCGAGGCGGAGGAAGAACGTGCCGTACAGCGGCCCGCTCGCCCCGCCAACCGTGGAGACCAGCGTCATGCCGACGGTCTTGAACAGGTCGCCGGCGGTGGCCGGCGTCGTCTGGTCGATCTTCTCGACGACCGCCGTCATGCCGCGCGCCATGTTCGCGCCGTGATCGGCGTCGCCGATCGCCGAGTCCAGCTCGGTGAGCCAGTCGCGGTTCTCGACCGCCGCATCGTGGAACCGGTGCAGCCAGTCGACGAGGGCGGTGAGCGGGATGGTGTTCGTCATGCGGGTGATGCTCCTTCGAATCCTGTCTCTGCGGGTGAGGCGGTGGCGGCGCTCAGGCGCCCCAGCGCAGGCCGGGCGTGATGACGGGGGCGTCCCAGAGCCGGATCAGCTCGTCGTCGGCCTTCAGCACGGTGACCGAGCAGCCCGCCATGTCCAGCGACGTGATGTAGTTGCCGACCAGGTTGCGTGCGATCGTCACTCCGGCCTTCTCCAGCAGGGCCGCGACCTCGCCGTACATCAGGTACAGCTCGATGAGCGGCGTTCCGCCCATGCCGTTCAGCATCACGATCGTCGGCGACCCGGTGAAGTCCATGTCGGCGAGGATCGGCTCGACCAGCTGCGCCGCGATGTCCTTCGCGGGGGCCAGCGGCTCGCGGTGCCTGCCGGGCTCACCGTGGATCCCGATGCCGATCTCCATCTGGTCGTCGGGCAGGTCGAACGTCGGCTTGCCCGCTGCGGGCACCGTGCCGCTGGTCAGCGCCATCCCCATCGAACGCCCCTGCCCGTTCACGCGCGCGGCGAGATCGGCGACCGCGGCGAGATCCTGCCCCTCCTCGGCGGCAGCGCCCACGATCTTCTCGAGCAGCACGGTGAGGCCCACTCCACGGCGTCCTGCCGTGTACAGAGAGTCCTGCACGGCGACGTCGTCGTCCACCACGACCGAACGCACCTCGATGCCGTCGGCCGCGGCGAGTTCGGCGCCCATCTCGAAGTTCATCACGTCGCCGGTGTAGTTCTTCACGATGTGCAGCACCCCGGCGCCCCGATCCACGGCCTGCGTCGCCGCCTGCATCTGGTCGGGCGTGGGCGAGGTGAAGATCTCCCCGGCGCAGGCGGCGTCGAGCATGCCGGTGCCGACGAAGCCGCCGTGCAGCGGTTCGTGGCCCGAGCCGCCGCCGCTCAGCAGCGCGACCTTGCCCTGCGCCTTGGGCGTCGCGCGCAGGATCACCCGGTTCGCGAAGTCGACCGACAGCTCCGGATGCGCGAGCGCCAACCCGCGCAGCGACTCCGCGAGCACGTCCTCCGGGGCATTGATGAGTTTCTTCATCCTGCGACCTCCTTGTTGCAGTTCGATCTTGTGGCCGTTCGATCGGATCCGGGCCGGATCCGCATCCCAGGGCGTGCACCCGCGTTCGGGTCGGGACCCCTTGCGTCTCACGCCGTCGCACTCCAGAATCGGAATACATTTCGTTAATGTCGAATATGCGATGAGGATGTCGGATTGTCAAGGGGATCCGTCCCGGATTCGCGCCACCGCCGTCACAGCCGTCGAGGAGGGAGCCGCACCCGATGATCCAGGCGATCGATCGTGCCGCCAAGGTGCTCGAACTGCTGCAGGGCTCTCGGCATCTCGGCATCACGGATCTCGCGGCCGCGCTGCAGCTGCCGCCCTCCACCGTGCACGGCATCGTGTCGTCGCTGCGCGAGCACGGCCTCGTCGCCAAGGAGCGCGGCGGCCAGCGCTACATGCTCGGGCCCACGCTGTTGAAGCTCTCGAGCGTCTACCTCGACTCCCTCGACGTGCGAGCGCGGTCGATGCGCTGGACGCAGGAGCTCGCGCGCCGCACCGGCATGGCCGTGCGGCTGGGCGCCCCGCATTTCGCGGAGGTGCTGGTGATCCACCACGTGCTCCGCCCCGACGACAGCCCGCAGATGCTGGAGACGGGGGCGGCGCTGCCCGCACACGCCTCGGCGCTGGGCAAGGTGCTGCTCGCCCACGACCTCGGCTTCCAGCGCGCGGTGTTCGCCGAGACGCTGCCGAGCCTCACCGGCGAGACCGTCACGGACGCCGCCGTGCTCGCCGGCGCTCTTCCCGCGATCGCCGAGCACGGGTTCGCGACCGAGGTCGACGAGGCCGTGCTGGGCGAGTCCTCGCTGGCCTCGCCGGTGGCGGATGCGCGGGGCGACATCGTGGCGGCCGTGGCGGTCGTGTTCCCCACGGCGGACGGTCCCGCCCCGGACGCGGTACTGCATGCGCTGCGCGACGCCGCGCGCAACATCTCCCGCGAGCTCGGCGCCTCGACCTGGCCGCCGCGCATCGCCCCCGCCGACGACTGAAGCGCCCTCCCACTACCGAGTCGTCCCCGTGAGCGCACCCCAGAGGGTGCACTCACGGGGACGACTCGGGATGGGGGTGGGGCTCAGGCGGTCGGCGGCAGGCCCAGGTCCTCTTCGCGGACCGTGCCCCGAGCGGACCACGGGAAGTCGATCCAGCGGTCGGTGTCCTTGAACGCATAGTCGGGCTGGATGATGGTGGTCGGCTTGGTGTAGATCGTCACCGAGCGAACGTCGGCGCCCTTGTCGCGCAGTAGCTGCACGGCGAGGGCCAGGGTGCGTCCCGAGTCGGCGACGTCGTCGACGAGCAGCACGCGGCGCCCGTTGAGATAGTCCATGTCGAGCGCCGGCGGCAGCACCTCCGGAGCATCCAGCACCGTGCCGATGCCGGTGTAGAATTCGACATTGATCGCCCCGCAGTTCTTGGCGCCGAGCCCGTAGGCGATCGCGCCGGCCGGCAGCAGCCCGCCGCGGGCGATCGCGACGACCACCTCGGTCTCGAAGCCGGATTCGAGGATCCTGCGGGCCAGATCCCGCGTCGCCTCGCCGAAACCGTCCCAGGTGAGCACTTCGCGCTCGATCGCCGCATCCGTCATGGACTCATTCTGCCGTGCGGATCCGATCCCGCGGGACGCGATCCGATTGCCGCGGGGTTCAGCGCTGCGGGAAGTCCTCGAAGATCAAGGTGGTGCGCGTGGAGCGGACGGCCGGGATCGCCTGGATGTCCTCCAGCACGATCCGGCGCAGGTCCCTGGCGTCGCTCGCCCGCACCAGCAGGATCACGTCGAAGTCGCCGCCGACGAGCGCCATGTGCTCGACCTCCGGGATCTGCTGCAGCCGATCGCGCACGTCCTGCCAGGCCGGCTGCTCGAGCGACAGCATCACGTACGCCGAGGCGTGGTGGCCGAGCAGCACCGGATCCGTGCGCACCGTGTAACCCGTGATGATCCCCGCGTCGGTGAGGCGCTTGATGCGCGCGTGCGCACCCGCACGGGAGATGTGCACGGCGTCGGCGATGGCCGTCATCGATGAGCGGGCGTCCTGGCGGAGCTCGTTCAGGATCGCGTGGTCGACGTCGTCGAGACCGTTCATGGACACCCCTTCCGACGGTGCTTCTGAGTGACGTTTCGTGCGATCATCTCGCACCTGACGAGCATTCGTCCACATCCCGCTGCATTTTGTTGGATGACTGCGATCTCGCGCGCACACTGGATACATCCCGTTCGGCAAGGAAGGCGGACCCGATGCAGCAGATGACCCCGAGCGATCCGCACGCGCTCCTCCCCCGCGACGCCCCGGTGCGCCTGATCGACGAAGACGGCGGCGCCACGGCCGATGAGGTCTACGCGATGCCCGACGCCGACCTGCTCGGCCGCGCATACCGAGGGCTCGTCGAGGGCCGCCGGATCAACGACCAGGCGAACGCGCTCGTACGTCAGGGCCGGATGGCCGTGTACCCGTCCTCGCACGGGCAGGAGGCCTGCCAGGTCGCCGCGTCCCTCGTGCTCGGCGAACACGACTGGCTGTTCCCCACCTATCGTGACTCGGTGGCCGTGATCGCCCGCGGGGTGTCCCCCGCCGACGCGATGGTGCTCCTCAAGGGCGACTGGCACTCCGGGTACGATCCGCACGAGCACTGCGTGGCGCCGCAGACCACGCCGCTGGCCACGCAGCTGCTGCACGCGGTCGGCTTCGCGCAGGCCGCGAAACATCGTGGCGAGGACACCGTCGTACTGGCGATGTGCGGTGACGGCTCCACCAGCGAGGGCGACTTCCACGAGGCGATGAACTTCGCCGCCGTGTTCCACCTGCGCGTCGTCTTCTTCGTGCAGAACAACGAGTTCGCGATCTCGGTTCCGCTGGCCCGGCAGACCGCCGCCCCCTCGCTCGCGCACAAGGCGATCGGCTACGGCATGCCCGGCCAGCGCGTGGACGGCAACGACGTCGCCGCCCTGCTCGCCGTGCTCGGCGAGGCCGTGGATCGGGCCCGCGACGGCGGCGGTCCGACGCTGATCGAGGCGCATACCTACCGCATGCAGGCGCACACCAACGCCGACGACGACACCCGCTATCGCGAGCGCGCCGAGGTGCAGGCCTGGGCCGCGCGGGATCCCCTGCTGCGTCTGCGCGCGCACCTCACCGCACAGGGCCTCCTCGATGACGCGCGCGAGCAGGAGCTCGCAGACGGCGCCGAGACGATCGCCGCCGCCCTTCGCGACGCCCTCAACACCGACACCGATCTGGACCCCGAAGACCTGTTCCGCTTCGTGCACAGCACCCGCTCGCCGCAGCTCGAGGAGCAGTGGCGGCAGCTGCACGACGAGCTGGAGCGCTCGGGATCCGCGACCGCAGGAGGAGCACGATGACCATCGCCCACGACGATGTCCGCGTCGAGACCCCCACGCCGACCGCCCAGACGATGACGATGGCCGCCGCGCTGAACCGCGCGCTCGCCGACGCGATCGAGTCCGATCCCGACGTCGTCGTGTTCGGCGAGGACGTCGGTGCGCTCGGCGGCGTGTTCCGCATCACCGACGGCCTCACCGAGCGCTACGGCGAGGAGCGCTGCTTCGACACCCCGCTCGCAGAGTCCGGCATCGTCGGCACCGCGGTCGGCATGGCCATGAACGGCATGCGCCCCGTGGTCGAGATGCAGTTCGACGCGTTCGCCCTGCCCGCGTTCGAGCAGGTGGTCAGCCACGTCGCGAAGCTCGGCAACCGCACCCGCGGCGCCCTGCCGATGCCGATGGTGATCCGCATCCCGACCGGCGGCGGCATCGGCGGCGTCGAGCACCACTGCGATTCCTCCGAGGCGTACTACGCCCACACCCCCGGGCTGACCGTCGTGTGCCCGTCGACGCCGCAGGACGCGTATTCGCTGCTGCGCGCCGCGATCGCGTCGCCGGATCCGGTGATCTTCCTGGAGCCGAAGAAGCTGTACTGGTCGAAGGGCGAGGTGGACACCTCGATCGTGGGCGAGATCGGATCCGCCCGGATCGCCCGCGAGGGCACGGACGTGACACTGCTCTCCTACGGCTCCTCCGTGGCCGTGTGCCTCGAAGCCGCCGAGATCGCCGCCGCCGAGGGGCGCAGCGTGCAGGTCGTCGACGTGCGCTCGCTCTCGCCGATCGACGACGCCACGATCACCGCCGCGGTGCGCTCGACCGGCCGCGCCGTGGTCGTCGCCGAGGCGCCGGGCTACGTGAGCGTGGCGAGCGAGATCCAATCCCGGGTCTTCGAGCGCTGCTTCGAGTATCTGGAAGCGCCCGTCCGCAAGGTCACCGGCTTCGACACCCCCTACGCACCGCCGAAGTTCGAGCACTGGTACTTGCCGGACGCGGATCGCGTGCTGGACGCGATCGACACGCTGCACTTCGACGAGGACGACCAGGAGGGGGGCGCACGATGACCACCATCGCGACGCGCGTGTTCCGGCTTCCGGATCTCGGCGAGGGACTCACCGAGGCGGGTCTCGTGCAGTGGCTGGTGCAGGTGGGCGACACGATCCGCACCGATCAGCCGATCGCCGAGGTGGAGACCGCGAAGAGCGTGGTCGAGCTGCCCTCGCCGTTCGCCGGGGTCGTCACGGCCCTGCACGGCGAACCCGGCGAGACGATCGACGTCGGCGCGCCCGTGCTCGAGGTCTCGGATCCGGCGTCCCAGCGGACTCCTGCCTCGGGGGCCGCGGTCGAGAAGGAGGCCTATCGCGCAGAGGAACGCGCAGGATCCGGATCTGGGAACGTGCTCATCGGCTACGGCACCAGCGAGCGCGCAGGATCCGGGCGGCGCCGCGCCCGGCGCGCCGCGGCAGGCTCCCCCGGGGTCGTCGAGCAAGCCGGCCTCGGGGTCGTTGAGCGAGCACCGGCCGAGCCGGAGCGAGACGAAACGCCGCCTCCTCCCGCACTCCGCCCTGTCGCCGTACGCTCCCCCCTCGTGCGCCGCCTGGCCCGCGACCTCGGCGTCGACGTGCGCCGGATCAGCCCGAGCGGCGCCGACGGCGCCGTCACCCGTGCCGACGTCCTCCGCGCCGCGGTCGACCAGGCCGTGGACGGCGTCGCGCTGCACACGCTCACCTCGAAGGAGCGCAGCGACGGGGATCCCGGACCCGCAGGCATCGGGTCTGGCGGGGCTCGCGCAGCGAGCCGGGACCGCGGGTCCGCGATCCCCGTCGCGGAGCCGGCCGAGCGCGACCAGACCGCCGAGACCCTGGACGGCCTCGGCGTCCTGTCCCGCGAGCGGATGTCCCCGCTGCGCAAGGCCGTGAGCGCGAAGCTCAGCCGCAGCAGGGCGGAGATCCCCGAGGCCACGGTGTGGGTCGACGTCGACGTCACGGACCTCTGGACGCTGCGCGCCGCGATGGCGCCGGAGGGCGGCCGCGCGCCGTCGCTCACGGCCCTCGTCGCGCGATTCGTGCTGATCGCTCTCGCCGAGCACCCGCTGCTCGCCTCGCGGCTCAGCGAAGACGCGAGCGGGATCATCTCGTTCGACGGCGTCAACCTCGGGGTCGCGGCCGACACCGCGCGAGGCCTGATGGTGCCGGTGATCCCACGGGCGCACGCGCTCAGCGTCGACGAGCTCGACACGGCGCTGCGCGAGCTCGCGGCGACCGCCCGCGCGGGATCGATGCCGCCGGAACGACTGCGCGGGTCGACCTTCACGCTGAACAACTACGGCGGACTGGGCGTGGACGGATCCGCCGCCATCATCAACCACCCGGACGTCGCGATCCTCGGCATCGGCCGGATGATCGAACGGCCCTGGGTCGTCGACGGCCAGATCGTGGTGCGCAGGATCGCCCAGCTCTCTCTCGTCTTCGACCACCGGGTGTGCGACGGCGGCTATGCCGCCTCCTTCCTGCGCCGGGTGATGGAACTGCTCGAACACCCGGCCCGGGCCTTCGGGCGGGTGCGCTGACCCCCGTACCGGGATACAGCAGGAGGACGGAGCAGGGCGTTCGCGTCAGCGCGGATCGAGCGGCACGCGTGCGCGCCACGGCGCCGCCTGCTCGTAGCGCTCCGCGAGTGCCAGGATCTCGGCGTCGCCGTTCGCCCGACCGAGCAGGTGCATTCCGATCGGACCGGCGGCTACCTCGCCGCAGGCGACGCTGAGTCCGGGCAGACCCGTCAGATTCGCGGCGCACAGCATGCGCAGCGCGCTGCCCAGAGACTCCGCATCGCCGGCACTGGTCAATTCTGCGGCCATGGTCGCCAGCCTCGGTGCACCGTTCGGAAGCGTGGGACTGACGAGCGCCGCGAGGCCTCGTCTCTGCATCAGCTCCTCGATCCGGCATCGCAGGGCGCCACGCAGACGCAGTGCGAGCTCCACGTCGCCGGTTTCTATCAGCGCTCCGGACGCGATCATCACGCGCGTCTCCGGAAGATAGTCGTCCGCGGCTGCACGCAGCCGAAGTCGATGCAGCGTGGCGGCCTCGGACAGCGAGACCACGAGCCCCGCGGTGAGGGCGAGGTCGAGGTCGGACGTGTCCACCTCTACGACCTCGACGCCGGTCCGTTCCAGCACCTCGAGCGCCTCGTCCACCGCGGAGCGCACGGGCGCGGCGACGCCCCAGCGCTCCCACTGGTCGCGGTCCACACCGACGCGAGCTCTCTCCACGCGGGCCGCGGCCCGCACCACTGAGCCGCCGAAATGCTCCCGCAGCACTGTAGGCTCCGCGATCGCGTCCAGCACCAGCGCAGCGCCCCGCACCGAGGCCGCAAGGGGTCCTATCGCGTCCATGGTGCCGCTCACCGTCATCGATCCTGCCCGGGAGACCAGCCCGGCTGAGGGCTTGAGCCCCACGAGCCCGTTGATCGAGGCGGGGTTGCGCACCGATCCACCGGTGTCCGTGCCGAGTGCCGCCGAAACGTCGCCGATCGCGACCGCGACACCTGAGCCGATGCTGGATCCCCCCGCATAGCGCTCGGGATCACGCGGATTGCGGGTCGGGGGCGTGCCCTGCCCGAAAGCGAATTCGTAGGTGACGGTCTTCCCCAGGAGAATGCCGCCCGCGGCGCGGAAGCGGCCGACGGCGACCGCGTCGCGCTGTGCGGGGGCGGCGGCCCTGAACACCGCGGATCCACCACGCGTGGGCATGCCCGCTACGTCGATGACATCCTTCACGCCGATGGGCAGCCCGTCCAGCGGTCCGAGCGCTCGTCCCGCCCGGCGCCTCTCATCGCTGGCCCGCGCGGCGACGAGCGCGGCGTCCGCATCGACGTGCGCCCACGCGCGCGCGCGGCTCTCGGTGAAGCGGATCCGATCCAGTGCGGCACTCACCAGCTGCGTGCTGGTGATGCCGCCATCCGCGAGCGCGGCAGCGGCCTCGGGCACGCCCCAGCGCCAGGGGGCGCTCATCGGCGGACCTCTTCGGCCAGCAGCCGGGCGGCCTCGCGGCGGAACGCGGGCAACTCGGCCCGCAGATCCGCGATCGCGGACGCGATCGCCTCATCGTCTCGCGCCGCGAGCTCCGCGCCGATCAGGGCGCGCACGATCTCCCGGTCCCGCAGGTCCAGCCCGATCATGCCTGCGCGCCTTGCAGGACCCGCCCGTGCCGCACCACGTCCTCGCCGCCGACGAGCACCGCCCGCACCTCGCGCAGGTCGTCCCTCCGGGCGATCACGAGGTCGGCGGGTGCGCCCCGGCGGATCATCGCACCGCCGTCGACGAGTCCGGGGACGAGGGCTGCGGGAACGGAGGTGGCCATCTCGACAGCCTCGGCGAGCGTGCGGTGCCCGGCGTCGATGACATCCTGCACGCCGGCGATGAGGGGATCGTGCCGTCCGTCGTGTCCGTAGTCCGTGGCGATCACGTCGACGAGCCCAGGGCCGGCCATCAGCGCGTCCCAGTGCTCTCTGGTGCGCACGGTCTCGCGCCGCTCGAGCAGATCGAAGACGCTCGCCTCGCCGTACCACCCGGCTTCTCGACCGGCCTCCGCGAGCGCGAGCGCCTCCTCGACGGTGTGCGAGGTGTGGTTGACATGCCCGGCGATCACGGTCGCACCCTGCACCGGCTCGCGCAGCAGCGCGCGAAGCAGTTCAGCGGAGGCGGACGCGGAGTGCACGAGTGCGGGCACGCCGAGTCGGCGCGCCGCCGCGACGCCTTCCCGGATCCCGTCCCTGGCATGACCGACCGAGGGCATCACGGTCGCCACGATGAGAGCCCGCAGCTCCGCCGAGGGGACGTCCCCGAGCCCCACCTCTGCCGCGCGCTCGGCGAATGCCTCCGCGTCGCCGGAACTCTCGTCCATGAAGCGCCCGAGCACGGCCTCCTTCAGGCTCCTGGCCTGCTCCTGCGACAGCACGCGGCCGAAGCGCCGATGGATCGCCGCGGGGAGGTAGACCAGGTCCTGCCCTCCGCCGCCGAGCGTCTGACCGCCGCCGAGCTCGCCGATCGCGACCGCCCCGTCCTCGAGCATGCGCTCGATCGTCAGGGCCCGATGCGCCGGTCCGAGCCCTGCGCCGTCGGCCGCCAGCGCCGCGGCAAGCGCCCCCCGCGTATGCGCCGTCGCGCCGCGCACATGGATCACGTGACGGCGATCGGCCGCACGGATCTCGTCCATCGTGCCGAGCCCGCACGTGCTGAGCACGGTCGTGGTGCCGGAGGCCAGATGGCGGTCGAGGTGGGCCAGCCACCGCTCGTCCGGCAGCGCCGCGGCACCGCTGGGGAACAGCGCGGACGGGCTGACGCCGTGGGCGTGGAGGTTGACGAGCCCGGGGATCAGCGCGCAGTCCGGCACGTCCACGATCCGCCCGGAGAACGGCTGCGCAGAGCTGCGGGCACTCAGCACGTCGAGGATGCGGCCGTTCTCGATGACGACCCCGCCGCCCTCGATCGTCCTGCCCCCGGTCGCCGGGACCACGACCCCTGCTCGGATCAGCGTTCTCATCGTCGTTCCCTCTCGACGCCGGCCTCTTCGCCGGATAGGTTCATCATATCGAAGCGTCTTCACTATAACCAGGAGGATCGATGACCGCCTTCCCCCTCCCCCGCGACCTGCGCGGCTATGGCGAGCACCCTCCGGACGTGCGCTGGCCAGGCGGCGCCCGCATCGCCGTCTCACTTGTGGTGAACATCGAGGACGGTGCCGAGCGGAGCGTCGCGCGCGGCGACGTGGCCGACGACCTGGGTGCTCACTGGCTGCGCCATCGCGCCTTCCCCGGCCAGCGCGACCTCGATCTGGAGTCAGCATTCGAGTACGGCGCGCGCAGCGGGATCTGGCGGGTGCTGCGCACGCTGCGTCGGCACGGCGCGCGAGCCACCGCATTCTGCTGCGCCAGCGCCCTGCAGGCGAATCCGTCGATCGCGCACGCCCTCGTGCGCGACCGGCACGAGATCGCAGATCACGGGCTCGACTGGGATACCCACTCTGCGCTCGCCCCCGAGGTCGAAGCAGATCTCATGCAACGCTCCCGCCGGATCATCGAGGAGATCACCGGCGTTCGGCCGACGACCTGGTATTCGCGCGACGGTCTCACGCTGCACTCGCGCGACGCGATGATCGACGAAGGGTTCCGCTACGACTCGAACAGCTTCGACGACGACCTGCCGCACGACGGCGCCGACGGTCTGCCGCTGCTGGTGATCCCGTATGCGGGCGACACCAACGATTCGGCGCTGCTCTCGCAATATCCCACCGCCGCCTCTTTCTCCTCCTTCCTGTGCAGCGCACTCGAGATGCTCGGCTCCGAAGCAAGGCCCGGACCCGCCGTACTCAGCGTGGGCCTGCATCCCCGCATCATCGGACGACCGGCGTACATCGCCGCTCTGGACACCTTCCTCACCCGCGTCGCGGAGTCAGGGGCGTGGATCGCGACAAGGCAGGAGATCGCCGACGCGTGGCTGAGCGAGACCGCGGGAGGCTGAGCGCTTGACAGCGCACCCCTCAGCCCTGCAGCAGCAGGCCCCACCCAGTGATCGGCCGGGCGGCGCCTGCCAGGCGGAGCAGGTGCCAGAGCGTCGCGGTCGCACTGTCGATCACGGGGATCCCGTACTCGGCCTCGAAGGCCGCCACGCGATAGGCCGAGCGCAGATTGGTCCCGACGCAGACCACCGCGTCGATGTCCTCACGGAACGCCGGACGCATGAGAGCATCGATCCAGTCCGCGCCGACCCGTGCGATCTCTGCATTGGCCAGCTCGACATCGGGAGCCGAGAGCACCGGCATCTCCACGCCGTCCGCGGCATATTGCTGCGCGATCCGCTCAGCGATCGCCGGCGGCCCCGGGAACACCAGGCCGACCCGGCGCACCCCGAGCGCGTCGATCGCCGCGCGCACCGCGAGCGTCGCGGTCGTCGCGGGCGCACCGACCACCCTCTCCAGCTGCGCACACAGGTCACGGTCCCCCGGGAACCCCGTCCATGAGCCGGACGTGCCGTGGAACGCGACCGCGTCAGGCTCCACGTCGGCGAGCAGCGCGGGGGCGTCGCCGAGCACGTCGGCGTCGATCCGGTCACTCAGCGCGGGAGGCAGTCGGAACCGGCTCACGTGGGCGGCGACGTCGTGCTGTCCGTCCAGCATGCGCTGGATCGACGACTCTGCGTTCGAGTTCGACGACGGCGCGAGCACTCCCAGGCGATGGGTCGGCCCGGGTGCAGCAACGGCCATGGAGCCGATCCCCGCCGCCTCAGTGCGCACGGCCGAGGGAGGGAGGCGTGGAGATCGCGAGCATCACGGCGGCGGAGCCCGTGCGGTTGCTCCACCAGTGCGGCAGCGAGGCATCGTAGGTGAGGCTGTCACCCGCCTCCAGCTCGAATTCCTTGCCCGCGACCGTGGCGACCAGCCGTCCAGCGCTGATCAGGACGACCTCTTCGCCTTCGTGCGAGTGCGGTGCCGTCGCTCCATCGAAATGCGCGGGGATCGTCATGTTCACCACGCCCAGCTTGCGGTCGGCATCTGGCACGATCAGCTCCATGATGATTCCCTGGGACGGAATCTCGATGCGTCGGCGGTCGGCGCGATGAACGAGCATCTGTCCTCCGTCGGGATCCGGATCGGCGAACATGCTCGCCAGCGGGAGGCCGAGGGAGTTCGCCAGCCTGAGCAGGGTGGCGAAGGATGGATTGCCAATTCCGCGCTCAATCTGACTGATCAGCCCGGCACTGACGCCGGCGCGTTCGGCGAGCTCTTCAACCGTGAAGCGGCCGGAGCGCTGCTCACGCAGCTGAGAGCCGAGATGTGCGATCCAGAAGTCTCGATCAGGCTTCTCATCGGGGACCAGCTTCGGCGTAGTGGAGGTGGCCACGGTTAGCCCTTCAGTTCGCTTGACGATGCGTCGTTGTATCGAGACGATAGCGCGTCATCGGCATCCCTTATCGCAACGAGAGCTCGCAGCGCGGCGATCTCTTCCCGCTCCCAGTACACGGCGGCCCGGTTCGCGCCGCGTTGATGCACTTCCCCCGCACGCGCGGCAGATGGAGCGGGAAGGCCGATCGGATGCCCGGAAGCAACCACGACGTCGATCACGCGCTGCACCGCGGCGTCCAGCTCCGCTGACCGGCCGCACCGCGCCAGGTCGTCTTGGAGATCGGTCGGACCGATCCACGCGCCCTCGAAGAGCGGATGGGCAGCGAACTGCTCGATCGCATCCACCGCGTCCGCCGTCTCGACGAGCACCGACAGCACAGGCACCTGCACATAGGCGGTGCCATAGCGGGACGCCGGCGACAGCTGACGTGGCCGCTCGCCGATCGGGGGGAACCGGGTCGCACGGTGCGCACGACTCAGCTGCTCGATTCGGCGCACCCGTGGCAGCACCAACTCGTCAGCCCCCGTATTGGCGAAGGCGAGCAGGCAGTCATCATCCAGGGAAGGAACGCGGATGCCGACGCGGACTCCGCTGCCGCGGAGCCGCTGCACGGCATCGGCGCAGGTCGCCACCGTAAGGGCCGTCTGCTCGGCGTCGATGACGACGGAGTCGATGCCCGTGACTTCGAGGAGCCCGAGCAGCGTCGGCGTGGGATCCGCCGTGATGAGCCCGACCTCATTGCGAAGGGGAGTCTGCGCGTTCATTCGTCGGACACGAATTCCCAGTCGGCGGGCTTGCTCATTCCTACGACGAGCTCGACATTCTCCTCGGTGTCGTTGGTGATCCCGTGGCTGGTGCCGCGCGGGATGTAGATGCCGTCGCCCGGCCGGGCGCGGTAGTCCGTCCCGTCGAGGTGGACGATCGGAGTGCCCGAGATGACCACGTAGAACTCCGACGCGTCGGGGTGGTGGTGGCACAGGTGGTGCTGGCCGGGCAAGATCCGGCCGAGGCTGACGTTGAGGTCCTCGGAGCCGCTGAGCTCGCGGGAGATCAAGTTGCAGACTTGCCCCTGGTCCTGCTGGCCCCTGAGCCCGACCTTCGAGAGATCGCTGAAACCGATGTCGTGCGCATTGTGGACGAGACGGCTGAGACCCGCCGGCTGCCTGCCCATCAGCGTGCCCCCTCGAGTTCCAGGGCGGGTTCGGCGGGGGCGTTGTCGAGCCACCAGCGGGCGATCTCCTCACGCGTCGCGAACCAGACGCCTTGCTGCTCCTGCGCGTAGGCGAGGAATCGGCGCACCGCCATGGCGACGCTGGGGCGGCCGCCGATGCGCAGGTGGATGCCGACCGACATCATCTTGGGTGTCTCAGACCCCTCGATGAGCAGGCAGTCCAGGGTGTCGCGGAGCACCGCGAAGTAGTCATCCGGACTGCCGAGGCTCCCGGTGCCCCAGAAGCGCGCGTCGTTCGTGTCCCCGGAATACGGCACGACCAGGTGCGCGCCCTTCTTGGTGCCGACGTAATAGGGCAGATCATCCGAGTAGGAGTTCGAGTCATAAAGGAACCCCTCTTCCGCGAGGACGTCGCGGGTCTCCTCCGTGATGCCCTCGCGCACATACCAGCCGCTCGGTCGCACTCCCGTGGTGGCCTGGATGGAGGCAACGCAACGGCGGATCTCCGAACGCTGCTCGTCGACGGTCATCCCGACCAGCCCTCGCCATCTGTACCCGTGGCCGCAGATCTCGTGCCCGTCGCGCACGATGGCCAGGGCGGCCTCCGGGTTCCGCTCCAGTGCGACACCGCACGCCATCACCGTGGAACGAACACCGAACTCCCGGAACATGCCGAGGTAGCGCCAGATGCCGACGCGACTGCCGTACTCGAAGAAGGACTCCTTCATCAAGCTGCGGCGGCTCGGATCGGCCGACCAGCCGCCGAAGATCGAGATGTCCTCGTCGAACTCGTCGCCCGCTTCGATCGACCTCTCCGCGCCCTCCTCGAAGTTCAGCACAAGCGACACCGCGACGCGCGCGTCGTGGGGCCAGCCCACGACGGGCGGGTGCTCTCCATAGCCGATCAGATCACGCATGGTCGCTGCTCTTTCCTGCCAGACCGGGCGAAAGCATCATCGCGTTCACTCCGGAAGGCTCTTCTTCATTATAGTGAACTATCACAGGCCAAGACCCCTGCCCTGATACACCGTTCGGTGCGCCGCGAGCGAGGTGCGCAGCATCCCGTCGACATCGTCGATCACGTTCCCGTGCGCGGGACCGATGAAGCGCGTCGGATGCTCATCCAAGAGCGATTCGATCGCGGTGAAGGCGTCGCTCACGTCGACGAATTTCGTCCAGTACAGTGCCCGGCCCGTTCCGTACGCCGCCTGCGCGACCGTGGGTGGCTCCGGCATCTCGCCGGACAGGAGCCGGCATTGGCCCGGTCGGTGCACGGGCTCATCCTCTTCCTCATCGGGAGAGGGCACATCGTGGATGAAGGAGAAGCCGTCCGAGACGAACAGCACCCCCGCACCGGAGTCCCACGCCCACGTTGTGTTCTCGAGGTCTCGGATGTGTGCGGGCATCAGCATCAATTCGCGCCCGCCGAGATCGATCGAGCGACCCGGCGGCAGCGCGAGCAACCGGTCCGCGAACTCCGGGAAGTGCAGGTGGTAATCGCGGATCTCGCCGACGACGACCGCCTGGGGATATCGCTGCATCAATGCGGGCAGATTCCCCGCATGCGGAATCTCCGGGTGCGTGGGCACGACGTAGTCCAGCGTCCGTCCCGCCAGCACCTCCTCGACCTGGGCGAGGACCATCTCCCGGTGCGCGGGGTCGCCGGTGTCGATGAGGACCGCGCGCTCGTCGCCGATCACCAGAAAAGCGTTGACGTGGTAATGCACCTCCTCCCCATGCCCGAAGGCCGAGAGGCACCCGCCCAACCAGAAAGCGCCGTCGGCGATCCGGCGGGCGGACTCGAATGCAGCGGTCATGACAGCCCGATCCTCTCGATGGCGGCGGCGAGCGCAGCGGACTGCGCCGCCACCTCCTCGCCCTCGAACGGACGGCCATAGCCGGGGCCGATCAGTGAGATCCGCCTTTCGCCAACCACGGACCGCACGTGTGCCGCGATGTCGCCGGTGTCTGCGCGAGTGAACCAGCGGAACTTCGCCAGCCCGTTCTCCGGCGGACCGTCGCCCTGCGTGAACGCGTCCGAGGTGAGCAGAGTGCCCGTCTCGGGCTCGTACACCCACAGGGTCGGCAGCAGCCTCATCATCGGCGAGATGAGCTCGATGCGCATTCCGGGATGTGGTTCGATCCACTGCGAGGTCCCTGGCTCCACGCTCACGCGCCGGACCTCCGCGCGTGATCGCGGCACGGTGATGCCGCCGGTGTACCAGACAGCGTCGATGGGGAAGCGCGCCTCGATCGCGGGCAGGTTGAGACAGCATTCCATCTCGGTGCGGGTGAGCAGCACTGAGAGCGGGACGCGGCCGTCGTACAACCCCCCCAGCGCGTCGAGGACCTCGCGCTCGTGCACACGGATGCCGGTGTCGACCAGCAGCGCACCGGCATCGCCGATGATGAGGTAGCAGCTGACGAGCTGCGAGGCCCGCACCCCCGGGGGGCACCAGCTCACTTGCTCGTCGAGGTCGATCTCAGCCCCGAGGCGATGCACTGTCATGGTCGACATCGGTGTCTCCGGCCCGCTCAACGAGCGGCGCTCTCCCAGACCGCGATGGCCTCGTCAAGGGAGCAGTGGTCGTGACGGGAGCGCATCACGGTCAGCGCGGCCTCGTGCACCGTCTCGTTGTACGCACCGACGGCATCGTCGAGGAGCACCGCGTAGAAGTCGCTCGAGCCCGCGTCACGCAGCGTCGCCTCGACGCAACCCCCCGTCGAGACGCCGACGATGGCGACCGACTCGATGCCCTGGCTGCGAAGCAGCAGAGCCAGCTCCGTGCCGACGAACGCGCTCTGACGGCGTTTGCGAATGACGATCTCGTCGCCCTCCGGTGAGCAGGACTCGGTGAACTCGGTCAGCGGGTCCCCCTTGGCGCTGAGCCGCCCGAGGTCCGTGGAGCGCCCCTGCCCGACCGTGTACAGAGCACGCAGCCAGGCCGCAGTCGAACTCTTGCCGTCGGGAAGGTTCTCCACGCAGATGTGGAAGACCGGCACGCCGTTCTCGCGCGCGGCCCTGATCGCCCGGGCGCACTGATCCACGATGCGCGGCATCATGCTCATGTCATGGCCCGAGTCGGCGATGGCACCGCCCTTCGAGACGGCACCCTTCTGCATGTCGATGACGACCAGCGCCGTGGTGGCTGGGTCCAGCAGTTCAGCGAAGGTGTCGCGCACCTGCTTGCCACAGATCTCAATCATCTTTTTTTGCTCCTTTCGAATCCGGATCAGGCCCCAGCGGCCGGTCAGTAGCGGTAGGCGCTCTTGTGGCCGGCGCGGATGATCGGCTCCACGGCGCGAACGTTCGTGATGACGTTCCCGTGGGTGGGCGCGACGACCTCGACGCCGAGCTCGTCGACAAGTGCGAGGACCCGGTCGTACACCCGATCTGCATCGTTGTTGAAGCGGGCCCAGTACAGCGCACTTCCCGTGAAGAACGCGGCGTTCTCGACCGCGATCGGCCGTGAGAGCTCGTCTGTGGTGAGGGCGCATTCCCCTGGGAGGTGCAGCGGATCTTCGTCGTCGAGCTCAGGTCGGTGCATGTAGCAGAACCCGTCGGCGGTGAACAGCACCTTCTCACGCAGAGAGAACGCCCACTGCGTGTTGGGAAGGTCTCGGATCATCGCCTCGACCACGAGCACTTCCTGGCCACCGCCGAGATCGATCACATCGCCCGGCTCCCGCGGATGCAGGTTCGGAACGATCTGAGGGTAGAAGAGGTGATAGTCGTGCAGATCCCCGACCACCTGGATGTCCGGGTACTTCTCGACCAGCCGGGGGAGGTTCCCGGTGTGCGGCAGTTCCGGGTGCGTCGGGAAGGCGTACGTCAGCGGCTCGTCACCGAGCAGCTCATCCAGCTTGGCGGAGATCGTCTGCCAGCTCGACGGGTTACCCGTGTCGACGATCATCGAGCTCGTGGAGCCCTTGATGACGTACGCGGAGTTATGCCCGTGGATGACCCTGTCGGCGAGGTGGAAGGGCAGACACGCCCCCATCCAGTGCACGCCGGACCGGATCTCCCGGGGGAACTCCGCGGCCATCGTCTCCGTGATGATGTTCTCCATGTCGATTCCTCCTAGGCGACGTCGTCGGACAAGGCTGCGAGCATGAGCTCGAGATGGCGGCGAACCGTGAGGCGACCACGGATGACAGAACCCCGCGAAGGTGCGATCACCTCGGGGTCGAGCCGGTCGAAGGTCTCTGCCAGCCAATCGCGCAGCGGGCGCTTCGTCGCACGCGGAAGCCATTCATATTTCGCGAAGAGGTGCGCGGCGACATGTTCCGCCGTGTAGTCGCCTTCGTTCGCGTCATCGATGAAGCGATAGCCGTCCGGCCGATCCATCACCCCGTGCGTGAAGGTGTCCGACGTGAACAGCGCGCCGGTCTTCGCATCCCAACCCCAGAACGTGGGCAGCAACCGCAACAGCGGAGACTGCACGTCGAGAACGCGACCAGGGGCCACTTCGATGCTCATGGAGCGCTCGAGCGCATCACCCTCGACTGTGCGGGTGCCGTCGATCTGCTGACGACGCCCACGCAGGGCGAACCTGCTTACGTCATCGAAGGCATCGAAGGGGTTGATCACACCGCCGGTGAACAGCCGGAGGATGTCGAATCGATGAGCGATGGACTCGAGGTTCGACACACAGTCCATTTCGGGACGAGTGAAGAAGACCGATACTTCCCCGCCCTCCCCGATCCGCTCGGCGAGACCGTCGAGGACCAGATCGCGGTGCACCGCCATGCCGGAGTCGATGAGCAGATGCGAGGTGCCCTCGGTGAGGAGATAGCAGTTGGACATCTGATAGCCGGTCGAGCCGCGAGGGACCCAGCTCACGTTGTCGCCGAGCTCGTATGCCCCTCCCAGGACGACCAGCTCGTTGGAAAGCGTATTGAACATATCTTCAATCTATTGAACTCATCGGGCGGTGTCAACTTCCTTCCGCCGATCGGCGCCGCCCCCGAACGGCCGATGCCGCACCCGGTACCCGGCAGACCATGACGGGATGCCATCCGACGAGTAGGAATGTGCGCGCTCAGTTGACAAGATGCGATCGATGTCTTCATTATGATGATGAATGTTCTTGTTGATTGAAGACAGGATGGTGCACGACGATGTCCCCCACTTCCCCCCCGGTCCGTTACCTGCTGCACGATGGCGAACTCATCGACTACGCCGACGCGCGTCTGCACGTGCTCAGCACGACCACGAAGTACGGCGTGGGCGTGTTCGAGGGCTTTCGCGCGTACTGGAACGATGAGGACGGCGAGCTCTACGCGTTCCGCATCGAGGATCACATGCGCCGGCTGGTCGACTCCATGCGCGTCGTGGAGATCGACGGGCCGACGGACACCGCGGCGCTCGCCGGGCAGCTGATCGGGCTAATCCAGGCGAATGAACTGCGTTCGAACCTGCACATGCGCACCCAGGTCTTCGTGGATTCACCCGACGGCAAGCCGGACGACACCGGCCCCGCGACGGTCTTCATGGCAGCGATCCCGATGGGCAACTACTTCGGCGCCACCGGCCTCGACGTGCAGATCTCCAGCTGGGCCAGGCTCTCGGACCGTGCGATGCCACCGCGGGTGAAGTCGATCGCCAACTACCAGAACGGTCGTCTCGCCCTCCTCGAAGCCAAGCGGAACGGTTACGGCGCCGCGCTCCTGCTCACGGAATCCGGCCATGTCGCGGAAGGCGCGGGCTACAACGTCTTCATGGTCCGCCAGGGACGGCTGTGCACCCCGCCGTCGACGGAGAGCATCCTCGAAGGCATCACGCGCGACAGCGTGCTGCAGCTGGCGACCACGCAGCTCGGCCTGGACGTGGACATCCGCCCGATCGACCGCACCGAGCTCTACTCAGCCGATGAGATCTTCGTCTGCGGCAGCGCCGCGGAAGTCAACCATGTCACGTCCGTGGATCGCACGAAGATCGGAGACGGGAGCGCAGCGGGTCCCATCACATCCCGCCTGCAGGAGCTGTACGCGGATGCCGTGCGCGGCCGGATCGCCGACTTCGGCCACTGGGTCACGCCGGTCTACGGCACCGCATCGGCATGACACACGCGACGGCGCACGCCGACTTCCTGCACGCCAGGGCCGAGTTCGATCCCGGCGCCCCACCCGTGCTGTCCGTCGCCCAGGGCCAGAGATTCCGCCTCGAGGCACGAAGCGTCCTCACAGACCCGCGCTTCGAGACGGCAGAAGACTTCTCGATCTTCTCCATCCCAGTGACGGGCCCGGTGCGGATCGAGGACGTCCGCCCGGGTGACCTGGTCCGCATCGATGTGCACGAGATCCACATCGCCGATCGCGGCGGCATGGTCACGATGCCCGGACGCGGCGGCTTCGGCGAGCCCCTCGGCATGCACGGCCTCATCGTGCCCGTGCACGACGGCTTCGCGCACTTCCCCGATGATGTGCGGGTGCCGATCCGCCCGATGGTCGGCAAGATCGGATTCGCTCCCGAGGGTGAGAGCCCGAGCTCCTCGACCGTCGGCCGCTACGGCGGCAACATGGACTGCCGCGACATCATTGCGGGCGCTTCGCTGTTCATCACCGCGCAGGTGGAGGGCGGACTGCTCTACGCCGGCGACCTGCACGCGGTGCAGGGCGACGGCGAGTGCTCGCTCACTGCCGTGGAGATGGAGGGGTCCGTCGAACTCTCCTGCCGAGTCGTGCGTCCCGCTCCGGTGGGCGGTCCCGTCGTCTTCGCCGAGGATCGCATGATCGTCCTCGGCGACGGGGAGAACCTTGACGAGGCCGCCACGGTCGCGCTGGACGAGATGATGGCGATCGTGCGCGCCGACCGCGGGTGGACCCGCGAGCGCACTGCCATGCTGCTGTCCGCCACCGCGCATGTCGCCGTCTCTCAGCTCGTCAATGCTCGCAGGAGCGTGAAGGTCTCCCTCGACACTCGCTACCTCCTCAATGCTCCTTTCCAGACGAAAGAGGACTGACATGTACGACCTCCTCATCACCGGCGGCCTGGTGGTCACCCCCTCCGGTGCACAGCCGTTGGACATCGCGATCGCCGACGGCCGGATCGCCGCTCTGGCGTTCGCCGGCACGACGCCCCTCGACTCGGCCGCCCGCGTCATCGACGTCGGCGGCAAGCTGGTGGTGCCCGGCGGCGTCGACCCGCATGTCCACACCAACTCCGTGCTTCCGACGGCAGCCGAGAGCGGCATCATGTGCTTCGGAGCCGACCGTGTCAGCGAGGGTGCCATCTACGGCGGTACCACGACGCTGGTGGACTTCGCGCACTGGAAGCCCGGCGACGATCTGTCCGAGTCGTTCGCTCGCAAGGCCGCGGAGTGGAACGGCCAGACTTACACGGACTTCGCCCTGCACGGCACGTTCAAGGAGCCCGAGATTCCGTTCGACGTCCTGGAGCAGATTCCGGATGCCGTCCGCAACGGTCATGGCAGCTGGAAGGTGTGGATGACCAACACCACGCCCACTCGCCCCCATCAGAAGACCGATCTCGGCAACATGTGGGGCATCATGGAGCAGACCGCGGCCGCCGGCGCCATGCTCGCCGTGCATGCGGAGGACGACGACATCGTCATGTACTCCTATCGCCGGCTCAAGCACCAGGGTGCGATCGGCATCGAGAACATGCATCATGCGCACAACGTGCTCTCCGAGAAGCTGTCCTTCCAGCGTGCGATCACGCTCGCCCGCCACGTGGGCGCCGCCATCTATCTCATGCATGTCAGCGCCAACGTCGGGATCGACGCGATCCGGCAGGCGCGCGGCGAGGGCGCGCCGATCTACGGTGAGATCCTCCCTCACTACGCGTACTTCTCCGCCGAGAACTACCGCGAGCCGCACGGCGCTGTGTACCACACCTACCCGTCCTTGAAGAATGCCGAGGACCGCGACCAGATGTGGCCGGCGCTCATCGACGGCACGTTGAGCACTCTCGCAACGGACGGCGTGTGCACGGACTTCGACGTGAAGACGCGCGGCAGCACTATCTACGACGCCACAGGAGGTCACGCCGGTGTCGAGATGCGCATGGCCGTCGCCTACACCGAAGGCGTCGTCGGGCGGGGTCTCGATCTCACCCGATATGTGGATCTCACGTCGGCGAACGCGGCGAAGATCCTCGGCTTGTACCCCCGCAAGGGCGCAATCGCGGTCGGCAGCGATGCGGACCTCGCCGTGCTCGACATCGACGTTGACCGGCGCGTCACCGCTGCGGACCTGCACGAGGCGGACTACACGCCCTGGGAGGGATACCGCACGCGCGCATGGAACATGATGACGCTGCTGCGAGGCCAGGTGATGGTCGATGACCGAAACCTGATCGCCGGCCCCGTCGGCGAGCTCCAGCGTCAACGCGTGTCGCACGACGTCCTCAGCCGCCCGGCCTGCTGAGGAGCCGCGTGACGGCTCCCGTGCCGGTGCGCATGCTGGTGTTCTGCCTGATGGCGTCGATGCTCGTCGTCTCCTTCAACCAGACCGTGCTGAACACCGCGCTGCCGACGATCATCGCAGAGCTCGGCGGACTGGATCGGATCGGCTGGATCGTCGCCGCGTTCGTGCTGACCTCCACTCTGAGCATGCCGTTGGCCGGCGCGCTGTCAGACGTTCTCGACCGAAAGCGGCTGCTGTTCGGCGCGAGCATCGTGTTCGGCCTCGGCACGCTGTTCGGCGCGCTCTCCTGGAATCTCGACGTGCTCATCATCGCCAGGCTCGCGCAAGGCATCGGCGGCGGTGGCGTGATGGTGCTGACACAGACGATCATGGCCGCCGCGGTTCCCTCCCGCGAGCGTGCCAAATACGCCGGCGCCTTCGGCTCGGTGTGGGCTGTCGCGACCATCAGCGGAGTGCTGATCGGCGGGTGGCTCACCGACGGTCCCGGCTGGCGATGGGTGTTCTGGGGCACGCTTCCGCTGCTCGTCGTCGCACTGGCTCTCGGTGCGCGGTACATCGCTCCGAGCCCGCCGAGCGACGTCCCCGTGCACCCCGACATCGCCGGGATGCTGCTGCTGTGCATCGCCACAACCGCGCTGGTGACGGCGACCTCCGCAACCCTGCCGACAGAGTGGTCCTGGTTCATCGCGGTTGTCGGGGCGGGGGCGGTGTGCGCACTGTTCTTCGCCGAACATCGCGCCGACCAGCCGGTGCTGCCCGGCATCCTCTTCCGCAGCCGCACCTTCGTGTTCGCGACGCTCGCCGGCACGCTGTGCAGCGGGGTCGCCTCCTTCGTGGTGCTGTCATACCTTCCGGCATTCGCGCAGATGGTGCTCGGGCTATCCGCATTTCAGGCCGGTCTGCTCCTGCTGCCGATGATCGTCGCCACGGTGACATCGTCGACGCTGACGGGGTTCGCGGTCTCCCGGACAGGTCGCTATGTTCTGGTCCCGGCGGTCGGGGCTGCTGCGGTGGTCATCGGCCTCCTGCTGCTCGGCACGCTCGGCCCGGACACCACCCCGCTGCAGCTTTCCCTCTCCGCGGCTCTGCTCGGCGCCGGCATCGGGACGAACGTGCTGCTGCTGACCCTGCTGGCGCAGAATGCGCTTCCCCCGGACAAGATCGGCGTTGCCACGGCTGCGAACAACTTCTTCCGGCAGGCGGGCGCGACAATGGGCATCTCGCTGGTCGGCGTCGGGTTCGCCCGTCGACTCGAGGACTCGTTGTCCGAGGCATTGGTCCGCCACGGAATGCAGACGACGTCGTCGTTGGCGACGACCGCTCCCGACAAGCTGGCGCGCTTGACACCGGAGCTTCATTCCGCGGTGGCCGAGGCATACGCCGCGGCGCTCCCCCCGCTGTTCCTCGCGCTCACACCACTCGCCGTGATCGCACTGCTCATGATCGTCTCGTTGGAGCGGCGCCCCCTCGCCGACCGGTAACAGGCACGGCACCTCGACAGGGCGGCCCGCGGATCGTGCGAGTCGCTCACCCGGTCCTCGCGGCGACGTTCAATCGGACCTCGCCGCGGCGACACGATCGAGATCCACGATGATCTCGGTGTTGTATTCCGCCCGCGTGCCGGGGCGATACTCCACCGACTCCAGTGCTCCCGAGTATCGGAACGGCCCGCGGCGCTCGTGCAGATCCCAGTCGATCGGGCTGCCACGATCGATCCCCGCGCTGATGCCCGTGAAGGGAGCGGCCCCGGCCAGCTGCAGGACCGGGCCGACCTCAAGCAGGATCTCGTCTTCGATACGAGCCTGAATCCTCCATCGGACATCGGCGAGCGCGGTGAAGGAGAAGCCGATGCGCGCGGGCGCGCGGTTCCCCAGAGGCACGCTTGCCCGCAGCATGCGCCCGTACTCGTTGTAGCTGAGGCAGAGGTTCCCGTCCTCGATGAAGGCCACGTAGCCGCCGCCCTGATCGCCGTGGGCAAAGAGGACACCCTGTTGTCCCTCGACACGGGTGCCGAGCCGCACGATGACCTCGAACGATCGCAACCGGATGAGCCGATTCGACCGAAAGCGCTCCAGAGTGGGCGCCCCGGGCAGGATCGACGTCGGCTGCTCCAGGATGAGATCAGTCGACGGGCGCGTCCTGGTCAGCGTTCCGTCGTCGTTGAGCGGGAACACGGTGTTCCGCCAGGCTTCCTCCCTCCAGCGGGAGGCGAGCCGGCCGACGACCTCGGGGAACTCGTCCGACAGGTCGGTGGTCTCGGTCGGGTCCGCCTCCATGTCGAAAAGACGCCATTGCGCGTCCGAGAACTCCTCGCCCTGTCGGTGGAACGTCATGATCTTCCACCGGCCGCTGCTGAAAGCGCGGCTGCCCCCGAACTCCGAGTACTGCTCGTCGCGCGGCGCGGGCGCGCCCGGGCTGCGAAGGACGTCATCGAATCGAACCCCATCGACCGGCTGGGCATCGCGCCCATTCAGTCGTGCGAGCGGCTCGACCGCTGCGAGGGACAGAAGAGTCTGGCCGAGGTCCGACACGTAGACGTACTGACCGCGCAACCCCTGATCGCCGGTCTCTCGCGGAAGCCCACCGGGCCAGGACACGACCAGGGGCGCGCGAATCCCGCCTTCAGTCATGTACCGCTTGTACTTGGCGAAGGGTGTGTTGGATACCGATGCCCATCCGCGCGGATAGTGCATCATCGAGCGCGGCCCCCCGACCTCGTCCAGGCCGAGGCGCGACTCCGTCGACCCGACCGACAGATCTGACGGAGTTCCCATCGATGCGAGATAGGTCGCCGTGCCATCCACTCCGCCCTCTCCGCTCGCGCCGTTGTCCGAGGTGAACGCGATGATCGTGTTCTCGTACTCGCCCATCGCCTTCAGCTGCGTCAGGATCGCTCCCAGACTCTGATCGACGCTGTCCACGATCGCGGCGTAAACCTCCATGCACCGGGCGAACCATGCCTGCCGCGCCGGAGTCAGCTCGTCCCACGGTGTCAACTCCTCATTCCCGAGAGAAGGCCGGCGTCCTTCTGGGAGGATTCCCCCGGATCGCTGGCGAGCCTCACGGTCAGCCCGAATGCGGTCCCAGCCCGCCTCATAGTGCCCGCGGTACTTCGCGATATCGGCCTCCTTCGCCTGCAGAGGCGCGTGCACGGCCTGATGGGCGAAGTAGAGGAAGAAGGGCTTGCTCGGATCGTTGGCACGCAGTCCGGTGATCATCGCCTGCGCTTCCGTCGTGAGCGCGTCGGTCAGGTAGAACGAGCTGTCATGCTCGTCGACTGTCACGGGGCTGTTGTCCCGGATGAGGCGATGCGGCTGGAACAGCGTTGTGTATGCGTCCATACAGCCGTAGTACCGGTCGAATCCTCGCTGGATGGGCCATGAGGACTTCTCTGCCCCATCGTGCAGCCTGTTCGATGGCGTCAGGTGCCATTTGCCCACCATGAACGTCGCGTACCCGGCGGCCCGGAACGACTCGGCAATGGTGGGCGCGTCGTCCGGAAGCCGGGCGCTGAAACCCGGATAACCCGGATCGGATCCCGCGACCGTGGCGAAGCCGGCGCGATGCGGATTCAAACCGGTGAGCAGCGAGGCCCTCGCGGGCGCGCACACCGTGGACGTGTGGTAATTGGTGAAGCGATAGCCGGCGTCGGCGATCGCCTGCACGCTGGGCGTGTCGATCTCACCGCCGAAGGGTGAGACATCGCTGAAGCCGAGATCATCCACCACGATGAGGATGACGTTCGGCGCGCCGTCGGCGGCCCGGGACGCGGCGGGCCAACCGGGTGTCGACTGGGAGGCGAGCTCCCGGACGATACCGGGGAAGCGCTCGTAGCCTCGCGCTCCTTCGGGGTAAGCCGTCGATGGATCGGTCATGGCTCGTCGTCCTCCGAATCTTCATCATTATGATTCATCTTCACTATAACTGTATCGACATCCGTTACGACTGGTCGCGCCCACGGTCGCATCGGGCGGGTCGGATCATGACAGGATCTTCGGGTGACGTCGGATGAGATGCCCCGCACGGCACCCACGCCGCGCTCGGGCCGGCGCCCCCGTTCGACACCCGTCGATCTCCTCATCGTTTCTTGCATATTGATGATCTCTTCAGTAGAGTGAAGCCAATTGAGTCACAGCGTGGTGCTCTCTCGTAGCACCCCAAATAAGGGGCAGCATGATCAAAACAAGAAGGAAGTTCGCCGTCGCAGCCGTCGGCATCGCCGCGGTGATCACGATCTCGGGGTGCACTGCGACCCAATCGGGTCCGTCCACGACCAAGCCGGCCGTTCCGCACACCGCGGTCATGGTTGTCCCCAGCGTCCCGGATAACCTCACGATATTCCCGTACGGAGGAAATGCATCGCAAACGGTGCTCACCGGCCTGGGATCGCAGCTCGCCAACTACGACGTGAATTGCAAGAACCCCGTCCCGGGCAAGGTCGTCGGGAAGCTCGCGGAGAGCATCACCCTCAGCGCCGACCTGAAGTCGATCGAGGTGAAGCTGCGACCTCTGAAGAGCCAGGCCGGGAACACGCTCAGCACCGATGACGTGATCTGGAGCTTCACCCAGTACGGCTTCGTCATCCAGCCGGTCCTGAAGTCGTCGTTCGCCCGATCCGGCTATGACGTCGACAACCTGATCACGAAGATCGACGATCGCACGTTCCGCTTCAACCTGAAGTCGTTCCAGTCGACGGCGCTGGATGCCCTCCAAAACCCTCTGGCGTACATCTACGATTCCGTCGCGGCGAAGACGCACGCGACCGCTGAAGACCCTGTGGCGCAGAAATGGCTTTTCACCAATCTGGCGGACTACAGCGGGTGGAAGCTCGACGCCTTCACTCCCGGACAGTCCCTGACGGTTACCTCAGACCCGGCATGGGGCGGTCCCAGTCGCGTCGTCACCAAGGTCGCCCTCAAGGGAGTCCCCGACGACACGACCCGCCAGCAGCTTCTCGAGACCGGTGAGGCGCAGGTGGCCGTCGGCTTCCAGCCGAGCCAGTTCCGGGCTCTCTCCGCGAAGAAGGGCATCGACATCCAGGAATGCGCGAGCCTGAACATGGACAACCTGATGTTCTCCACGCGGGAGGCGCCATTGAACGATGTGCGCGTGCGGACGGCGATCTCGATGGCGATCGACAGGGCGCAGATCGCCAAGGGCGCATACTCCGACTACGCGACCCCTGCGGTCTCGTCCTTCAACAAGGCCTTTGGATTCGGCCAGTATGGAACCGCGTACACCTACGACCCCGCCAAGGCGAAGAAGCTCCTCGCTGAGGCCGGATACCCCCAGGGCTTCGACCTGACGCTGACCTATGGCCCGTCCCGACCCGGCCCGGTGACCGCGAAGAGCTCGGTCCTGATCCAGGCGATGCTCGCGGAGGTCGGCATCAAGGCGAAGCTGGAGGTGATCGCGAGCCCGACGCAGCTGACCGACGTCATGTACACCACGCACCTCTATCAGAGCGCGCTGTACGGCGAGCCCATCGCCATCGCGGACCCGGCCTGGCTTGCCTACGTCAAGTTCGGAACCTCGCCCAACAACAGCGGAACGTTCTGGAAGAGTCCCGCGGTTCTGGACCTCCTTTCCCAGGTGTCGGCCATCCCGGCCAAGGATGCCGATGCGCGAAAGGCGCTGTTCAAGCAGATCGCCAAGATCGGCGACACCGAACTCCCGCTGATCGAGCTCGTCGAGACGCCGTACGTGATCGCGACGAACGGCATGCCGAGCGGAACGCCGATGCCCAACGGCCAGTTGGCCTGGTCGGCCTTCGGTAAGTGATCATCGCTGGGAAGCGACCATCGCGGTCGCTTCCCAGCGTTCTCCTGGCCCGAGAACGGGAGCCCGTCCCGCTCGGCCCCACAGCAACCTTCGAAAGCTCACGGTGAAGCACATGAAGTTCGCGGAGTACAACACGACGCCCACCTCCGCGGTGGTCACGCGCGGGAAGACGGCCTCGACCGTGATCGCGGCGAGCCGGTTCCCGCGGATCACGCGCCTGCGGCTGTCCGCACTCAAGCACAAGCCCGAGATCACGATCGTCGTTGCGATCACGCTTCTCGCAGCGTTCATGCTCGTGAGCGTCTTCTTCGAACTGCCGCACAGCCCGACCAAACCCGATGTCCAATCCATCGCCCTCCCTCCGAGCGCGACGCACCTGTTCGGCACCGACGGCTATGGTTTCGATGTGTTCTCACGCGTGCTCGACGCAGCACGGCGAGACATCCCCATCGCGATTGCGGGCGCGCTGTTGGCGCTCGGCCTCGGCGTTCCCGTAGGGCTCGCCGCTTCGGGCGGCAGAATCGGCGACCTCATCATGCGAGGCCTCGACGGCTTCTCGGCGCTGCCGCTGCTCATCCTCGTGATCGTCGCGATCAAGCTCATGGGCGGAACGGCCTTCGACATCGTGATCGCGATCGCGATCGTGAATACGCCGAGGTTCGCTCGCTTGGTTCGCGCGGAGGCGGTGACTCTGCGATCGACCAGATTTGTCGAGGCCGCCATCGCAGCTGGAAGCTCGCCGCTTCGTATCGCCGTCCAGCACATCTTCCGCAACTCCTACGGCATCGTGCTGGTCCAGGCGACGCTCGCGGCGGCCAACGCCATCGGCGTCATCGCCGCTCTGAACTTCCTCGGCGTCGGGATCAATCCTCCTACGCCCACGTGGGGCGGCATGATCCGTGACGGGATGACTCTGCTCATCGACGGCAACTGGTGGGCGGCTGCCTTCCCGACCTTGGCGATCTTCTTCGTGGTCGTCGCATTGAACGCCATCGCGGACGGCATCGAGGCTCGTGCTGAAGCGACAGGAGGACGCTCGTGACCACTGACCCGCTCCTGGAGGTCTCCGACCTCAGCGTCGAGTTCCGCTCGCACGGCCAGACTCACCAGATCCTGAACGGAATCTCCTTCACCGTGGAGAGGAATGAGATCATCGGACTGGTCGGCGAGTCCGGCTCCGGCAAGTCGACGACGGCGCGATCGATCATCGGCCTGCTTCCGGCGACAGGGCGTGGCTTCGGACAGATCACCTTCGACCGCGACGAGATCGACGTAGGTTCCACGAAGCGAGTCCGCTCGATCCGTGGCACGCAGATCGGCTTCGTCGCTCAGAACCCTTTCGACGCCCTCAACCCGATCCTCTCCATCGAGCGACAGTTCTTCAACGTCATGCGCGCGCACGAGAAAGTCAGCCGACAGCAGGCGCGCGCCCGGGCCGAATCGCTCCTGCGCTCGGTGGGCATCACCGATACCCACCGAGTCTTGGCCGGCCATGCGCACGAGCTGAGCGGCGGAATGGCGCAGAGGGTGGTGATCGCCATCGCGTTGAGCCTCGATCCGAAGCTGCTGATCGCCGACGAGCCGACGACAGCGCTCGATCTGACCGTGCAGCGGCAAGTGCTGGATCTGATGCGCGACATCATCCTCACCTCCGGGCGGTCGATGCTGCTGGTCACCCACGATCTGACTGTGGTCGCCACCTACTGCCACCGCGTCGCGGTCATGTACCGAGGGGACATCCTCGAGATCGGCGACGTCGAGACCGTGTTCACCGCGCCGAAGCACGAATACACCCGCGCGCTGCTCGATTCCGCGTCCGGCAAGGCGCTGACCGCAGATCGGATTCTCTCGTCATGATCACTGAAACGAGATCAGTGGAAACGCCCATCGTCATCGCTGAACACCTCAGCAAGTCTTTCGCTGCGCGAGGCAGGGGGGCAGCGTCCTCGCGGTCAACGATGTGAGCCTGACATTGCAACGCGGCGACACGCTCGGCCTCGTCGGGGAGAGCGGCTCGGGGAAATCGACTCTGGGACGGCTCCTCGCACGGCTCGTCGATCGGGACGAGGGCACCGTGATGTTGGACGGTGTCGACCTCACAGCACTCCACGGTCGAGAGCTCCGACGTGCGCGATCAAGGTTCCAGGTGGTGTTCCAGGAGCCTTACGCCTCTCTCGACCCGCGGATGACGGTGCTTCAGATCATCGAGGAGCCCCTGGTCGCGACGAGGCTCGTCCGGTCCCGGAAGGAGCGGCGCGAACGCGTGCTGCGGATGCTCGACGACGTCGGACTGCCGCGGGAGTTCATCTCGCGTCGGCCCGGGGCCCTGAGCGGCGGACAGCAGCAGCGAGTCGGGATCGCCCGGGCGCTGATCAGCGAACCGATGTTCGTGGTGCTGGATGAACCCACTTCTTCGCTGGATCAGACCGTGCGCGCCAGCATCCTCCAACTCCTGGTGCGACTGCAGAAGACCAGGTCGCTGACCTTCGTGTTCATCTCCCACGACATGCACACCGTCCAACGGCTGTGCAATCGCACCGCCGTGATGCATCGGGGGAGCATCGTCGAGATCGGACCGACCAACAACATCATGAAACGTCCGCAGCATCCCTACACCAGGACCCTGCTGTCGGCCGCGCTTTCGCTCACACCAGGCGGTTCCATGCCCGACTTCACCGCAGATGCTGCGCCGCCGATCGACTTCCCCAACAACGGCATCCCGGCGTCGTCCCGTGTCCCCGACGCCGAGGTGCTGCGCCTTGCCGGAGAGAGGAGCAAGTGATGGTCCGGTTCGTGCTCGGACGCGTTCTGCTGGCGGTGGTGCTGCTGCTCGTCGTCATCTCGGCAAGCTTTGCGCTGGTCTCGCTGATCCCGGGTGATCCTGCACAGGCCGTCCTGGGCGAGTTCGCGACTCCTGCACAGGTGGCGGATCTGAGGGCCAAGCTCGGCCTGGATCAGCCACTGCTCGTCCAGTGGTGGAACTACCTGACGTCCGCGCTGAGGGGGGATCTCGGGACGTCCTACTTCTCAGGCAGGCCGGTCACCGAGGAGATCCTCGTGCGTCTGGTTCCCAGTCTGCTGCTGGTCATTCCCGGAATCCTCCTGGCAGTTCTCATCGGCACGACCGTCGGCGCCATCAGCGCCTACCGCCGAGGCTCCCGTATCGATCGTGTGTTGTCCATCCTCACGTCGGCCACTCTCGCGCTCCCCGAGTTCGCGCTCGCGCTCGTCATCATCTACGTCTTCTTCCAGATCATGCGGATCGCGCCACCGCCGTTGGGAATGCTCTCTCCGCTCGACCCGGTGCCTCCGGCGGTCACCGGCTCGGTGCTCATCGACGCAGTGCTGGCGAACTCATGGCAGACGATCGGAAGCGCGGTGTCGCACGCGGTGCTTCCGATAGCGACGCTCGGGATCTTCTTCTCTGCCTTCTTCGCCCGCGTCGTCCGGACAGGGCTCACCGCGGCGCTGCTTTCCCCCCAGGTGGAATTTGCCCGGGCGTGTGGGCTGAGCGAATGGATGGTCTTCCGATACGCGATGGGCGACATCCGCCGGACCCTGCTCACCTTCCTTGTGATCCTGACCGGCGGAGCCCTCAGCGGTGCCGTGATCGTAGAGACGGTGTTCTCCTGGCCTGGGATCGGAACGTGGGCCCTGACCGGCATCCTTCAGGTCGACATTCCCGTGATCCAGGGATTCGTCCTCATCATCGCGTCGACGCTCCTGTTCGCGTTCGTCGCCGTCGACATCCTGATCGCCATCATCGACCCCCGAGTGCGGGCCCAGGTCGCCGCTTCGAGCACCAAGCGCATGAGCGGTTCGAAGCCCCTCTGGACCGCACCGATCGAGAACCTCGTCGAAGTCGTATGAAGGTGAAGGCGTGAGTATCGCCGTCAGCCCCGCAGCGCGAGCACAAACGGGAGCACATCGGTCGCTCCGGCGCGGCGGAGCGACCGAGCGGCGACGGTGAGCGTCCACCGACTGTCGGCCTGATCGTCCACGAGCAGCATGGGGCCGGCAGGAACGGCGAGAGCATCGGTCGAGAAGCGGTCCCAGACGCCCGCGAGGCGGAACGCGCTGTTGCCGCCCGGCCCGCCGGTCGGTCCTCCTCCGGTCATTGCCAGCTCGCCCAGGTACGGCAGCCGGCCGATGTCGGCGAGACCGTGCGCGAGCGAGCTCACCAGGAGCGGGCGCGAGCGCGACGGCATCGACACGACCGCGACCGGACGCTCGGTCCAGCGCCAGCCCGCGAGCACCCGCACGCACGCGTCGCGCATCCGCTCCGGAACCGGGCCGTCGGCGACGCCGGCCGCGAAGAGCTCACGCAGCGCGCCGCCCCAGCCGAGGTCGGTGAGGCGCGCGAGCGCCCGGCCCTCCCCCGCCTGCTCCTCGACGGCGATGCGCCCCTTCACCGGGACGCCGAGCCGGTCCGCGCCGGTCGGCCACATCCGCCGCGGCTCGATCGGGACGCCCACGCGGTCGAGCGATGCCGAAGCCGCGCTGCTCGCGTCGGCGCCCACCTCGGTCGGGAACCACACGCCTGCGCAGTTGTCGCAGCGCCCGCAGGGCACGGCGGTGTCGTCATCGAGAGTGCGCTGCAGGAACTCCATGCGGCAGCCGCCGCCCTGCTCGTAGTCGATCATGTGCCGCTGCTCGGCGCGGCGCTCCGCGGCGATCCGGTCGTAGCGTTCGGCGTCGTAGATCCACGGCTCGCCCGTGGCGATCCACCCGCCCTGCACCCGGCGCACGGCGCCATCGACGTCGAGCACCTTCAGCAGCAGCTCGAGCGGCGTGCGCCGGATGTCGACCATCGCCTCCAGCGCGGGGGTCGACACCGGGGCGTCTCCGAGCGCCGCGATGACCCGCTCCGCGCGGTCCCGATCGGGCATCGAAGCGGTCGCGAAGTAGTGCCAGATGTCCCGGTCCTCCACACCGGGCAGCAGCAGCACGTCTGCGCTCTCGCTTGCTCGACCCGCGCGACCCACCTGCTGGTAGTACGCGACCGGTGAGGACGGAGCGCCCAGATGCAGGACGAAGCCGAGATCGGGCTTGTCGAACCCCATCCCGAGTGCGCTCGTCGCGACCAGGGCCTTGACCTCGTTGCGCTTGAGCATCGCCTCCGATTCGGCGCGCTCGTCCGGATCGGTCTGGCCCGTGTAGGCGCGCACGTCGTGGCCGCGCTCCCGCAGCAGGCGGGCGGTGTCGACGGCCGCAGCGACCGTCAGCGTGTAGATGATGCCGGATCCGGGCAGCTCGTCGAGATGGCTGAGCAGCCAGGCCAGCCGGCTCGGCGCGTCGGGCAGCCGCAGCACCCCGAGCCGCAGCGAGGCGCGGGCGAGCGGCCCCCGGATCGTGAGCACCTCGGATCCGCCCGCTGGCCCGTCCGTCGCGGCGCCGAGCTGCTCGGCGACGTCCGCGACGACCCGGCTGTTCGCGGTCGCGGTCGTCGCGAGCACGGGCACATCGGCGGGCATCTGCGCGATGAGGTCGCGCAGCCGCCGGTAGTCGGGCCGGAAGTCGTGCCCCCAGTCGCTGATGCAATGTGCCTCGTCGACGACGAGCATGCCGATGCGGCGCACGAGCGCGGGCAGCTGCTGCTCGCGGAATGACGGGTTGTTGAGCCGTTCGGGCGAGACCAGCAGCACGTCGACCTCGTCGCGATCGAGCTGGGCGAGCACATCCGCCCACTCGTGCGCGTTCGTGGAGTTGATCGCGACCGCGCGGACTCCTGCCCGCTCCGCCGCGGCGATCTGGTCGCGCATGAGCGCGAGCAACGGCGAGACGAGCACGGTGGGCCCGGCACCCTGCTGGCGCAGCAGCAGCGTCGCGACGAAGTACACAGCGGACTTGCCCCAGCCGGTGCGCTGCACGACGAGGGCGCGCCGACGCTCGGCGACCAGCGCCTCGATCGCTTCATACTGCCCGTCGTGGAACTCGGCGTCAGTGCGGCCGACGAGCGCCCGCAGCGCTGCGAGGGCGTCATCGCGGATGTCGGGGGGTGCTGTGTGCGTCGTCACATGTCCACTGTGCCGCACACGTCCGACATGCGCGCGGCCCGCGAACGGGACGGCCCGCTGTGGAAGCACCCGTCACCACGGCACGGATCCGGCGTCGTCGAAGAACCCGCCGGTCGGCCCGTCGTCCGGCAGGGTCGCGAGGTGAATGGCGATGGCCGCGCCCTGAGCCGGTGAGCGGGTGCCGCTGAAGCCGTTCAGGTCGGTGGCCGTGAAACCAGGACATCCGGAGTTGATCAGGATCCCGGTGCCGCCCAGTTCCTTCGCGTACTGGATGGTGAGTGCGTTGAGGAAGGTCTTCGAGGCCAGGTACGCCGCGGGTACCGGGCCCATTTCGACGCCGGGCGTCGTCTGCAGGGCGAGCGAGCCGACGCTGCTGGACATGTTCACGATCCGCGGGGAGGCCGAAGCGCGCAGCATCGGCAGCATCGCGTTGGTGACCCGGACGACGCCGATCACGTTGGTCTCCACGACCGTCCGCACGGTCGCGGGGTCGAGAGTAGTCGGCGCCTGCGGCATGGCACCGGTGATCGCAGCGTTGTTGACCAGGACGTCGAGGCCCCCGGCATCCTCGGCGATCAGCGCGGCCGCCGCCGCGACGCTGGCGTCGTCGGTGATGTCCAGCGGAACACCGAAGGCGTCCGCTCCGGTTCCGCGCAGTTTCTGCACCGCGGCATCGCGGCGCTGCGGATCGCGCGCGCCCACGCCGATCCGCCAGCCGAGCGCTCCCAGGCCCGCGGCGATCTCATATCCGATTCCCTTGTTCGCGCCGGTCACCAACGCGATTCTCTGTTCACTCACACCGTCGATCCTGCGGTGGCGCCTGGCGCGGTGTCCAAGACCGATCGGATCCGTCCCGATACCTCAGGGGTATAAGTGGCGGTCGGCAACGGATACGATGACCCGATGGAGACCCGAGAGATGCGGTACTTCGTCGCCGTCGCTGAGGAGCTGCACTTCGGGCGCGCCGCTCTTCGCCTCACGATGGCGCAACCTCCGCTGTCCCGAGCGATCCAGCAGCTCGAACGGCGGCTCGGCGTCTTGCTCCTGAATCGCACCACGCGCGCGATCTCCTTGACCGAGGCGGGTACGGTGCTGCTGCGGGAGGCGCGACTCGCCCTCGACGCGGCCGACGCCGCCGAGCGCCGCACCCGCCGAGCCGCTGCCGACCGACCCGCCCTGGTGCTGGCCGCCAAAGCTGGCGCATCGACCACACTGCTGTCGAACCTGCTCGATGCGTACGCCGCCGTGCCGCGTCCCGCGGCTGTCGAGGTGACGCTGTGCGGGCCCGGCCAGCCCGAGAACATGCTGCGCGACGGCCGAGCCGACGTCGCTCTGCTTCACCGGCCCTACGACTCGATGGCCGGATTCGACACCGAGGACCTCTGCACCGAACCGCAGATCGCGGTTCTGCCCGTCGGGCACCAGCTCGCCGGCCGGACTCGGATATCGATTGCGGATGTTGAGGCCCTGACCGATCTGCCGCTGCCGCGCTGGCCTCGGCCCGACGGGAGCTACCGAGACGGCCCCGGGCCGCAGGTCCGCGACCACACCCAGTTGTTCCAGCTGATCGGGCTCGGACTGGCCTGCGCGATCGTGCCCGACTCGCTACGAGCCCAGCTGCGGGACGACTATGCCGTCGTGCCCGTGACAGACGCACCGGCAGTGACGACCGTCATCGCCTGGCCACCGCACAGCACCTCCGACGCCGTCGCCGACCTCGTCCGCGTCGCGAGAGGCCTGTAGCCGACCCGCGTGCGGCAGCATCCGATCCGACGAAGGGGGCATCGTTGCACCGGTGTCTCGGCGCCCTGTCCGGATGTCCGTGCCCGGTGCGAGAATGCGGACATGTTGCTCAGCGAGCTCGTCGCCGCCGCCGGAGAGGCCGCCGCCACCTCGTCGCGCCTGGCCAAGATTGACGTGCTGTCACGGCTGCTGCGCGACGCGCCTGCGGAGGAGATCACCCCGCTCGTCGGCCTGCTTCTCGCGGCCCCGAGGCAAGGGCGGCTCGGCGTCGGGTGGCGTGGGATCTCGTCCGTCGCCGTCACGCCGGCGGCGGAGCCCGCGCTCACCGTCACCGACGTCGACCGGGCGCTCGACGCGCTCGCCGGCGCCGCCGGATCCGGATCTGCGGCCGTCCGCACCGGCCTGCTCGAAGACCTCGCCGCACGCGCCACCGCCACGGAGTGGGACTTCCTGGCCCGTGCCCTGCTCGGTGAGCTGCGCACCGGCGCGCTCGCGGGTGTGCTGCTCGACGCGATCGCCCGCGCCTCCGATCGGCCGCCGACGACGATCCGGCGGGCGGCGATGCTCTCCGGCGACCTCGGTGCGACCGCGGTGCTCGCACTCACCGGCACCGCCGCCGAGCTCGACGCCGTCGGCCTCGCCGTGGGCCGGCCGGTGCTGCCCATGCTCGCCGCGAGCGCCGCAACCCCGACGGCGGCGCTCGAGATCACCGGCGAGGCCTCCGTCGAGTACAAGCTCGACGGCGCCCGGATCCAGGTGCACCGGCACGGCGACGAAGTGGGTGTGTACACCCGCAGCCTCGCCGACATCACGCACCGGGTGCCCGAGCTCGTCGAGATCGTGCGCGCCCTGCCGGCGCACGACCTCATCCTCGACGGCGAGACTCTCGCGCTCGACGAGGACGGCGGCCCGCGGCCGTTCCAGGAGACGATATCCCGGTTCGGGGCGGACGCCGCGCGCGAGCTCGTGCTGCGGCCCTGGTTCTTCGACCTGCTCCACGTCGACGGTCGCGATCTCATCGACGAACCGCTCTCGGTCCGGATCGCCGAACTCGACCGCGTCGCCGGCGACTGGCGGATCCCCGGCGACGTCACCGCCGATCCCGAGACGGCAGAGACCTTGTCGCGGGAGGCGCTCGCGGCCGGGCACGAGGGCGTGGTGGTCAAGGCGATCGACTCCCCCTACGCGGCGGGCCGGCGCGGCAAGAGCTGGGTCAAGGTCAAGCCGGTGCTCACCTACGACCTCGTCGTGCTCGGCGCCGAGTGGGGATCCGGACGCCGCCGCGGCTGGCTCTCGAACCTGCACCTCGGCGCCCTCGACGCCGAGGGCGAGTTCGGTGAGCCCGGTGGATTCGTCATGGTCGGCAAGACGTTCAAGGGGCTCACCGATGAGCTGCTGCGCTGGCAGACCGAGCACTTCCCCGCGCTCGAGACGCATCGCACCGCATCGACCGTGTTCCTGCGCCCCGAGATCGTGGTGGAGATCGCGATCGACGGGGTGCAGCGCTCCCCGCGCTATCCCGGCGGGATCGCGCTGCGCTTCGCCCGCGTCAAGCACTACCGGCCCGACAAGAGCGCGGCGGACGCCGACACGATCCAGACCCTGCGCGGGCTGCTGCGCGGGTGAGCGGCGCCGGCACCGCGCCGATTCATGGCCAGTACACTGGACTCGTCCGGCGCGCGCGTGAACCGCCCCCGCGCCGGTGCTCGAAAAAGGGGCACGAAGCCCGCAGCGCGCAGTATCACCGTCGATCGGGTGCGCTTCGGCGAGACACATACGGATCCTTCTTCCGTTGTCTCGAAAGGTCATTTCGCATGCCCACCGTCTCCGCCCACGTCGCCCTCACCCTCGCCCAGCACCTCGATGCCGTCTTCGGCGTGATGGGCAATGGCAATGCCTACTTCCTCGATGCGATCGAGACGCAGACCGGCGCCACGTTCACCGCGGTCCGGCACGAGCAGGGCGGCGTGGTCGCCGCCGATGCGCACTTCCGCGCCTCGGGCCGCATCGCCGCCGCCACCAGCACCTACGGCGCGGGCTTCACCAACACGCTCACCGCGCTCGCCGAGGCGGTGCAGGCGCACATCCCGCTCGTGCTCGTGGTCGGCGACGAGCCCACCAGCGGCCCGCGCCCCTGGGATGTCGACCAGATCGCGCTCGCCTCGGGCGTCGGCGCCCGCACCTACACGGTGGGGCGGACCGACGCCGCCGCCACCACGGTCATCGCGATCGAGCACGCCCTCACCTACCGGGTGCCCGTCGTCCTGGCGATCCCCTACGACGTCGCCGCGCTCGAGGCGGGCGACGTGCCCGCCGCCCCGGCCCCGCGAGTCCCCGCGCCATTGGAGGTGAAGGGCGAGTTCGCCGAGGGCATGCTGGATCGGATCGCCGACGCCCTGCGCACCGCGAAGCGGCCGTTCCTGCTCGCCGGACGGGGCGCCTGGCTCGCCGGCGCCGGATCCGCCCTGGGGGCGCTCGCCGACGCGACCGGCGCGCTGACCGCGTCGTCCGCGCTCGGCCGTGGGGTCTTCCCCGACCAGCGCTTCGATCTCGGTGTCACCGGCGGATTTGGCGCGGAGAGCGCGATGGAGCTCGTGCGCACCGCCGACGTCGCGGTCGTGTTCGGCGCCTCGCTCAACCAGTTCACGATGCGTTTCGGCGCGCTGTTCGCCCCGGGCACGCAGGTGTTCCAGATCGACGTCGCCCCGGCCGCCACGCACGCGCACGTCGGCGGCTTCGTCCGAGCAAACGCGCGTCTGGCGGCGGAGGCGCTCCTGTCCCGCCTGCACGACGTCGCGGGATCCGGCTGGCGCGAGAGCGTCGACGTCACCGCCGCCCGCGCCTACGACCACGGCGACGAGGCGGCCCCAGACGGCCGGCTCGACCCGCGCTCCGCCGCGCGCCGCATCGCCGAGCTGCTGCCCGAGGACCGCGTCGTGGTCTCGGACGGCGGGCACTTCATCGGCTGGGCGAACATGTACTGGCCGGTCGCCTCGCCGGATCGGATGATGATGATCGGCACCGCGTTCCAGGCGATCGGGCTGGGGTGGCCGAGCGTCGTCGGCGCCGCCCGTGCTCGCCCCGAGGCCACGGTCGTGCTGACCTCGGGCGACGGCGGCGGACTGATGGCGATCGCCGACCTCGAGTCGGCGGTGCGGGCCGCCCGCGGCCACGGCGCCGCGGTGATCTGGAACGACGCCGCCTACGGCGCCGAGGTGAACCTGTACGGCCTCAAGGGCCTCGCCCGCGAGCCGATGCTGATCCCCCAGGTCGACTTCGCCGCCTTCGCCGCCGCCGTGGGCGCGGAGGGCGTCGCCGTGCGCACGCTCGCCGACCTCGACCGACTCGGATCCTGGGCCGCGGAGGATCCCGCCACCCGCCGATTCCTGGTGCTCGACCTGCGCATCTCGGGCGACGTGATCGCCCCGTACCAGCAGGAGATCATCCGCGTGAACTCCTGAGCGGATCCGTGCCTCTCTCGTGCATGCCTGCACGAGAGAGGCACGGACGAACTCATATCACTGATCCGGGATATCGCGTATCGATGATATCGTTGGGACATGGGGCGAGCAGCCGAGGTGGTCCGCGACGCGAGAGCGCGCGCAGGCCTGACCCAGGTCGAGCTCGCGCGCCGCAGCGGAATCGCGCAGAACGTCATCAGTGACTACGAACGGGGCAAGCGAGAGCCGTCGTTCGGCGCTGTCGATGTGCTGCTGAACGCGGCAGGCATTGCACTCGAACTGAGGCCCGTTCGCACGCTGGACGTGTTGCTCCGCAGACGCGAAGAGATCGAGCGCGTGCTCGCCCTGCACGGCCTCAAGAACGTCGGTGTCTTCGGCAGTGTCGCGCGCGGAGAAGAGACCGAGCAGAGCGACGTGGATCTGCTGATCGATGTCGCCCCCGACGTCGGACTCTTCGCCCTCTTGCGCGCACAGCACGAGTTGGAACTGCTGCTCGGCCGCGCTGTCGATCTCATCCCGCGCGCGGGTCTGAAACCGGACGTGGCCGCGCAGGTCACCCGCGACCAGGTTCTGCTGTGACTCGCCCACCCCGTGCGCGGCTGCTCGACATCCTCGCCTCCTGCGAGGTCATCGCCAGCCATCTGAGCCGAGCGGACGCCGACGAGGGACTCCTGTTCGACGCGCTGCGCATCCGTCTGGTCGAGATCGGAGAGGCCGCCAAAGATCTGCCGGCCGATCTCACCGACACCGAGCCCGAGATCCCCTGGTCGCTGATCACGCGTCTGCGGGACCAGCTGGCGCACCGCTACTTCGATACGACACACGCCATCGTTTTCGAGACCGCGCGCCGCGATGTGCCCGCTCTTGCGCTCGCCGTGCGCCGGATGCTTTCCGCATCGGACAACCCCACGGCGGGCTGACCCTCAGACCTCCAGGAACGCTCCCTCGAGGAAGGCACCGAGCTCGTCCACGGCGCCCAGCGGCACGATCGCGGCGACGTACTGGTCCGGGCGGACCACGACCACGACGCCGTCCCGGGACAGCCCGCGCTCCTCGAAGATGTCGGTCGCCGACCAATGCGACGGAGCCGACGCGTAGAGCTTCTCCCAGTCGGTGAGGCCGAGCGGACCGGACTTCGGCTGGAACAACGCGGGCGCGGTCGTGACGTCGAGATCCTCTGCAGACTGCTGATACACGGCCTTCACGTCGAACACCGCGTCCACGTCGCCGTCGGCGGGCGTGAACCGCGCGAGCAAGGGCGCCACGGCCTCGGCCCAGGCGTCCAGCCCCGCCCCCGTGGCGTCGCCGAACGCGTACACGCGCCAGCGACCGTCCGCACGGGCGTGGTGTCCGAGGTGCATGACGTTGCCGTCGGAGACCCGCACGACCTCCGCACTCTTGAACCGCTTGCCGAGCGGGAAGCCCGCGGCGAGATCCTGGTGCGCGTCGGATCCCGTGATCATCGAGGCCGTGTACTGCGTCATGAAGCCCGACGGGAACTCCGCCGTGGCCAGGTAGTAGTTCGCGAGCTCCTGCGGATCCGAGATCTCCTCCGGCTTGCGCGCCATCAGGCTGGACCACTCCCGGTCGAAGTCGATGAGCTGCTGTGCCACCGGGTGCCGCTCGGCGCCGTAGGTCGACAGCAGCTCCTGCGGGCTGCGACCCGTGAGCACCGCGCCGAGCTTCCAGCCCAGGTTGAATCCGTCCTGCATCGACACGTTCATGCCCTGACCGGCCTTGGCGCTGTGCGTGTGGCAGGCATCCCCGGTGAGGAAGACCCGCGGGTGCCGGGTGGCGTCCTCGCCGGTGTCGTCGAAGCCGTCCGTGATCCGGTGCCCGACCTCGTAGACGCTGTGCCAGGCGACCTGCTTCACGTCGATCGTGTACGGGTGCAGGATCTCGTTCGCCTTCGCGATGACCGCCTCGATCGGCGTGTGCCGGACCTCGCGGTTGTTCTCCTGGGCGACCTCACCGAGATCGATGTACATCCGGCTCAGATAGCCGCCCTCGCGCGGGATGTGCAGGATGTTGCCGGCCTCCGCGTTGATCGCGCACTTGGTGCGCCAATCCGGGAAGTCGGTGTTGACCAGCACGTCCATGACGCCCCAGGCATGCGCGGCCATCGCGCCGACGTGCGTGCGCCCGATCGCCTCGCGCACGCCGCTGCGCGCGCCGTCGCAGCCGACCACGTACTTGGCGCGGATCGTGCGCTCTTCGCCCTCGCGGGCCCCCGCGACGTGGCGCACCTGCACCTCGACCGGGTACTCGCCCTCGGTTCCTGAGCCTGTCGAAGGGTGCACGGTGAGCCGCGTGAACTCGACACCGTAGTCGGGCACGATCCTGCCCGGGCCGTCGGCGGCCGCCTCGGCGAAGTAGTCCAGCACGCGCGCCTGGTTCACGATCAGGTGCGGGAACTCGCAGATGTCGAACGCGTAGTCGGCGGTGCGCGCGGTGCGGATGATGTTCTGCCGGTTCTGCGGATCCGGCCCCCAGAAGTTCATCCAGCCGATGTTGTACGCCTCGGCGATGATCCGCTCGGCGAACCCGAACGCCTGGAAGGTCTCGACGCTGCGCGGCTGGATGCCGTCGGCCTGGCCGAGCACGAGCCGCCCCTCGCGGCGTTCGATGATGCGGGTCGTGATGCTCGGATACTGCGACATCTGCGCCGCCAGCAGCATTCCTGCGGGTCCGGATCCGACGATGAGCACGTCGATCTCGTCGGGGATCTCCGCGGGACGGTCGAGACCGGTGCCGGAGGCCGGGAGCAGCCGGGGGTCGTGGGAGACGTATCCGTGGTGGTGGAACTGCATCGTCGTCGATTCCTTCCTGACGGCGCCGTCGGGCTTCGGGGTGACTGTTGCGTACCGGATAAGAGTGTTCTATATTCGAACGCAACGTTCTACTATTGAACACAGCGTATCCGAGCCGAGCATGATGAGCAAGGGGCGCCTGACGACACCTGGAGGACCGATGGCCGACACCCCCGCATCGCAGACGCTGAGTCGCGGGATCCGGATCCTCGAGGTGCTCGCGGATGCGCTCGGCGCGCTGTCGATCGATGAGGTCGCCGCCCGCCTCGGAGTGCACCGTTCGATCGCCTACCGGCTGGTGCGCACGCTCGAGGATCACGGCCTGGTCGGCCGCGACGCCGCAGGACTGGTCTCACTCGGCCCGCGGATGGCCGCGCTCGCCGCCGGGGTCGCGCACGACCTGCAGGCGGAGGCGCTGCCCGAACTCACCGCGATCGCCAACGATCTCGGCATGACCTGCTTCCTCGCCGTGCTGGACGGCGAGGAGTGCATCACCCTGGCGAGCGTGGAGCCGCGGCATGCCGTGGCGAGCGTGGCGCAGCGCCCCGGTGCCCGCCACCCGGTCACCGTCGGGGCGCCGGGAAAGGCGATCCTCGCCCAGCTGCCCGACGCGGAGTGGCCCGACGGCGCCGATGTGGCGCTGCATCGCGCGGTGGCGGAAGCGAAGGAACGGGGCTTCGCCACCAGCCACGACGAAGTCATCCCCACCGTGCGGTCGGTCGCCGTGCCGCTGGTGCTGCGCGCGCAGCGCCCCGCAGCGATCGCCGTCGTGCATGTGGCGACGACCCGCTCCGACGCCGACATCGCGGACCGCCTGCAGCGCTCGGCCGCGACCATCCGCGACGCCCTGGGGGCCTGAGCGACCCGACCCCGACGCCGCTGCGCCCCCTCAGCGCTTCGTCATGCCGCGGATCGGGCTGACCGCCTGCTCGGCCTCGGCCTCAGGGCCGAGCGGGATGCCGCTGCGGTCGCGCAGCAGCAGGCTGCCGACGAGGCCGACCACGGTCATCCCGGCCAGATACCAGGTGATCCCGATCGTCGAGTGCGTGGACTGGAAGATGGCCTGCGCGATCATGGGCGCGAACGCGCCCCCGAGGATCGCTCCCAGGGCGTAGGAGATCGAGACGCCGGAGAAGCGGATCGAGGCCGGGAACAGCTCGGCGTAGAGGGCCGCCTGCGGGCCGTACGTGAAGCCGAGCCCGACGGTGAGGATGACGAGTGCCGCCGCGAGCGACCCGGCGCTGCCCAGGTTCGTCAACGGGAAGAGCAGCACGACGCCGACCAGCTGCAAGACCCAGCCGATGATGTAGGTCGTGCGCCGGCCCAGCCTGTCGGACAGCCAGCCGCCGAACCAGGTGAAGAACAGCCAGGTCACCCCGGACAGCGCGACCACCCAGAAGACCGGCCCGGGGTTGAGCTTGACCGGCCCCTGCGGATCCGTCGCGTAGTGCTGCACGTACCCTCCGGTGGTCATGTACCCCACGGCGTTGTTGCCCGCGAAGACCAGCGCGGCGACGATCACGAGCAGCAGGTGGTGACGCAGCAGCTGCACGATCGGCATCCGGGTCTCCTCCTTGCGCTCGGCGATCTCGGTGAACACCGGGCTCTCCGACACGCGCCGGCGCACCCAGTACCCGACGCCGATCAGGACGATCGAGAGCAGGAACGGCACGCGCCACCCCCACGCGTTGAACGCCTCGCCCGGAGCGATCTGCGCCATCAGCGCGAGCACCAGGGACGCGAGCAGCAACCCGATCGGCACACCGATCTGCGGTGCCGCCCCGAACAGCCCGCGCTTCTGCCGCGGCGCGTGCTCGACGGCCATCAGCACCGCGCCGCCCCACTCGCCGCCGGCCGAGATGCCCTGCAGGATGCGCAGCAGGATGAGCAGGATCGGCGCCCACACGCCGATCACGGCGTGCGTCGGCAGCAGGCCGACCAGGGTCGTGGACGCCCCCATCAGCAGCAGGGTGATGACCAGCATCGGCCGGCGTCCGAGCTTGTCGCCGAAGTGCCCCGCCAGGAAAGCGCCGAGCGGACGGAACAGGAAGCTCACGCCGACGCTGAAGAACGACACGATCTGCGCGAAGTCCTTGCCCATCGGCTCGAAGAACAGGTTCGCGAACACCACTCCGGCGGCGAACGCGTAGATGAAGAAGTCGTACCACTCGACGGTGGTGCCGATCACGGTGGCGAAGACCACTCGGCGTCGGTCGGTGGCCGATGCGATGGTTCCGGTGGGCGTGAAGCCCGGTGAGGATGCTGCGGACATGCCTTCTCCTTCTGCGTGACGTCGCTGTCCAGCCGAACCTTCGACGGATCCAGAATCCGTGCTTGCCCGACCTCCGTCGATGATATACGATTTCAAATATGACGCAAGGGGTTCTTCCCTTGGCACCGGCTGCGCGAGGAGGCGCCCATGTCCGCACCGATCCCCCGGCCCGGCAAGATCATCGCGATCCACCTCAACTACCGCTCCCGCGCCGACCAGCGCGGACGCACACCGGCGAGTCCCTCGTACTTCTTCAAGCCGTCGTCATCGCTGGCCGGCACGGACTCGGTCGTGGAACGTCCGGCGGGGACCGAGCTGCTCGCCTTTGAGGGCGAGATCGCCCTCATCATCGGCACGGCCGCGCGCCGCGTGAGCGTGGCGGACGCGTGGTCGCACGTCGCCTGGGTGACCGCGTCGAACGATCTCGGCCTGTACGACCTGCGCGCGAACGACAAGGGCTCCAACGTCCGCTCCAAGGGCGGCGACGGATACACCCCGATCGGCCCCGACCTGATCCCGGCCGCCGACGTCGACCCGGGCCAGCTGCGCCTGCGCGCGTGGGTGAACGGCGACCTCCGCCAGGACGACGACACGTCAGGTCTGCTCTTCCCGCTGCCGCAGCTCGTCGCCGATCTGTCTCAGCACTTCACCCTCGAGCCCGGCGACGTGATCCTCACCGGCACCCCGGCCGGATCCAGCGTGATCGTCCCCGGTGATGTGGTCGTGGTCGAGGTCGACGTCCCGCACACCACCAAGACGATCACCTCCGGGGAGCTGCGCACCACGGTGACGCAGGGCGCGACCCACTTCGATCCGGCTCTCGGCTCCCTCCCCGCCGTCGACGACCTGCAGCGCGCGGAGGCCTGGGGCTCCCGCGACAAGGCGGGGCTGCCCGCCGACGACGCGCCGGAGGAGGCACGCCCGTCGGCACTCTCGCCGGAGCTGCGCGCCCAGCTTCTCGCCGCACCGACCGCCGGACTGTCCGCACAGCTGCGCAAGCGCGGGCTGCACTCATGCTTCATCGACGGCGTCTCGGCGAACCTGCCGGACACGAAGATCGTCGGCACCGCGAAGACGTTGCGCTTCGTGCCGGCTCGTGAGGACCTCTTCGCGAGCCACGGCGGCGGCTACAACGCGCAGAAGCGCGCGTTCGACGCCGTGAACGAGGGCGAGATCATCGTGATCGAGGCCCGCGGCGAGGCGGGCACCGGCACGCTCGGCGACATCCTCGCGCTGCGGGCGAAGACCCGGGGCGCCGCCGGCGTCGTCACGGACGGCAGCGTGCGCGACTTCGCCGCCGTCGCCGAGATCGGGCTGCCGGTGTTCTCGCAGGGCGCGCACCCCTCGGTGCTCGGCCGCCGTCATGTGCCGTGGGATATCGACGTGACGATCGCCTGCGGCGGCGCGACCGTGCAGCCCGGCGACATCATCGTCGGCGACAGCGACGGCGTGATCGTGATCCCGCCCGCCCTCGCCGCGGAGGTCGCGGACGCGACGGTCGCCCAGGAACACGAGGACGAGTGGATCGCGACGCAGGTCGCGGCCGGCCACCCCGTCGACGGGCTGTTCCCGATGAACGCCGAATGGCGTGCCCGGTACGAAGCCGCGACCCGCGCGCAGGGCGGATCCCAGTGACCACGCCCCTGACCGCGAGCAAGTCGGAGCAGGCCTACGTCTGGATCCGCTCACGCATCTCCTCGCACGCGTTCGGCCCCGGATTCCGCCTGGTGCTCGGCACCGTCGCGGATGAGCTCGGGATGAGCGTGGTGCCGGTGCGCGAGGCGATCCGCCGACTCGAGGCCGAGGGCCTGGTCACCTTCGAACGCAACGTCGGCGCCAGGGTCTCGCTCGTCGACGAGAGCGAATACGCGCACACCATGCAGACCCTGGGCCTGGTGGAGGGCGCGGCGACCGCGCTGTCCGCCCCGTTCCTCGACGCCGATGCGCTCGCCCGCGCCGAGCAGGTGAACGATCGCATGGTGCGCCTGCTGGAGAGCTTCGATGCGCACCGCTTCACCGAACTCAACCGGCAGTTCCACTCCGTGCTGTACGAGCCCTGCCCGAATCCGCACATCCTCGACCTCGTGCAGCGCGGATGGGCGCGCCTCAGCGGGATCCGCGACTCGACGTTCGCGTTCGTCCCCGGACGCGCCGGCCACTCCGTCGAGGAGCACGTGCAGATCCTCGACCTGATCCGCACCGGCGCCGATCCGCTCGAGATCGAGCTCGCCGCCCGCAACCACCGCTGGCGCACGATGGACGCGTTCCTCGCCGCCCGCCACGCCGACGCCCTGGGCGTTCCCGAAGCCCCCGAAGCCCTCTGAACGACACCACTCGAACCATCCCGGAAGGACGATGATGACCGACGCCTACGCCCCGGCAGATCTGCCGGAGAAGATCCAGCACTACATCGACGGCGAGTTCGTCGATTCGCTCGACGGGGACACCTTCGAGGTGCTCAACCCCGTCACCAACGAGACCTACGTGCACGCCGCCGCCGGCAAGAAGGCCGACATCGAGCGTGCCGTCGCCGCCGCCAAGCGCGCCTTCGACGAGGGCCCGTGGCCGCGGATGCTGCCGCGCGAGCGCAGCCGGATCCTGCACCGGATCGCCGACATCGTCGAGTCCCGCGACGCCCGCCTCGCCGAGCTGGAGTCGTTCGACTCAGGCCTTCCGATCACGCAGGCGCTGGGCCAGGCCCGCCGTGCCGCCGAGAACTTCCGCTTCTTCGCCGACCTGATCGTCGCCCAGGCCGACGACGCGTTCAAGGTGCCCGGCAAGCAGATGAACTACGTCAACCGCAAGCCGATCGGCGTCGCCGGCCTCATCACGCCGTGGAACACGCCGTTCATGCTCGAGTCCTGGAAGCTCGGCCCCGCCCTCGCGACCGGCAACACGGTCGTGCTGAAGCCGGCCGAATTCACGCCGCTGTCCGCCTCGCTCTGGGCGGGCATCTTCGAGGAGGCAGGGCTCCCGCAGGGGGTGTTCAACCTCGTCAACGGCCTCGGCGAGGACGCGGGCGACGCGCTCGTGAAGCACCCCGACGTGCCGCTCATCTCCTTCACGGGCGAGAGTCGCACCGGTCAGCTGATCTTCGGCAACGCGGCGCCGTTCCTCAAGGGCCTGTCGATGGAGCTGGGCGGCAAGAGCCCCGCCGTCGTGTTCGCCGACGCCGACCTCGACACCGCCATCGACGCGTGCATCTTCGGCGTCTTCTCCCTGAACGGCGAGCGCTGCACCGCTGGATCCCGCGTGATCGTGGAGCGCTCGATCTACGACGAGTTCGTGGAGCGGTTCGCGGCACAGGCGAAGCGCGTCAAGGTCGGCCTGCCGCACGACCCCACCACCGAGGTCGGCGCGCTCGTGCACCCGGAGCACTACGAGAAGGTGATGAGCTACGTCGAGATCGGCAAGGGCGAAGGCCGTCTCGTCGCCGGCGGCGGGCGCCCCGAAGGCTTCCCGACCGGCAACTACGTCGCCCCGACGGTGTTCGCCGACGTCGCCCCGGATGCCCGCATCTTCCAGGAGGAGATCTTCGGCCCGGTCGTCGCGATCACACCGTTCGACACCGACGAGGAGGCGCTCGCCCTCGCGAACAACACGCGCTACGGTCTCGCCGCGTACATCTGGACCAACGACCTCAAGCGTGCGCACAACTTCGCGGGCGCCGTCGAGGCCGGCATGGTCTGGCTGAACTCGAACAACGTGCGCGACCTGCGCACCCCGTTCGGCGGCGTGAAGGCGTCCGGCCTCGGGCACGAGGGCGGCTACCGCTCGATCGACTTCTACACCGACCAGCAGAGCGTGCACATCACGCTCGGCGCTCCGCACAATCCGGTCTTCGGCAAGCAGGCACCGCCCGTCGAGCAGGACCTCGACGACCCGGATCCCCGCTGACCGGATCCATTCCGATCTCGAACCGCATTTCACGCAAGGACGCTGACATGACCCACCGTGCCGACATGACGCTGACCTCCTCCGGCTACTTCACCAGCCAGGAGGCCCCCATCGCGACCGAGAACCCGATCGCCACCCCCACTGCCACCCCGCCGGACGTGCTCCGCTGCGCCTACATGGAGCTCGTCGTCACCGACCTCGCCGCCTCGCGGGTGTTCTACGTCGACGTGCTCGGCCTGTACGTGACCGAGGAGGACGAGACCGCGATCTACCTCCGCTCCACGGAGGAGTTCATCCACCACAACCTGGTGCTCCGCAAAGGGCCCGTCGCGGCGGTCGCCGCGTTCTCGTACCGCGTGCGGACCCCCGAGGACCTCGACCTCGCCGTCGCGTTCTACACCGAGCTCGGCTGCGACGTGCGCCGCTCGCCGTCCGGCTTCGTCAAGGGCATCGGCGACTCGGTGCGGGTCGTGGATCCGCTCGGCTTCCCGTACGAGTTCTTCCACCAGACCGATCACGTCGAGCGGATGAGCTGGCGCTACGACCTGCACATCCCCGGCGAGCTCGTGCGCCTGGACCACTTCAACCAGGTCACGCCCGACGTGCCGCGCGCGGTGAAGTACATGCAGGATCTCGGCTTCCGCGTCACCGAGGACATCCAGGACGAGGAGGGCACGGTGTACGCCGCGTGGATGCGCCGCAAGCCCACCGTGCACGACACCGCGATGACGGGCGGCGACGGCCCGCGGATGCACCACGTGTGCTTCGCCACGCACGAGAAGCACAACATCCTCGCGATCTGCGACAAGCTCGGGGCCCTGCGCCGCTCGGACGCGATCGAGCGGGGGCCGGGCCGCCACGGCGTGTCGAACGCGTTCTACCTGTACCTGCGCGATCCCGACGGGCACCGCGTCGAGATCTACACGCAGGACTACTACACCGGCGACCCGGACAACCCGGTGATCACCTGGGACGTGCACGACAACCAGCGCCGCGACTGGTGGGGCAACCCCGTCGTCCCGTCCTGGTACACCGACGCGTCGCTCGTGCTCGACCTGGACGGCAACCCGCAGCCGGTCATCGCCCGCACCGACTCCAGCGAGATGGCCGTCACGATCGGCGCCGACGGGTTCAGCTACACCCGTCCCGCCGACGAGGAGGCCATGCCGGAGTGGAAGCAGGGCGAGTACAAGCTCGGACACCAGCTGTGACCCTTCCCGCAGACACCATCGCTGCCCTCGCCGCCGAGCTCGCGGAGGCCGACCGCACGCACGGAGTGATCCCGCGGATCACCGCCCGTCACCCTGAGGCCACCGTCGAGGACTCGTACGCGATCCAGGGCGTCTGGCGCGATGCGCAGGTCGCGGCGGGCCGCAGACTCGTGGGCCGCAAGATCGGGCTCACCTCGAAGGCCATGCAGCAGGCGACCGGCATCACCGAGCCGGATTACGGCGTCATGTTCGACGACACCGTGTACCCGTCCGGATCCGAGATCCCGGTCGACCACTTCTCGAACGTGCGGATCGAGGTCGAGCTGGCGTTCGTGCTGAAGCAGCCCCTCGAAGGCCCCGACTGCACGCTCGAGGATGCGCTCGCCGCGATCGATTACGCCGTCCCGGCGCTCGAGGTGCTGAACTCGCACATCGAACTGGAGGGCCGGACGATCGTCGACACGATCAGTGACAATGCCGCCTATGGCGCGATGGTGCTCGGCACCGTGCACAGGCGGCCGGACGAGATCGACCTGCGCTGGGTGCCCGGCGTGCTGAGCCGCAACGGCGAGATCGAGGAGACCGGCGTCGCCGCCGGCGTGCTCGGCCATCCCGCGACCGGCGTCGCGTGGCTGGCCAACAAGTTCCACCAGCACGGCGCGCGCCTCGAGGCGGGCGAGATCATCCTGGCAGGATCGTTCACACGCCCGATGTGGGTGTCGCGCGGCGACGAGGTGCTGTGCGACTACGGACCGATGGGAACCATCACATGCCGCTTCGTCTGAGCCCCACGTTCCGCGCGCACCTGGCCGAGTCCGATCGTCCGCTGATCGGCATGTGGGCGTGCACCGGCAGCCCGCTGGTCACCGAGATCGCGGCGGGATCCGGCATGGACTGGCTGCTGATCGACGGGGAGCACTCGGCCAACACGCTCGAGTCCCTGCAGGGGCAGCTGCAGGTCGCCGCCGCCTACCCGATCACGCCCGTCGTGCGCGTGCCGTCCAACGACGCCGTCGCCATCAAGCAGGTGCTGGATCTCGGGGCGCAGAACCTCATCGTGCCGATGGTGTCGTCCGCCGACGAGGCGCGGGCCGCGGTCGCCGCGACGCGGTATCCGCCGGAGGGGATCCGCGGAGTCGGATCCGCTCTGGCCCGCAGCGCCCGCTGGAACCGCGTCGAGGACTATCTCGTCGAGGCCGCGCAGCACGTGTCTCTGACCGTGCAGATCGAGACCGGCGCCGGCGTGGAGCGGGCGGCCGAGATCGCTGCCGTCGATGGCGTCGACGCGGTGTTCGTCGGTCCCTCCGACCTCTCCGCCTCGATGGGGCTGCTCGGCCGGCAGACCCACCCCGACGTGGTCGCCGCGGTCGAGCGCGTGTTCGCCGCGGTCGCGGCCGTGGGCAAGCCCGTGGGGGTGAACGCGTTCGATCCGGTCGCGGCGGACGCCTACATCGCCGCCGGTGCCGACTTCGTCGCTGTCGGCGCCGACGTGGCGCTGCTCGCACGCGCGTCCGAGGCGCTGGCGGCCCGGTTCCTGCCCGCCGCGTCGTCCAGTCCCGGCGCCAGCTACTGACCCCCGTCGCGTCCGCCGCCGCGGCGCCCGGCCACCCCGACTGGCTTTTTCATAGCCACGGACGGCAGGATGAGTCCATGACTTTCCCCGCTCTCGCGCCCCTCGCCGACCGCGCGGCCCTGTTCGCCGCCCTCCGCCAGGACCAGCTGGTCGCCGCGACCTCCGCCCTGGGCGAGCATCGCTGGGACGCCGACCTCGCGGCGGGGACGCTCACATTCACGTCAGAGCCCGATCCGAGCCGCCAGCTCGTCGCCCGCGCCTCGCTCGTCGCCACGATCGCCCCCGGACCCCGCTCGCTGATGTGGGCCTGGGCACACCCGCAGGGCGGATCCGACGCGTCGATCGCCGGACTGCGCGAGTACGGCACGACCTACTCGATCGCCGAGCTGTCGCAGCCCGAGCTGCCCTTCCCCGCCGAGGCGGAGGCGGATCTGGACGGATGGATCGCGGGAGCCGCGCACCAGATCGGCGCGATCGCCGAGGAGATCACCGGCCGCTCCCCCTACTACTCGGCGCCGGTCGGCAGCGGCACCCGTGCGGTGTTCCTGCTGGACGCGCCGCTCGCGCCGCTCACCGTCGCCGACGCCGTCACGGCCCTCCCCCGTGTCCTCTCCGAGCTCACCCTCTCGGACGCCCGCTCCTCCGTGTGGGATCTGGCGCGGCTCGCCGGCTGGAGCATGCAGTGGACCGACGAGGCCTACTCGGGCGCGCTCGTGTCCGACGCCAGCGGCAGCGCCACGTTCCGCTTCGACGAGTACGCCCGCATCTCGGGCATCGAATCGTCGCTCGGCCAGCCCGCCCAGGCCTGATCCCGCCGATCCGAGCCGGAACACCCGAAGCGCCGTCGATGCGCGTCGCATCGCGCATCGCGATCCTGGTCCTGCTGGTCACGGCGAGCCTGCTGCTGACCGCAGTCCCCGCCGATGCGCACGTGACGACGGTGGCCTACGCCGACCTCACGGCTGCGAGCACGACCGACGTCAGAGTCGTCTTCGACCTCCAGTACCAGCTGCTCAGCGCCTCCGCCGCGCAGACGCAGAACGACCCCGGCCTGTTCGCCGCGGCGATCGAGCATCCTCGCCAGGGCGCCGAGAACGCGGTGCTGGCCGATCACGCGACGGCGATCCTCGCGTACACCGCTGCGCGCTTCACGGTCGCGGTCGATGGCGGCTCACGCTGCGTGCCGCATGCCGACGGCCCCGCCGCATTCCACAGCCGAGACGCCACCGACTACGCCCGCTTCGCCGTGCGCTACGCCTGCCGGGCCGGGCACGGGAACGCCTTCCTCGTGCGCAGCGCCCTGTTCCCCGATACGGAGGGCATGGTCAAGGACACGAAGACGATCGTGACCTACGCCCTCGAGGGACGCAACGGCAGCGCCGCGCTCGACGCCGCACACCCGCAGTTCACGACCGCTCAGGCCTGGACCGACCGGTTCGCGGAGTTCTTCCTGCTCGGCGCCGAGCACCTGCTCACCGGCATCGACCACATCCTGTTCCTCGTCGCGCTCATCATCGGCTCCCGCCGGCTGCGTGACGTGGTGCTCGCGGCGACGTGCTTCACCCTGGCGCACTCGATCACCTTCCTGCTCGCCGCGCTCGGCCTCGTGCACGTGCCGTCGCGCGTGGTCGAGCCGATGATCGCCCTGTCGATCGCGGCGGTGGCTGCGGCGTATCTGTGGGGCGTCCGGCCGCGGCGTTCCGCGCGAGCCGCGGGCACGGATCCGCGTGCGCCCTCACGCAGCGCGGCAGCGGTGCGGCTCGGCATCGTGTTCTGCTTCGGGCTGGTGCACGGTCTCGGATTCGCGAGCGCGCTGAATATCCAGGAGCCGTGGTCGTGGACCCTGCTCTGGTCGCTGCTGGTGTTCAACGTCGGTATCGAAGCCGTGCAGCTCACGATCATCGCGATCGTGTTCCCGCCGCTGATGCTGCTGCGCCGCCGGGAGCCGCGCACCGCCCTCGTGCTCAGCGCCATCACCGCGGTGGTCGTGCTGTTGTTCGGGCTCGGCTGGACCGTGCAGCGCGTGCTCGGCCTCGGATGAGCGCGCCGAGTGCTCAGCTCGCGGTGCGCTCTGCAGCCTCGACCACGTTGGTCATGAGCAGTGCGACCGTCATCGGGCCCACGCCTCCCGGGTTCGGCGAGATCCAGCCGGCGACGTCCGCCACCGCCGGATCGACGTCCCCGTAGACCCTGTGCTTTCCCGTGTCCGGATCCGTCTCGCGGGTGACACCCACGTCGAGCACCGCGGCGCCGGGCTTGACGTCCGAGGCGCGGACGATGTGCTTGACGCCCGCCGCCGCCACGATGACGTCGGCCTCGCGCAGGTAGGCCGGCAGGTCGACCGTGCCGGTGTGCGTGAGCGTGACCGTCGCGTTGATGTCGCGCCGAGTCAGCAGCAGCCCGATCGAACGGCCGATCGTGACGCCGCGGCCGACGACGACGACATGCTTGCCCTTGAGGTCGTAGCCGTTGCGCAGCAGCAGCTCGATCACGCCCCTCGGGGTGCACGGCAGCGGGGTGTGGATCGGCGCGTTGACGTTCAGCACCAGCCGGCCGAGGTTCGTCGGGTGCAGTCCGTCGGCGTCCTTGGCGGGGTCGATCCGCTCCAGGATCGCATCCGTGTCGAGGTGCTTCGGCAACGGCAGCTGCACGATGTAGCCGTGGCAGGACGGATCCGCATTCAGCTCGTCGATCAGCGCCTCGACCTCCGCCTGGGTCGCGTCAGCGGGCAGTTCGCGCTGGATCGAGTTCATCCCGATCGCCTCGGACTGCTTGTGCTTCATGCCCACATACAGCTGCGAGGCGGGGTCCGCCCCGACCAGCACCGTGGCGATGCCGGGCACGACGCCCCGCGCGCCCAGCGCCGCGACCCGTTCGGTCAGCTCGGCCTTGATCGCAGCCGCAGCCGCCTTGCCGTCAAGACTCTTCGCGGTCATCTCCCGCTCCTTTCACGCCAATTCAACCCGCGAGACTTCATCTGCGCGGCGAGACAGCAGCAACGTGCTGCAGTCTCGCCGCCCAGTTGCAGTCTCGCGATCAGGACGAGGATCCGCGTCCGGGCGCCGGCGCAGCCCGATCCGGATCCGCGGGGATTACTGCTGCAGGTCGGGGTAGAGCGGGAAGGCGGCGGCGAGCGCGTCCACGCGGGCGCGCAGCGCCTCGACGTCGGCGCCGGGCTGCAGCGCGAGCGCGATCACGTCGGCGACCTCGGTGAACTCGACGTCGCCGAAGCCGCGGGTCGCGAGCGCCGGGGTGCCGATGCGCAGGCCAGAGGTGACCATCGGCGGGCGCGGGTCGTTCGGGACCGCATTGCGGTTCACGGTGACATGGATGTCGTGCAGCAGATCCTCGGCCTGCTTGCCGTCGATCTCGGCGTCGCGCAGGTCGACGAGGACGAGGTGCACATCGGTGCCGCCCGAGCGCACGGCGATCCCGGCGTCCTTCACGTCCTGCTGGGAGAGCCGGTCGGCGATAATGGCGGCGCCGCGCAGCACGCGCTCCTGGCGCTCCTTGAACTCCGGGGTGCCGGCGATCTTGAACGCGGTCGCCTTCGCGGCGATCACGTGCATGAGCGGGCCGCCCTGCTGACCCGGGAACACGGCCGAGTTGATCTTCTTCGCGATGTCGGCGTCGTTCGTCAGGATGAAGCCGGAGCGGGGACCGCCGATCGTCTTGTGCACGGTCGAGGAGACGACGTGCGCGTGCGGCACCGGGTTCGGGTGCAGGCCCGCGGCGACGAGGCCGGCGAAGTGCGCCATGTCGACCCAGAGCAGCGCGCCGACCTCGTCCGCGATCGCGCGGAACGCCGCGAAGTCGAGCGTGCGAGGGTAAGCCGACCAGCCGGCGATGATCACCTTCGGCTTGTGCTCGATCGCGAGCCGGCGCACCTCGTCCATGTCGATCGTCGAGGTCTCGGGGTTCACGCCGTAGGCGACGATGTTGTACAGCCGGCCGGAGAAGTTGATCTTCATGCCGTGCGTGAGGTGGCCGCCCTGGTCGAGCGAGAGGCCGAGCAGGGTGTCGCCGGGGCGGGCGATCGCATGCAGCACGGCGGCGTTCGCGGTCGCGCCGGAGTGCGGCTGGACGTTCGCGAACTCGGCGCCGAACAGCTCCTTGGCGCGCGCGATCGCGAGCTCCTCCGCGACGTCGACCTCCTCACAGCCGCCGTAGTAGCGGCGGCCCGGGTAGCCCTCGGCGTACTTGTTGGTCAGCACCGAGCCCTGCGACTGCAGCACCGAGACGGGGACGAAGTTCTCCGAGGCGATCATCTCGAGGAACGTCTGCTGGCGCTTCAGCTCCCGGTCGAGGACCTGAGCGATCTCGGGGTCGACCTCGGAGAGAGGCGCGTTGAAGAAACGGTCGGTCATGAGCGTGCTCCTTTGACGGTTACGAAAAGACGGGGTGGCTCATCGGCCCAGGCGCGCGGTCGAATCCGTAACGGTCGCTCCCCGGTGGTGACCCACCCAGACGCCAGTCGCGACAGGAAGAGCCTACCCGATCAGGATCCGGATCCAGAGGGACGTGACGGCCGAAGGGGCTCCGGCGCGAGCTCCGCACGCGATAGGTTTTGTTCATGGTCCTGCCCGATGCGCCGTCGCTCATCCCGTTCCCCGCTTCCGTGCGCCTCGGCGACGGATCCGTCCCGCTCGGATCCGTCCGCCTCGGCGGGGATCCCGATGCTGCCGCGCTCCTGGGGGCCGATCTGGCCGAGCGGATCGGCGATGAGGCGTTCCACGGTCCAGTCGGCGACGCCGGCACGACCGAGATCCTGCTCGAGATCGACCCCGCGACAGGATCCGCCGAGGGCTACACGCTGGACGCGTCCGACGGCCGGATCCGGATCACCGGACACGGCGCCGCGGGCCTCTTCTACGGCACCCGCACGCTGCTGCAGCTGCTGCGCCACGACGCCGGCTGGAGCGTGCCCGCGGTCCGCGTCGAGGACGCTCCGAGGTTCGCGTACCGCGGCGTCATGCTCGACGTCGCGCGGCACTTCTTCGGCGTCGCCGACGTGCAGCGCTATATCGATCGGGCCGCGGCGCTGAAGTTCAACCACCTGCATCTGCACCTCAGCGACGACCAGGGCTGGCGCATCCAGATCGACTCCTGGCCGCTGCTCGCCGAGCGAGGTGGCGCGAGCGAGGTCGGCGGGGGCGCGGGCGGCTTCTACCCGAAGGACGACTTCCGCGCGATCGTCGCGTACGCCGCCACCCGGCACGTGACCGTCGTGCCCGAGATCGACCTGCCGGGGCACACCCACGCCGTCGGTGTCGGCTACCCCGAACTGGTCGAGCAGCCCGCGATCGACGACAAGACGCGTGCCGAGTCCGAGACGCTGAACCAGCCCCTTCCCGAGCGCGGTGTGCCGTACACGGGATGGTCGGTCGGGCACTCCTCCCTCCGGATCCATGACGAGCGCACCTACGCCCTCATCGAGGACGTGCTCACCGAAATCGCCGAGCTCACCCCCGGGCCGTACCTGCACCTCGGCGGGGACGAGTGCCTCGGCACCTCGGCTGCGGACTTCGCGCTGTTCTTCGAGCGGGCCGGCCGGATCGCCGCGGCGACCGGCAAGACGCCGATCGCCTGGCACGAAGCTGGCGCCGTCGCAGACATCGCCGAGGGGATGATCGGGCAGTACTGGGCCGGGGCCGTCCCCGAGGGAGCCCACAGGGAGCATGCGGCGCACTTCGTGGAGCGCGGCGGCGCGCTGATCCTGTCGCCCTCGGATCGCGCGTACCTCGACATGAAGCCGCGCGCGGACTTCCCGCTCGGGCTCGCCTGGGCGGGGCTGGTGCCGTTGCGCCTGGCCTACGCCTGGGAGCCGACCGCCGTGCTCGACGACGTTCCGGCCGACGCGATCCTCGGTGTCGAGGCGCCGCTGTGGACCGAGACCGTCTCGACGCTCGCCGAGGCGGACCGCCTCGTCTTCCCGCGCATCGCCGCGCCCGCGGAGATCGCCTGGTCGCCGCAGGACGGGCCGGAACGCACCTGGGAGTCATTCCGCACCAGGGTCGCTGGGCTCGTGGAAGCATGGGAGGCGGCCGGCATCGCCGTCGACCGCGCGACCGTCGACGACGCCCTCGAGGACGCAGCCCCCGCCGACGCCGCACACCCCGCGCCCGCCACCACCCAGGAGAACGCATGAGCACGCCCGAGACCTCAGCGCACGGTTCGATCGTCATCCATTCCGCCCGGATCGTCTCCGGCGGGGCGATCGTCGAGGACGGCTGGGTCCGCTTCGAGGAGGGCCTGATCGCGGGTCGTGGCACCGGATCCTCCTGGGGCGCGGCCGACGTCGTCATCGACGCCGCAGAGACGGCGGGAGCCGGCGCGATCCTCACCCCCGGCTTCGTCGACATCCACGGGCACGGCGGCGCCGGCACCGCCTTCGACGACGGCGCGGAGGCCATCCGCACCGCGCGCGCCATGCATCGCGCGCACGGCACCACCCGCGCCGTGGTGTCGCTGATCACCGCGACCCTCGATCTGCTCGCCGATCGGGTCGCCGCGGTCGCCGACCTCATGCAGACCGACCACGACCTGCTCGGATCCCACCTCGAGGGCCCGTTCCTCGATCTCGGTCACAAGGGCGCGCACGACCCCGAGCTGCTGCGCGCCCCGGTGGCGGATGAGGTGCAGCGCCTGCTCGAGGCGGGGCGCGGCACGGTGCGTCAGGTGACGCTCGCCCCCGAGCTGGACGGCGGGCTCGAGGCGATCCGGATCGTCGTCGCGGCCGGCGCCGCGGCCGCCGTCGGGCACACCGATGCGGACGACGACACCCTGCGCGCGGCGTTCGACGCCGGTGCCACGATCCTCACGCACGCGTTCAACGCCATGCGGCCCGTGCACCACCGCACACCCGGCCCTGTGCTCACCGCTGCGCACGACGAGCGCGTCACGCTCGAGGCGATCGCCGACAACATCCATCTGCACCCGCAGATCATCAAGCTCGTGTTCGACGAGGCGCCGGGACGCGTCGCCCTCATCACCGACGCGATGGCCGCCGCGGGCTCCGCGGACGGCGATTACATGCTCGGATCCCTGCATGTCACGGTTCGCGGCGGCATCGCCCGGGTGGACAGCGGATCGATCGCCGGCTCGACGCTCACGCAAGATGTCGCGCTGCGCAACGCGGTCGCGGCGGGGGTCCCCCTCGCGGACGCGGTCGAAGCGCTGACCCGCACCCCGGCGCGGGCGATCGGCGTCGCAGGCCAGCTGGGGCTGCTGGACGAGGGGTATCTGGCGGACGCCGTGCTGCTGTCGGCCGAGCTCGACGTCTCCGGGGTGTGGACGGGCGCGGCGCTCACCCGCTGAGCGCTCGCCCGCTGAGCGGGGCGGCACCCGAGGTGGAGGCCGCCACTCCCACGGCGGCGGCCCCACGGTCCCCCTCGGTTTCCCCAGATCCCCCCGGATTCAGAGAAGATCGGCCCGTTGCTCCTCCCCCGAGGCGCGGGGCCGACCTGACCGGCGGATCCCCATCCGCCGGAGCCCTCGCCGGCCGCCCCCCGGTGGCCTGCGCAGACTGTCTCTGACTGATGAGATGGCGGACGGGCCGATCCATTACGCGAGTCCCGAGAAGATCTTCGGAAAGTTCTGAGACGCGGTCCCGTGTCGGGTGGCACGCCGGTCCACGGAACGACACGGCGATCCGGCGAACCGATTTCGTTCACACCCTGGCGGTTTCCCAGTGTGTGGGTGAAGAATGGGGAGTCCGCGTGACAGATTCCTGGATGCTGCATCTCTTTCTGTGAGACCGCTCCCGCACGAGAACCGATAGATGACCGACCAGACCGACCACCTCCCGAACGACGCCGACGAGGCACCGGTGCGCAGTGACGCCGATCTCGTCCTGCGAACCCGTTCGGGCGATGCCGGCGCCTACGCCGATCTGTGGCGACGGCACTACGCGTCGGGCATCGCCGTGGCCCGGTCGATCACCAGCACGTTCGACGCCGACGACCTCGTGCAGGAGGCGTTCGCGCGCATCTATCAGGCGATCCAGAAGGGCGGCGGACCGACCGGCTCGTTCCGCGCCTACCTCTTCACCAGCATCCGCAACACCGCCGCCGGGTGGGGGCGCGCACGTCACGAGTCGCCCATCGACGAGCTCGACGCGGTCGCGGATCCGTCCTCGACCGAGCAGGCCGCGAGCGAGGCCCTCGATCAGAGCCTCTCCGCGCAGGCGTTCCGCAGCCTCCCCTCGCGCTGGCAGGAGGTGCTCTGGTACACCGAGATCGAGCAGATGAAGCCGGCCGAGGTCGCACCGCTGCTCGGCATGACGGCCGGTGCGACTTCTCAGCTCGCGTTCCGGGCGCGCGAGGGCCTGCGCGAGGCGTGGATCCAGACGCACCTGCGCACGGCCGAGCCCGGCTCGGTCTGCGAATGGACGATCGAACGCCTCGGCGCGTATTCCCGCGGCAACCTCGGCAACCGCGATCGCGCCAAGCTCGAGGCTCACCTCGGCGAGTGTGCACGCTGCCTCATCGTCGCCGCCGAAGCCAAAGAGGTCTCGCACCGGCTCGCACTCGTGCTGCTGCCGCTCGTGCTCGGCATCGGCGGGTCCGGTGCGTATCTGGCGATGCTGCAGAGCGGCACCCCGGTTGTCGCCCTCGCCGCCATGCCCTCGAGCGTCGTGCAGGGTGCCGTCCTGGTCGGATCCGGTGTGGTCGGCGCGAGTGCTGTGGGATCGGGCGCGGCAGGATCGGGAGCTGCAGGATCCGGCGGGGCCGCGAGTTCTGGCGGCATCATCGCGGGCTTCGGGGCCCTCGTCGGTGTGGGATCCGCGGCACTTGTCATCGCGGGTGCGATCGTCGCCGCCGCCGTCGTGCCCGGCCTGATCGCGGCCCCGGCCTCCACGTCCGCGCCCTCCGCATCCGACAAGAGCGACTCCAGCATCGTGGCGCAGGTCTCCCCGCTCGTGAACCCTCCGGCGCCTCAGCCGCCCGCTCCCCCGGCTCCCAGCACGCCCCCCGCACCGCGCAAGGAGACCCCCAAGCCCCCGGTGGCCGTCACCCCGGTCCCGAGCACCCCACCCCAGACCGATGTGCCCGCCGGCGACAGCAGCGCTCCGGTGACGCCGCCTGTGACTCCGCCCGACACGTCGCCGCCGGCGGATCCCGGAGCGGGCGCCGACCCCGGCACCGACCCGGGAACAGGGACGGGCACCGACCCCGGAACAGGGACGGGCACCGACCCCGGAACGGGAACCGGCACCGACCCCGGAACGGGAACCGGCACCGACCCGGGAACGGGAACCGGCACCGACCCCGGCACGGGAACCGGCACTCCGCCCCCGGCCCCTGTCCTCGGCACGGTCACGATGGACTGCGGCGTCTCGCTGAGCGGCCGCCGCGTCACCCTCACCGTGCCCGTCAGCGGAACTCCCGGCGCGACGGTGCTCGCGACGATCGGAACCGGAAGCACGCCGGACGCGACCGAGACGCTCGACGCCTCGGGCAACGCCGTCATCGTGCTGCACCCGCTGCCGAGCCAGGTCAACCACGGCACGACCGTCACGTTCGCGTACGCGCCCGGCGACACTCCCACGGGATCCACCACGCTGGATCTCAGCACGGCCGGCTCCGCGCACTGGTGGGAGTGCATCCTCGGCACGATCGGGTCGACAGGATCGTCCCCCGCGACCGTTCCCGCCACCACCGCCCCGGCGACGGCCGCAGCACCTGCACCCGCCGTCCCCGTCGCGCCCGCTGCGGCAGCGGCACCCGCTCCGGTTCCGGTTCCGGTTCCGGCACCCGCAGCGGCACCGGCTGTTCCCGCACCGGCACCGGCTGTCCCTGCCCCCGCCGTCCCCACCCCCGCCGTCCCCGCGCCTGCCGTCCCCACCGTTCCCGCGCCGGCGTCCCCCGCACCGGCACCGGCTGTCCCTGCCCCCGCCGTCCCCGCACCCGCCGTTCCCGCACCTGCCGCCCCGCTGCTCGTTCCCGCCCCCGCGGCGGCACCCACGCCCGGCGCGTAGAATTGCAGGCATGTCCGCCGACACGCCTGCCACCGACGCCCCCGGCGCGACTCCGTCGCTGCCCGACCTGCCAGGGGTGCTGCCGCGCGCGACTCCGCTCGACATCGTCCGCGTCGTGGTCCTGATCGTGGCGCTGGCGTCGCTCGTGCTCTGGGTCCTCGTGGCCTGGCCGATGCCGTGGAACATCGTGGCCGCCGTGGGCGCGCCGGTGATCACGCTGCTGCTGTGGGCGCTGTTCCTCTCGCCTCGCCCGGTGCTCGCCGTGCACCCGTTCCTGCGCGCGGCGGTCGAGCTGGTCGTCTACGCGGGCGTCACGATCGCCTGGTGGACGATGGGCCAGGCGTGGATCGGCCTCGGATTCGCGGTCGTCGCGGTCGCCTCCGGGCTCATCGCCGGACGACGCGCGCTGTCCTGACGGCGCCGCGCTGATGCCGGCCCCCGCTGTCCTCGAGTCGCCTGTCCTCGCGCGATTGCGTGCGGTTCTCGGGGACCGCGTCGACACCTCCCCCGCCGCGCTCGAGGCCGCACGCGCGGATCGCTCGGGGCACGCCTCCGACGGACCTCCGCTCGCCGTCGTGCACGCCACCTCGACCGCCGACGTGCAGCAGACCCTGCGCATCGCACACGACACCGGCACCCCGGTCGTGGTGCGCGGCGCGGGCACCGGTCTCGCCGGAGCGGCGAACGCGGGCCCGGGTGAGCTCGTGCTCTCGATGCTGCGGATGCGGCGCGTGCTGGAGATCCGTCCGGACGATCTGCTCGCCGTGGTGGAACCGGGGATCCTGAACGGCGAGCTCGACAGGGTCCTGGCTGAACACGGCCTGTGGTGGCCGCCCGACCCCGCGAGCAAGGACATCTCGACGGTCGGCGGCAACATCGCGACCGGCGCGGGCGGGCTGCTCTGCGCGAAGTACGGCGTGGTCCGCGATGCGGTGCTCGGGGTCGACCTCGTGCTCGCCGACGGTCGGCTGCTGCATCTCGGCCGCCGGGCGGTCAAGGGCGTCACGGGGCTGGATCTCACCTCCCTCGTGATCGGCTCGGAGGGCCGGCTGGGCGTGGTCGTGGGCGCGACCCTGAAGCTGCGCAGGATCGTCCCCGGCACACCCTGCACGATCGCGGCGACCTTCCCCGACGCGCGTTCGGCAGCACGCGGATCCGCGGCGGTGACGGCCGGCGGCGCCCAGCCGGCGATCATGGAGCTCATGGACGCCCGCTCGCTCGCGGCGGTGCACGCGCTGCTCGAACTGGCGCCGCCGGCGGCAGGGCTCGCCCAGCTGACGATCCAGACCGACGGACCGAACGCGGCCGCCGAGGCCGAGCAGATCACCACCGTGCTCCGCGGCGCGGGCGGCACGGTGACGGTCACCGACGACGCGGCGGAGGGCGAGCGGCTGCTGCGGATCCGACGCTCGATGCACCCCGCGATGGCGTCCTTGGGCACCACGCTCATCGAAGACGTCTCGGTGCCGCGCAGCGCCCTGCCCGACATGTTCGACGAGATCGCCCGGATCGAGCGCGCCTACGACATCGTGATCCCCACCGTCGCGCACGCCGGGGACGGCAACCTGCACCCGAACTTCATCAGCGACAGCGCCGAGATCCCCGACGTGATCTGGCGCGCGGCCGACGAGCTGTTCCGCGCGGCGATCCGGCTCGGCGGCACGCTCACGGGCGAACACGGGATCGGCACGCTGAAGAGCCGTTGGCTCGCCGAGGAGCTCGGCGAGGACCAGTGGGAGCTGCAGCGCGACATCGTGCGCGTGTTCGACCCCGCCGGGATCCTCAATCCCGGGAAGGTCTTCGCCGCCCGACCGGAGGGATCCGATGCCTGACATCCACGTCTCGGCCGCCATCATCACCGACCGCGCGGGGCGTGTGCTCGTCGTCCGCAAGCAGGGCACAGTGCGCTTCATGCAACCGGGCGGCAAGCCCGAGGCCGGTGAGACCGCGGCGCAGACTCTTGCGAGAGAACTGCACGAGGAGCTCGGCCTGCAGGTGGACGAGGACGCGCTGCGCCCGCTCGGGGTGTTCGTCTCGGCCGCCGCGAACGAGCCGGGCCACCGCGTCATCGCGACCGCGTTCGCCACCACCGCCGAACCCGGCGACGTGCAGGTGCAGGCCGAGCTCGCCGAGCTGCGCTGGATCACGCCCGCTGACGCCGCGACGCTTCCGCTGGCCCCGCTGAGCGAGGAGCATCTGCTCCCGATCGCGTGGCCGTCCGAGCGCTGAGCGCTAGATCCCCTGCCAGGCCGGCTTGTTCGCGAACGTGTAGCGGTAGTAGTCCGCGAGCTTCAGCTTCGAGGCCGCCGCTTCGTCGACCACGACTGTGGCATGCGGGTGCAGCTGGATCGCGGAACCGGGCAGGAACGCCGTCAGCGGCCCCTCGACCGCATCGGCCACGGCCTGCGCCTTGCCCTCGCCGTACGCGAGCAGCACCAGGTGGCGCGCCTCCAGGATCGTGCCGAGCCCCTGCGTGATGCAGTGCATGGGGACCAGGTCGATCGAATCGAAGAAGCGCGCGTTGTCCTCGCGGGTCTGCACGGTCAGCGTCTTCACGCGCGTGCGCGAGGCGAACGAGGATCCGGGTTCGTTGAAGCCGATGTGCCCGTCGGTCCCGATCCCGAGGATCTGCAGGTCGACGCCGCCCGCCGCGCGGATCTTCGCGTCGTACTCGGCTCCGGCATGCTCGATGCCGTCTTCGGCGCCGTTCGGCACGTGGATCAGCGACGGCGTCAGCCCGAGGGGCTCCACGACCTCGCGGCTGATCACCGAACGATAGCTCTCCGGATGGGACGGGTCGATGCCGACGTACTCGTCGAGCGCGAAGCCCCGCACGTGCGAGACGTCGACGCCTGCCAGACGGTTGCGCAGCGCCGCGTAGACCGGCAGCGGAGTCGACCCGGTCGCCAGGCCCAGAACCGCATCCGAACGGCGCGCGATCAGCCGCGCGATCTCGTCGGCGACCAGCTCGCCCGCGGCCGCGGAGTTCTCGACGATGACGACCTCAGCCATGGAATGCTCCCTCATGCGTGTGCAGATGCGTGTGCAGATGTGCGGCGCCGACGAGCGCCGCCCCCAAAGCCGCCGCCGGGGATCCGGCCGGCAGCAGTTCGATCCTCTCATCGAGGCGCAGCGCTCCGATGAACGCGGACCCCTCGCCCTCGAGGCGCAGCCGGCGCGCCACGTCGTCGCGCAGCCGATCGCCGAGCGCGGTGATGCCGCCGCCGATCACGACGGTCTCGACATCGGCGCTGAGCACCAGGCAGCGCACCGCGGAGGCTGCGCCGTACGCGATCCCCGCGCGCAGTTCGACCGCGAGCGGATCGCCGGCCTCGGCGAGATCGAAGATGTCGAGCACGGGCAGCACCCCGCCGCGCCCCCACGCCCTGGCGATGGCGCCCCCGCCGCAGAACGTCTCGATGCAGCCGCGCTGCCCGCAGCCGCAGACACGGCCGTTCGGGTCCACCGACAGGTGCCCGATCTCGCCGGCGGTGCCGCGGGCGCCGCGCCAGAGACCGCCGTCGATCACGATGCCGGCCGCGACTCCCGTGCCGAGATTGAGGTAGGCCATGGAATGGGCATCGCCGCGCAGAGATCCGGCGCCGAGGGCCGCGGCCTTGACGTCGTTCTCGACCGCGACGGCGACGGGGAGGCGCTCCCGCACGGCGGACGCGAGATCGAGCTCGGAGACGCCGAGATTCACCGCGTGCAGCACCCGGCCCCCGGCGGCGTCGACCAGCCCGGGGATCCCGATGCCGACCGAGGCGACGTCCAAGGTCGCGAAGCCGCCTTCGACGGCGAGTGCGTCGATCGCGTCGTGCACCGCCGCGACCACAGCGGCATCACCCCAGCCTGTGGAGACGCGGGTGCGCGCGACGATCGTGTCGTCGGTGCCGAGTGCGAGCGCGTCGATCTTCGTGCCGCCGACATCGAGGCCGACGCGCACACCTCTCACGACACGCCCAGCTGGCTGGAGAGCACCATGACCGCGGCTCCCCGCAGCACGATGTCGTCCTGCGTGGTGAGCCGGATCACGACGTCGTCGAAGACGCCCTCCAGGGTGCGCGCGGTGAGCGTGCGCGTCGCGGCGGCGATGAGCGTGCCGTCCAGCAGATCGGCGGGCCCGGACAGCACGATCTCGGAGAGGTCCAGGGCTGCCACGATCGGCGCGATGGCCACGCCGAGCCGGGTCCCCGCCTCGGCGAGCACGGCATCGGCGTCCGCCTCTGGCACCTCGGCGATCCGGGCGCGCAGGTGGGAGGCGCTCAGCCACGCCTCCAGGCAGCCGTCCTTGCCACAGGCGCAGCGCGGGCCGCCGTCGGTGCCGACCACGACATGGCCGATCTCCCCCGCGGCATACCGGCTGCCCACCAGCGGCTGGCTGTCCGAGATGAGACCTGCTCCGACGCCGCGGCCGATCCTGACCAGCAGCATGTCCGGGCGTGCCTGGCCGAACGTGTACTCGGCGAGCACGGCGGCGTTGGCGTCATTGCGCACCAGCACGGGCAGGCCGAGCGCGGCGCTGAGCAGCCGCTCGAGCGGGAAGTCGTTCCAGTCCAGATTCGGCGAGCTGAGCACGAGCCCGTCGGGGCGCACGATCCCTGGGGCGCCGACGCCGACGCCGAGCACCGGCACGGTCGAGAGCGACAGCAGCTCCTCTGCGAGAGCGCGGACGGCCTCGTACGCGGCGGTGCCCCCGCTCGGCCGCGGCACCTCGCGTCGCTCCAGCACCTCGCCGTCCAGGCTCAGCAGCGCGCCCTCGAACGCGCCGGGGCCGGACAGATCGATGCCGACGATGCGGTGCCCGTCGCGGTCGATGTCGACGAGGATCGGCGGCTTGCCCGGTCCGGTGGTGGAGCGGATCCCCTTCTCCACCACGATCCCGTCGGCGATGAACTCGCCGATCAGGTCGCTGATCGTGACGCGGGTCAGGCCGGTCTCACGGGAGAGGTCGGCGCGGCTCATCGCGCCGGCGTGGAACAGCGTCTGCAGCACCAGCGCGCGGTTGTGGCCCCTCGCCTGCTCCGGCAGCACCTTGGCCTGCGCGCGCAGGCGGCGTGCCGGCCCGAATCGGTGCCGGCTGGAGTCGCCGTTGTCCGCGTTCATCCGGCGACGCCGCTCATCCGTGGGACCATGTTTGTTAGTACACCTTACGAACAGGAAAAACGCAAGTCCCCGCGCGGAGGATGCCGGTCGGGTTATGCAAACGTTACCGGACCGGGATCCGCTCCGCACCGCGCATGTCGTCGGCCCCCATCCGCTCCCCGCTGATCCGCTCGCCCGCCGGCGGATCCGGCACTTCGGCCCGCCGCGCGTGCTTCCGTTGCCGTTCTGTGATATAGCATCCCGTATCCTGGGAGGTACTGATTTCGCTTGAGCGTAAAGGGGGGTGTGTCTGTGACGGATCTGGCAACGGCAGCGGGGGCTCCGACGGAGGGGTCTCCGATCGTCGACGGCACGGAGAACATCGCGGACGCGGCGGCCGTGAGCGCAGATGGCGCCACGATGCCGATCGACGCGAGCGACGACGGATCCGGAGACCGCCCCGTCGAGTGGGCGCCTGCCGCCGACGCGCCGAAGAAGAAGCGCCACATCGGCCGCTGGGTCGGCATCGGTCTGGGCGTGCTCGTCCTCGGCCTCGGCGCCGCATCGACCGTCCTGATCGCGCCCGGAACCGCCATCGCCGGCGTGTCCGTCGGCGGGATGACTGTCGGAGCCGCCGCCGAAGCCGTGAGCAATCACGTCACCGGGATGCAGGTCGCCCTGACCGGCGACGGCTCCAGCAGCCACGTCACCGGATCCGACCTCGGTGCGCACATCGACGCGGCGAAGCTCGCGGAGCAGGCTTTCGCGAAGCACCCGATGTGGAACATCACCTCCTGGATGTCGGCCCCGGTCAAGGGCACGATCACGCTCGACCCGCGCGCCGCCGAACACGCCCTGCGCGCCCAGGTGCCGTCGGTCTACACCGACTCGACCGACGCCACGGTGTCCTTCGCCGCGGCCAGCGGCACCTACGTCACGACCCCGGCCAAGGACGGCTCGGGCATCGACCTCACGAAGCTCACGGCGGCGATCACGGCCGCTGCCGAGAAGGGCGACAGCAGCGTCTCCTTCCCCGCGACCGCGTCCCCGGTCGCTCCGGCCATCACCGACAAGACCGCCGCCGACACCGCGGGCCGTCTGAACACGATGCTCTCCACGATCGGCTTCTACGTCGGCACGGAGCGCACCGTGCCCGTGGCCGCGGCGACCGCTGCGAGCTGGATCACGCTGACGCCGGACGCCGGCAAGATCACGATCCAGGCCGACCAGGCGGCGATCCAGAAGACCGTCGACACCCTCGCCACGACCGTGAACCGCGCGCCCGTGAACGCCACCACGGTGGTGAACTCGGCCGGTGACGTGCTGCAGAGCCTCACGCCCGGCGTGAACGGACGCACCCTCGGCGATGTCTCCACGGCGGCGGCCGGATTCGCCACCCTGCTGCAGGGCGGCAACGGGACCTTCACACTCCCGGTCAAGGACACCCCGTTCACGTCCACCTCGCTGCTGCGCAAGATCGACGTGAACCTCAGCACCGAGACGCTGACGGTGACGGAGAACGGCAACGTCATCGATTCCTGGCTGGTCTCGTCGGGTCGCGAGGGCTTCGCGACCCACACCGGCTCGTTCACCGTGAACTGGAAGCTCGACACCCAGAACATGGGCAACACCGACCTCACCAAAGCGCCCTACTACTACCAGCCCGACGTCAAATGGGTCATGTACTTCAACGGCGACGAGGCTCTGCACGGCGTGTACTGGCACGACAACTGGGGCACGCCGATGAGCCACGGCTGCGTCGGCATGCCCGAGTACCGCGCGCAGTGGCTGTTCGACTGGAGCCCGCAGGGCGTCGAGGTGAACGTCCACTACTGATCCGGGTCCGGATCCTGAACGACGAAGGGGGGCGAGCGCCGTAGCGCTCGCCCCCCTTCGCGGATCGGATCAGCTCAGGCCGTCGATGACCGCGTTCAGCGTGGCCGAGGGGCGCATGATCTTGGCGACCAGCGCGCCGTCCGGACGGTAGTAGCCGCCGATCTCAGCGTGCGCGCCCTGCACGGCGTTCAGCTCGGAGACGATGCGGTCCTCGTCCGCGGCGAGCGCGGCGGCGACCGGGGCGAACGCCGCCGCGAGCGCGGGGTCCTCGGTCTGCGCCGCCAGCTCCTGCGCCCAGTAGAGCGCGAGGTAGAAGTGGCTGCCGCGGTTGTCGATCGTGCCGAGGGCACGGCCGGGTGAACGGTCGTTCTCCAGGAACGTGCCGGTGGCCGCATCGAGGGTCTTGGCGAGGATCGCCGCCTTCGCATTGCCGGTGCGATCGGCGAAGTGCTCGAACGAGGCCGCGAGGGCGAAGAACTCGCCGAGCGAGTCCCAGCGCAGGTAGTTCTCCTCGACGAGCTGCTGCACGTGCTTCGGGGCGGATCCGCCCGCGCCGGTCTCGAACAGACCGCCCCCGGCGAGCAGCGGGACGATGCTCAGCATCTTCGCGCTGGTGCCGACCTCGAGGATCGGGAACAGGTCGGTGAGGTAGTCGCGCAGCACATTGCCCGTCACCGAGATGGTGTCCTCGCCCTTGCGGATGCGCGCGAGCGAGTATCGCGTGGCCTCCTCCGGGGTGAGGATCTCGATCGTGAGGCCCGTGGTGTCGTGGTCCTTGAGGTACTCCGTCACCTTCGCGATCAGCGCTGCGTCGTGCGCCCGCGCAGGATCCAGCCAGAACACGGCGGGAACCCCCGTCGCGCGGGCGCGGCTCACGGCGAGGCGGACCCAGTCCCGGATCGGGACGTCCTTGGTCTGCGTCGCGCGCCAGATGTCGCCGGCGTGCACCTCGTGCTCGAGCACGACCTCGCCTGCGGCGGTGAGGACCTGGACGCGGCCGTCGGCGGCGATCTCGAACGTCTTGTCGTGGCTGCCGTACTCCTCGGCCGCCTGCGCCATGAGGCCCACGTTCGGCACGGTGCCGATCGTGGCGGGATCGAGCGGCCCGTTGGCGATGACATCCTCGATCGTGGCCTGGTAGACGCCGGCATACGAGGAGTCCGGGATGACCGCGAGGGTGTCGTCCTCGCTGCCGTCCTTGCCCCACAGCTTGCCGCCGTTGCGCACGAGCGCCGGCATCGACGCATCCACGATCACGTCGCTGGGGACGTGCAGGTTCGTGATGCCCTTGTCCGAGTTCACGTAGCTCAGACGCGGGCCGTTCTCCAGGGCGCGGGTGAACGCCGCGGCGATCTCCTCGCCGCCGTCGATGTTCGCGAGCCCGGCGAGGATGGATCCGAGTCCGTCGTTCGCGGTGAGCCCGGCGGCGGCGATCCTGTCGCCGTACTGCGCGAACACGTCGGCGAAGTAGGCGCGCACGACGTGGCCGAAGATGATGGGGTCGGAGACCTTCATCATCGTCGCCTTCAGGTGCACCGAGTACAGCACGTCCTCGGCTTTCGCCTCGGCGAGGGTCTCGGCGAGGAAGGCGTCCAGTGCCGCCGCGTTCAGGAAGGTCGCGTCGATGATCTCGCCGGGGAGGACCTTGAGGTTCTCCTTGAGCGGGGTGATCTGCCCGTCGGCCGAGACGTGCTGGATCGTGAGCACGTCGTCGCCCGGCGAGACCCAGCTGCGCTCGTTCGCCTTGAAGTCGTCGTGGCCGAGGGTCACGACGTGCGTCTGGGATCCGGCGGCGAAGGCCTTGTTGCGGTGCGGGTGCTTCTTGGCGTAGTTCTTCACCGCGAGCGGCGCGCGACGGTCGCTGTTGCCCTCGCGCAGCACCGGGTTCACCGCGGAGCCCTTGATCCGGTCGTAGCGGGCGCGGACGTCCTTCTCCTCGACCGTGGTCGCATCGTCCGGGTAGTCCGGGATGTCGAAGCCCTTCTGCTGCAGCTCGGCGATGGCCGCCTTCAGCTGGGGGATCGAGGCCGAGATGTTCGGGAGCTTGATGATGTTGGCCGCGGGAGTCGTGGCGAGGCCCCCGAGCTCGGCGAGCGCGTCGCCGACGACCTGGTCGGCGCGCAGGCGCTCCGGGAAGGCGGCGAGGATCCTCGCCGCGAGCGAGATGTCGCGGGTCTCGATGTCGACGCCGGCCTGGTGCGCATAGGCCTGCACGATCGGCAGCAGTGAGGCGGTGGCCAGGGCCGGCGCCTCGTCCGTGTAGGTGTAGATGATGGCGTCGTCGGTCACCGGGGTCTCCGTTTCACGCAGGGGGATTCAGTCACGATTTGTCTCGATACCAAGATACCTGAGCGGGCGAGCACGCCGTGGGCAAGCCGGGACAGGCCGTGCCGGTGAACTTCTCCCCACGTTTCCCGTTCGGCCGTCACAGGGGCCGTCCAGGGTTTAGCCTGGGTCCATGACGGAACTGCGACTGGTCGAACTGTCCGCGGCGACGATCGTCGCCGTCAACAATCTCTCTCTCAAGCCCGGGCAGGAGCAGTTCCTGGCTCCGGTGTCGTACGGGATCGCCGCGACCGTCATGAATCCGCAGACCACCTGGCAGCGCGTGGTGCTCGATCAGGACGAGGTCGTCGGTTTCGTCAGCGCGAACTTCGATCACGACGCCCCGGAGGAGCACTTCCGCTCCGTGCTGTGGCGGATCAACGTGGCCGCCGACGAGCAGGGCCGCGGCGTCGGCCGGTTCGCGGTGGAGAGCCTCATCGACGAGGCCCGCGCCCGCGGATTCGAGCACCTGAGTGTCATCTACGAAGCCGGCGAGGGCGGACCGGAGGCGTTCTTCCAGCGAGTCGGCTTCACGCCCGTCGGCGAGACCGAGTATGCAGAAGTGATCGCCGAGATCCGCTTCTCCTGAGACCCGTGCGAGTTACCCGCACCTGCTGAGACCGGCGGCGGGGCTTCGAATCCCCTCCCCTATCGAAGCCCCGTCGCCCTCTGCTCATCGGCGCGCTCGCGGCGCGCGCCTCGCCCCCACCCTTCCCTGAGCGGGATCCGGCCCCAAGAAATCAGGACGTTTGCAACTCTGAAGGACGATCCGCGAGTGATCATCCTTCAGAGTTGCAAACGTCCTGAATGAGGTTAGGCCCGACCCGCCCCCACTACACCAGCGTCTGCTGCCAGGCGGCGTGCAGCTGGGCGAACTTGCCCGTGCCCGCGATGAGGACGTCGGGGGCGTCGTCCTCGATGATCCGGCCGTGCTCCATCACCAGCACCCGGTCCGCGATCGCGACCGTCGAGAGCCGGTGCGCGATGATGATCGCGGTGCGGTCGGCGAGCAGCGTCTGCAGAGCGTCCTGGATCAGCCGCTCCGAAGGGATGTCCAGCGAGGCGGTGGCCTCGTCCAGGATCAGCACCGCCGGGTCGGCGAGGAACGCCCGCGCGAACGAGATCAGCTGGCGTTGCCCCGCGGAGACGCGGCCGCCGCGCTTGTTCACGTCGGTGCCGTAGCCGTCCGGCAGGCCCTCGATGAACGCGTCGGCGCCCACTGCCCTGGCCGCCGCGCGGATCTCCTGGATCGTCGCATCGGGCTTGCCGAGCGCGATGTTGTCGGCGACCGTGCCGCTGAACAGATACGCCTCCTGCGTCACCATGACGATCGCCCGGCGCAGGTCCTTCGGGTGCAGGTCGCGCAGGTCGACGCCGTCCAGCGTCACCTGGCCCGCCGTCGGGTCGTAGAACCGCGACACGAGCTTGGCGAGCGTGGACTTGCCCGCGCCGGTGGTGCCCACGAGTGCGATCGTCTGGCCCGCCGGGATGTCCAGGGTGAAGTCCGGAAGGATCACCCGGTCGGCGGCGTAGCCGAACTCGACGTCGTCGAACCGCACATGGCCCGCGGCGTTCCACAGGTCGACCGGCTTGACCGGATCCGGAACCGTCGGCACCTCCTCGAGCACGCCCGAGACCTTCTCCAGCGCCGCGGTGGCGGACTGGTAGGAGTTCAGGAACATCGCGATCTCCTGCATCGGCGCGAAGAAGTTCCGCACGTACAGCACCGCGGCCAGCAGGATGCCGACCTGGATCTGCCCGTCCGCCATCCGCACGCCGCCCCACACGACCACGACGCCGAGGGTGAGGGCGGCCACCGCCATGAGCCCCGGCTCGAACGTGCCGAACAGCAGCATCGAGCGTCGGTTCACGTCGCGGTACTCGCCGGCGACCTCCTGGAAGGACACGTCGTTGCGCGGCTCCTTGCGGAACGCCTTCACGGCGCGGATCCCGGTCATGGTCTCCACGAACTGCACGATCACCTTGGCGCTGATCACTCGCGACTCGCGGTACACGCGCTGCGAGCGCGCGTAGAACCAGCGCATCAGGTACACCAGCGGGATGCCGGCCAGCACCAGCACCACGCCGGATTCCCAGTCGACGAGCACGAGCGCGATGAACGTGAACAGACCGTAGAGCAGGCCGGACACGAGCTGGTTCAGCCCGCCGTCCAGGAGCTCGCGGATCGAGTCGAGGTCGCTGGTCTGGCGCGAGATGATCCGGCCGGACGTGTAGCTCTCGTGGAACTCGAGGCTCAGCCGCTGCGTGTGCAGGAACATGCGCTTGCGCAGATCGATCAGCACCGCCTGCGTGATGCGGGCGGTGAGCACCGCATACCAGCCGATCAGGGCGGATCCGACCGCGCCGACGACGAGGAACACGATTCCGACCCCGATAGTCGGCATCCAGTCCGCGTGCGTCAGCACCGCCGGCAGCGCCGTGTTCAGGCCGTAGGCGACGAGCGCGGGCCCGGCGACCTGGGCGGCGGTCGAGATCACCAGCACCAGGGCGGTGAGAGTGATCTGCAGCTTGAGCGGGGTGATCAGGGATCCGAACAGCTTCAGCGAGCGACGACGGATCGCGGCGCTCTCCTCGCGGGTCAGGTTCGAGCGGTCCTCGTCCTGTGTTCCGACGACGCTCATGCCTGCACCTCCTCTTCGATGTGGGTGTCCGTGATGACGGGGATCGCGCCGGTGCGCGCGGCCTGTTCGGCCTCGAGGCTCGAGATGACGTGCCGGTAGTGCGCACTGGTGCGCAGCAGCTCGGAGTGCGTGCCCACGGCGGTCACGCGTCCCTGCTGCAGCAGCGCCACCCGGTCGGCGAGAGCGACGGTCGACGGCCGGTGCGCGACGATCAGCGCGGTGGTCTCGGCGAGCACGTGCCGCAGCGCCTCCTCGACGAGCGCCTCGGTGTCGACGTCGAGCGCCGACAGCGGGTCGTCCAGCACCAGCACCTTGGGCTTGGCGGCGACCGCCCGCGCGAGCGCGAGCCGCTGCCGCTGTCCACCGGAGAGGCTCAGCCCCTCTTCGCCGATCATCGTCTCGACGCCCTCGGGGAGCGTGTCGACGAACGCGGCCTGGGCGACCTCGAGCGCCTCGCGGAGCACCCGCTCAGCCTCGGGGCTGTGGACGTCCAGATCGGCCCGGCCGAGCAGCACGTTCTCACGCACGGTCGCCGAGAACAGCGTCGCGTCCTCGAAGGCCATCGCGATGTGCGTGCGCAGTTCGGCCAGGGTCAGGTCTCGCACGTCCACGCCGTCCAGCACGACGCGTCCGCCCGTGACGTCGTAGAGCCGGGTGGGCAGGGTCGTGAGCGTGGTCTTGCCGGATCCGGTGATCCCGACCAGTGCCATCGTCTCGCCGGGGCGCAGCACCAGGTCGACGCCGTCGAGCAGATCGCGCTCGTGCGGGCGCGCGTCCTGGTAGCGGAAGTGCACGCCCTCGAAGGAGAGCTCGCCGCGCGGGGCGGCGATGCTGACCGGCTTGTCGGGGTCGGTGATGGTGTTCTGCGCGTCGAAGATCTCGAACACGCGGTCGGTCGCGGTGCGCGCGTCGAGCAGGAACGAGAACAGGAATCCGATCGACTCGATCGGCCAGCGCAGCACCGTCGCCATCGCGAAATAGGCGAACAGCTCGGGCGCGCTCAGCGCGCCCTGCGCGATCAGCCAGATCCCGGCGACGAGGTTGACGGCGAAGGCGACCTCCGGCATGAACACCAGCCAGAACCAGATCCAGCCGACGGCCTTGGCCTTGCTCAGCTCAGTGCTGCGCAGTGACTCGGCCTGATTCGCGAACTTCAGCAGCGCGTGCTTGCCGCGCCCGAACGCCTTCAGCACGCGGATCCCGTGCACGCTCTCCTCGACGCTGGTGGCGAGGTCGCCGGCCTGGTCCTGGCTGCGGCGGGTGAGCGCGCCGTAGCGCTTCTCGAAGAGGAACCCCGAGATCCACAGCGGCACGGCCGTGATCAGGAAGATCGTGCCGAGCAGCCAGTGCCAGCGGAACAGCAGGCCCGCGCCGATGACGATCGTGAGCAGGTTCACGACCAGCAGCACGACCCCGAACGCGAGCCAGCGCCGGATCAGGCCGATGTCCTGCATCATGCGGCTGAGCAGCTGGCCGGACTGCCAGCGGTCGTGGAACGCGACCGGCAGCGTCTGCAGTCGGGCGTACAGCTGCGTGCGCATCGTGTACTCGACCTGGGTGGCGGGCTTGAGCACGAACTGCCGGCGCAACCACACCATGACGGCCTCACCCAGGGCGAGGACGGTGACCGCGACGGCGCCCCAGACGATCGGCATGATCTGCCCGGAGGCGATGGGACCCTCCAGCACCACCTGCAGCAGCAGCGGCACGCACAGGGCGATCACCGCGGCGGCGAGCGCGGACAGACCGCCGCCGACCAGGCGCCAGGTGACCGGCTTCACGAACGGCGCCAGGCGCGCGAGCGCCCGCGGGGTGGAGAGAGTGGGGTTGGTGACGGGCGAGGACGAGGATTCTTCAGACATGATTCTCAGTGGTTACGTATCGCAGGGGGATGGCAGGGGACGAGAACGAGCGGATGCGATGCATCCGTGCGAGCAGCGGCGGCCGGTGGGCCGGGGAGGATCCGGGAAGCGGTCAGTCCTCGGCCGGAACGAAGAGCGAACCGGCGACAGCGCTGATCGACGATGCAGTGGTGATCGTGGGCATGGTGTCCTCCTCGGTTCGCGGCTGTCGCCCGGCTGGTGCGACAGCCCACCAGCCTATGTGGGTGTTCTTGTCGAACGCAAGCGCTTTCCGGGAATTCCGGCGAGATCTCTCCGCGTCCGTCGCGTCGGCGCCCCCGCGCAGCGTCGGCGCCCCCCGCTGTCATCGCGACCAGGAGGAGGCACGGACGGCAGCGGGGGCGCCGATGAGGGGGTTGCAGGATCCGCTGCGCGGTGGTCAGGCCTGCGCGGCCTCCCGGTCCAGCAGACGGCGCTTCACGTCCTCGCCCCAGGCGAAGCCGCCGAGGGTCCCGTCGGTGCGGAGCACACGGTGGCACGGCACGAACAGCGCGGGCGCGTTGCGCGCGCAGATCGACGCCGCAGGGCGCACGGCGCCGGGCTTGCCGAGCGCCACGGCGAACTCGGTATATGTGAGCGGCGCGCCCGGGGTGATGCGGCGCAGCGCCGCCCAGCCCGCGCTCTGCATATCCGTGCCGACCTGGTGCACCTCGACATCGTCGATCGCGGCCAGGTCTCCCGCGTAGTACGCGGCGACCGCATCGGCGGCGGCCGTGCGTCCCTCCTCGATCTCGACGGGGCGGTGTCGTTCGGTGAGGCGGTTCAGGATCTCGTCGTGATCGGCGGTCCAGCCCGAGGCGAGGACGCGGTGCTCCTCATCCTCGAGGATCGTGAACGGGCCGTCGGGCGTGCTGATGGTCTGGATGAGGGCGGTCATTGCGCACCTTCCTTGAGCGGGGTCTTCGTGGTCTTCGTGGTGTGGGAGGTCTTGGTGGTCTTGCCGGCCGGGCGCCTGGCCGGGGCCGCGCGCCACAGGTGGGCCGTGAGGTAGCTGCGCCAGGGGGCCGTGCGGGCCGCCCAGCCGTCGAGCGGCGCCGCATCGGCGGGCAGCCTCGCCGCGGCCGCTCCGGCGCGCGCCGCGACGTCTCCGGGCAGGAACACGTCGGGGTCGCTCAGCACGCGCATGCGCACGTAGTCGGCGGTCCACGGCCCGATGCCGGGCATCGCGAGAAGCGCGGCCCTCTGCGCCTCGCCGTCGTCGCCGAGCGTGAGCCGGAGCGAACCGTCGGCCAGTGCCGCCGCGGCTCCCGTGATCGCGCGGATCCTCGCAGCAGGACCCCGCAGAACCTCGGATCCGCGCTCGGCGATCGCCGCCATGGTCGGGAACAGCACCCCGTCCTCACCGACACGTTCGCCCAGCTCCTGCGCGAGCAGCGTCAGCGCCGTGCGCGCGGCGGCCACGGTGATCTGCTGGCCCACCATCGCGCGGATCAGCATCTCGTGCGGATCGGCGGCGCCCGGCACCCGGATGCCCGGAGTGCGCACGACGAGGGGGGCGAGCGGCACGTGCCCGGACAGCGCGGCGTCGACCGCCTGCGGATCCGCGTCCAGGTCGAACAGCCGCCGGGCGCGGGCGACGAGCGGGGCGAGGTCGCCGAGCTGCGCCAGCCGGGCGCGCAGGTGGAGGCGCCCTGCGTCGTCGAGCCGCAGCTCGAACCAGGCGGGCCCGCCGGTCAGTCGCAGATGCCGGGAGAAGCTCCGCTCCCCCGCCTCCTCGACGCCGGGCAGCGCCCTCGCCCGCATCCAGGCGAACAAGCCGTCCGCGTCGAACGGCTTGCGGTACGGCAGCAGCAGCTCGATCACGCCCGGAACGGCGCCCGCCGCCTCTGCGGCGTCACGACCGTGGCGCTTGGCCCGCAGCTCCCCCGGCGCGAGGCCGAACACCTCGCGCACCGTGTCGTTGAACTGGCGCACGCTCGCGAACCCCGCGGAGAACGCCACATCGGCGATCGGAAGATCAGTGCCGACGAGCAGCATCCGCGCCGTGTGCGCGCGATGCGCCCTGGCGAGGGCGAGAGGCCCCGCACCGAGCTCCGTCGCGAGCAGCCGCGTGAGGTGCCGCGTGGAGTATCCGAGCCGCGCGGCGAGCCCCGGCACTCCCTCGCGCTCCACGACGCCGTCGGCGATCAGCCGCATGGCACGCGCCGCGACATCGCCGCGCAGGTTCCACTCGGGCGATCCTGGCGCGGCCTCTGGCAGGCAGCGCTTGCAGGCGCGATAGCCGGCCTCGTGCGCGGCGGCGCTGGTCGGGAAGAACGTGACGTTCTCGGGCTTCGGCGTGCGTGCAGGGCAGCTCGGCCGGCAGTAGATCCCGGTCGACCGCACCGCCGTGACGAACTGGCCGTCGAAGCGCACATCGCGCGCATCGATCGCGCGGTACCGCTCGTCGAAGGTCATCCCGGGGAAGTTCATGCCTCCACTCTGACACGTCCGATTCCCGCAAGCTCGCGGAAATCGGACATGACAGTGGACAGGGAGCCTCCGCGGGGGACCGCGACCGGTCTCAGTGGAAGAAGTGCCGCTCGCCCGTGAAGAACATCGTCACGCCGGCCTTGCGGGCCGCGTCCACGACCTCGCCATCGCGCACCGAGCCGCCGGGCTGCACGATCGCCGTGATGCCGGCGTCGAGGAGGACCTGGGGCCCGTCCGCGAACGGGAAGAACGCGTCGGACGCTGCGACGGATCCGGCCGCACGATCGCCGGCCCGTTCGACCGCGAGCTTGCACGAGTCGACGCGGTTGACCTGGCCCATGCCGACGCCGACCGTGGCGTTGCCCTTGGCGAGCACGATCGCGTTGGACTTCACGGCGCGGCACGCCTTCCACGCGAAGATCAGGTTCTCCATCTCCACCTCGTCCGGGCGCTCGCCCGAGACGAGTTCCCAGTTCTTCGCGACTGAGACGATGTCGTCGGGGAACCGGTCGGCATCCTGCAGCAGCAGGCCGCCGGAGACCAGGCGCACGTCCATCCGCTCCTGCTGCCAGTCGTCCGGGAGCTGCAGCAGGCGCAGGTTCTTCTTGGCCTTGAACACCTCCAGCGCCGCCGGCTCGAACGCCGGGGCGACGATGACCTCCGTGAAGATGTCCTTCAGGTTCTCGGCCATCTTCAGCGTGACGGTGCCGTTCGCCGCGATCACCCCGCCGTAGGCGGACACCGGATCGCACTCGTGCGCACGGAGGTGCGCGCTGGCGATGGGATCCAGGGCGTTCGGCGCGGTGGTCGCGATGCCGCACGGGTTGGCGTGCTTGATGATCGCGACCGCCGGCTGCACCATGTCGTACGCGGCGCGCAGGGCGGCGTCCGCGTCGACGTAGTTGTTGTACGACATCTCCTTGCCCTGCAGCTGCGTGGCCTGGGCGATGCCGTGCCCGCCGGCGCGGGTGTAGATCGCCGCGCGCTGGTGCGCGTTCTCGCCGTAGCGCAGGGTGGCCAGACGCTCCGCGTTGACCGTGAGGTGCTCGGGCAGGTCGCCCTCGGTGGTCAGCGTGCCCTCCGAGAACCACTGCGCCACCGCGGTGTCGTATGCGGCGGTGTGCGCGAAGGCACGGGCGGCGAGCTCGCGGCGCTGCACGAGCGTGGTGCCGCCCGTGGCGAGTCCGGCGATGATCGACGGGTACGACTCCGGCGAGACGACGATCGCGACGTTGGCGTGGTTCTTCGCCGCGGCGCGCACCATGGCGGGTCCGCCGATGTCGATCTGCTCGACCACGTCGTCGCCGACGGCGCCGGACGCGACGGTCTCGACGAACGGGTACAGGTTCACCACGACGAGCTCGAACGGGCTGATCCCGCGCTCGGCGAGCTGCCGCTCGTGATCTTCCAGGCGCAGATCGGCGAGCAGGCCGCCGTGGATCGCCGGATGCAGGGTCTTGACCCGGCCGTCCAGCATCTCGGCGACGCCCGTGACAGCGGCGACATCGGTGACGGCGAGGCCGGCGTCTCGGATGGTCGCGGCGGTGGATCCCGTCGAGACGATCTCGATGCCGCTGTCGGCGAGCGCCTGCGCGAGCGGCACCAGGCCGGTCTTGTCGCTGACGGAGACCAGGGCGCGGCGGATGCGCACCTCGTCACGGGGGCGGTAGAGCGAGGGATCGTGGGCAGGACCGGCCATCGGGATTCCTTCCGGGAGGGTGTTCAGTGCGAGTCGGGGCGCGTCGAACCGGCACGTGCGGAGAGCACGAGCTCTCCCCCGGCGATGCGGCGGATGACGTCGATCAGCAGGCGCCGTTCGACGGGCTTGATGCGCTCGTGCAGCGACGTCTCGGTGTCACCGGGGTGCACCGCGACATGCTCCTGAGCGAGGATCGGTCCGCTGTCGACGCCGTCGTCGACCACGATCACGCTGGCCCCGGTCTGGGTCGCCCCGGCCGCGAGAGCATCACGCACACCGTGCGCTCCGGGGAAGGCCGGCAGGTACGCGGGGTGCGTGTTGATGATGTTCGGCGCCCACTCGGCCACGAGGGTCTGCGGCAGCAGCCGCATGAGCCCGCTCAGCACCACGAGGTCGGGCTGCCAGACCTTCAGCTGCGCGTCGAGTTCGGCACCCCAGGCCTCACGGGATTCGAACGCGTCCCAGGGGACCACGAACGAGGGGATCCCGAACGCCTCCGCGTGGAAGAGTCCGTCCGCCTCCCGATCCGCGCCGATCACGATGATGCGCGCGGGGAATCCGGGGTCGGCGGCCGCGTCGAGCAGGGCACGAAGATTCGAGCCGGTGCCCGAGATGAGAACCGCGACCGTCAGCACGCACACAGTCTATCCGGGGCGCAGACGCCTCCTCGCCGCCTTGACACCGACCGCCGAGCGTGGTCGCTCAGAACGACTCGCCCTCGGCCCAGATGCCGTCGGGCGCCCCGTGCCGACGCGGCGAGAGCAGCAGGATCCCGGCGCCGACGAGCACCTCCAGCCCCAGCGCGAGCGCCACCGGACCCGCCTCGGGCCCGGCGTGCACGAGACGCCCTGGACCCAGCGATCCGCTGGACAGCGCCGCGAGCAGCGCGCCGCCCGCCGCCGCCAGCACGGCGATGCCGAGCGCGATGGCGAGCCGCGGCATCACCCCGGACTCGATGCCGGCGGAGACCTGCCGGGAGCGGATCAGCCAGCCCGCGAACGCCCCCGCCGCGATGGGCACCAGCACGACGATGAGGAACCAGGGCGAGGAGTTGTCCGGCACGAGCCCCAGCATCGGCGCGCCCGGCACCACGCCGAGCACGGTCCCGGCCGGGGAGACGGCCGTCCCGGTGCCGATCGCGAACCCGGGACCGGCGATCCAGGCGATCCCCCAGGCGAGCAGCGTGGGCAGATAGGCGAGCTGAGCGAGCCCGATCACGACGACCCCGAGGGCGTCCGCGCGCAGCGACTCGAACAGCGCGACGACCTGACCGCCGCGCACGAGCGCGGCGACGGCGACGGCGAGCCCGGCGGCCCCGATCACCCCGGCGAGGGCGGCGGAGGCGCCGCGCACGATGTCGCCCGGAACGTGCGCCCAGTGCGACAGGCCGTCCAGGGCGTCCTGGATCCGGTCGATGATCCCGCCGTCCCCCTCGCTCCACGCGGTGGCCATGGCCCCGGCGAGCGCGCCGCACAGGAACACCAGGGGCGGGAACAGGATCGCGAGCGGCAGCGGCGTCGCGAGCATGGCGAACCGCCCGGTCAGCGCCGCGAGCCCCGAGATCACGGCGAACACGACGGTCCCGGAGACAACTCCCGTGATCCAGGATCCGGAGAGCGCCGCCCGACGTCCCGACCGCGCCGCGAAGAACGCCGTGAACGCGAGCAGCAGGAGTGGTGGCACCGACAGCACGAACCTCGCGGCCTCCGGCGCGATCCCGACCGCGCGGACCAGGGCATCCGGCAGCGAGACCGCGACCGGGACGCCGTGCCCGAACTGCCACAGCGTGACCGCGCTCGGCCAGAGCGCACCCCAATCGGCGCTCGCGCCGAACGAGATCGCCCAGATCAGGGTCAGCGGTGCGAGCAGCACGACGAGACCGATGGCCGCCGCGACGAGCGCATCGACCGCCGCAAGGAGCACGATGAGGAGGCGTTGCATAGCGGCTTCGAGCCTACGTGCTGAAACCGGCGGTTCTGCGGCGAACCTCCCCTGCCCCGCCGATTCACCCGCGTGGGTCCCCCGACGCGGTACGGTTTTGCGCGGAGGTCTGCCCATGTCAACTGTCCCCCCGCCCACGGCCGACACGGCCCCTGCCGAACCGAAGAACGCCGTCGACCGCTTCTTCGAGATCACGAAACGCGGATCCACCGTCGGCGCGGAGGTCCGCGGCGGCATCGTGACCTTCGTCACGATGGCGTACATCGTGATCCTGAACCCGATCATCCTGTCCACCTCGAAGGACGTCGTCGGCACGCAGCTCGGCTTCGCGCAGCTGAGCGCCGTGACCGGCCTGACCGCCGCCGTGATGACGATCCTGTTCGGCCTGGTAGCCCGGCTGCCGTTCGGCTTCGCGGCGGGCCTGGGCATCAACGCGTTCCTCGCCTTCTCGGTCGTCGGCGAGGTGACCTGGGCAGAGGCCATGGGGCTCGTCGTGATCAACGGCCTGATCATCGTGGTGCTCAGCGCGACCGGGTTGCGGCGGATGATCTTCGAGGCCGTCCCGATGCAGCTCAAGCTCGCGATCACGGTCGGCATCGGCCTGTTCATCGCGTTCATCGGCTTCGTGAACGCCGGCTTCGTGACCTCGACCAAGAGCGACTCCCCGCCGGTCGGACTCGGCATCGCCGGCTCGGTCGCGACCGTGCCCACCCTGATCTTCGTGATCACGCTGCTGCTCACGGCGATCCTGGTCGCCATGCGGGTCAAGGGCGGGATCCTCATCGGCCTCGTCTCCGGCACCGTCATCTCGGTGATCGTGGAGGCCATCTGGCACCTCGGCCCCAAGGTGAACGGCGACAAGATCAACCCCGGGGGCTGGGGACTGACCGAGCCGACGCTGCCGAAGAACCTCATCGCGATCCCCGACCTGTCGCTGATCGGACACGTCGACCTGTTCGGGGCGTTCGGACGGATCGGCGCGGTCGCGGCGCTCATGCTGGTGTTCACCCTCGTGTTCACGAACTTCTTCGACGCGATGGGCACCATGACGGGCCTCGCGAAGGAGGCCGGCCTCGCCGACGCCAAGGGCGAGTTCCCGCGGCTGCGCTCGGCGCTCATCGTCGAGGGCGTCGGCGCAGTCGCCGGAGGTTTCACGTCGGGCTCCTCGAACACGGTGTTCATCGAGTCCGGTGCGGGCATCGGCGAGGGTGCACGCACGGGCCTGGCCAACGTCGTGACCGGCGTGCTGTTCCTCATCGCGATGTTCTTCACCCCGCTGGTGTCGATCGTGCCCACCGAGGTCGCCGCGGCCGCGCTGGTGATCGTCGGGACTCTCATGATGAGCCAGATCCGGCACATCGATCTCACCGACTTCTCGGCGCTGTTCCCGGTGTTCGTGACGATCACCGTGATGCCGATGACCTACTCGATCGCGAACGGGATCGGCGCCGGCTTCATCAGCTGGGTGCTCGTGCGCGCGTTCTCCGGGAAGGCCCGTGGAATCAGCCCGCTGCTGTGGATCGTCACCGCCGGCTTCGTGATCTACTTCGTGCGCGGCCCGATCGAGCAGCTGCTGTCGCACTGAGCGGGCGGCGGCCGCGCCCTGGCGCGCCGCTCAGAGTACGAGCGGCACCGCCGCCTCGGGCACGCGGAGCCGGTGGTCCAGCTCCGCATAGCCGAATTCGCGGACCAGGCGGTCGCGGGTCTCGGTGAAGTGGTGCCAGCCCTCGGCGTGCACCGGCACGATCACGGCGTCGCCGAGCACCCGGGTCGCCTCGACCGCTGTGCGGGCGTTCAGCGTCAGGTCGGCGTCGCCGAATCGGCCCACGTTCGCGGCGCCCGCGAAGAGCACCGCGATGTCGATCCGGCCGATCCGCCCCGCGATCTCGGCGACGAGCCCCACGGAGGCGTTGTCGCCGGAGACGTAGACCACGGGCTGGCCCGGCGATGTCAGGACGAACCCGGTCACCGTGCCGGAGAGCGCCTCCGCCCCCTCCGGCCCATGCAGCGCCGGCACCGCCGTCACTTCGACCTGGCCGAGGCGATGCGTCTGCCACGGGGCGAGCCCGGTCACGCCCTCGACCCGCGCCGCCGCCTCGGGAGTCGACAGCACGACGCCCGCCCGTGGCAGGAACGCGCGGCCCGACTCGTCGAGGTTGTCCGGGTGCTGATCGTGCGAGAGCAGCACGGCGTCGACGTCGCCGATCTCGTCGGGCAAGAGCGCCGGCCCGGTCAGCTTGTGCAGCGGGATCCCGCCCGCATAGGTGCGCGGAGCGTCGAAGGTCGGGTCGGTCAGCAGCCGCACCCCCGCATAGTCCAGCACGACGGTCGGTCCGCCGACGAGCGTCAGGGTCACGGTGCGTGCGGGCGCAGTGCGGGCGGGCGTGGTGCTCTCGGTCATTGATCCATCGTCGCATTCAGGAGCGCCGCGTGCCGCGCGCGGATCCTGCGCACCGGACGCCGGGATCCGGATCCCACGTCCCGAGATCAGGTCACCTGACCGAGAACCGGACGATCTGCGTGAATCCTCCGGATCTCGGTCACATCGCCTGATCTCGGGACGGCAAGACAAGGGAGGGCCAATGAGGTGCCGACGATGCCACGCGACGACGAGGGGCTCCGGGCACAATGCCCGGAGCCCCTCATGAGACGGATCGCTTAGAGCGCGGCGAACACCTCGCGCAGCAGCGCGGCGGTCTCGGACGGCGTCTTGCCGACCTTGACGCCGGCGGCCTCGAGGGCCTCCTTCTTCGCCTGCGCGGTGCCCGCGGAGCCGGAGACGATGGCGCCGGCGTGGCCCATGGTCTTGCCCTCGGGAGCGGTGAAGCCCGCGACGTAGCCGACGACCGGCTTGGTGACGTTGGCCTTGATGAACTCCGCCGCACGCTCCTCGGCGTCGCCGCCGATCTCGCCGATCATGACGATCGCCTTCGTCTCGGGGTCGGCCTCGAACGCGGCGAGCGCGTCGATGTGCGTGGTGCCGATCACCGGGTCGCCGCCGATACCGATGGCGGTGGAGAAGCCCAGATCGCGCAGTTCGAACATCATCTGGTAGGTCAGGGTGCCCGACTTCGAGACGAGGCCGATCGGGCCCTTGCCGGTGATGTTGGCCGGGGTGATGCCCGCGAGGGCCTCGCCCGGGGTGATGATGCCGGGGCAGTTCGGGCCGATGATGCGGGTCTTGCCGCCCTTTTCGACCGCGTACGCCCACGCCTCGGCCGAGTCGCCGACCGGCACGCCCTCGGTGATGACCACGAGCAGCGGGATCTCGCTGTCGATGGCCTCGATCATCGCGTCCTTCGTGAACGCCGGAGGCACGAAGGCGACCGACGCGTTCGCGCCGGTCTTCTCGATGGCCTCGGCGACGGAGGCGAACACCGGCAGCTCGACGGCGTTGCCGTCCTTGTCGGTGTGCGAGACCGTGGTGCCGGCCTTGCGGGCGTTCACGCCGCCGACGACGTTCGTGCCCGCCTTCAGCATGAGTGCGGTGTGCTTGGTGCCCTCGCCGCCCGTGATGCCCTGGACGATGACCTTGGAGTCCTTGTTGAGGTAGATCGACATGTTCCTAGTCCTTGTCTCGTCGGCGGGTCAGGCGTTCGCCAGCTCGGCGGCCTTGTCGGCGCCCTCGTCCATGGTGGCGGCGAGCGTGACGAGCGGGTGGTCGGCGGCGGCGAGGATCGCGCGCCCCTCTTCGACCTGGTTGCCGTCGAGGCGGACGACGAGCGGCTTGGTGGCCGCGGCGCCGAGGATCTCGAGCGCCTTGACGATGCCCTCCGCGACGGCCACGCAGCTGGTGATGCCGCCGAAGACGTTGACGAAGACGCTCTTGACCTGCTCGTCGTTCAGGATGACGTCGAGGCCGCTCGCCATGACCTGCGCGTTCGCGCCGCCGCCGATGTCGAGGAAGTTCGCGGGCTTCACGCCCCCGTGGTTCTCGCCGGCGTACGCGACGACGTCGAGGGTCGACATGACAAGGCCTGCGCCGTTGCCGATGATGCCGACCTGGCCGTCGAGCTTGACGTAGTTCAGGCCCGACTCCTTGGCCTTGGCCTCGAGCGGGTTCTCCGTCGCCTTGTCGGCGAGCTCCTCGTGCTCGGGGTGACGCACCTCGCTGGCGTTGTCATCGAGCGTGACCTTGCCGTCCAGCGCGATGATGTCGCCGTCCTCGGTCTGCACCAGCGGGTTGACCTCGACCAGGGTCGCATCCTCGCCCGTGTAGACGTCGTAGAGCTTGACGAAGACGTCGGCGACCTTCTCGGCCAGACCCGGCTCGAAGCCGCCGGCCTGCGCGATCTCGAGCGCCTTGGCGGGGGTGATGCCCTCGAGCGGGTTCACCTCGACGCGGGCGAGAGCCTCGGGCTTCTCGACGGCGAGCTGCTCGATCTCCATGCCGCCCTCGACGCTCGCCAGCGACAGGTAGGAGCGGTTGGAGCGGTCCAGCAGCACCGAGAAGTAGAACTCGCGGGCGATGCGGGCACCGGCGGCGACCATGACGCGCTTGACGACGTGGCCCTTGATGTCCAGGCCGAGGATCGCCTGGGCCGCCTCGTACGCCTCGTCGGGGTTCTTGGCGACCTTCACGCCGCCGGCCTTGCCGCGGCCACCGGTCTTGACCTGCGCCTTGACGACGACCACGCCACCGAGCTTCTCGGCCGCTGCCTTCACCTCCTCGGGGGTGTCGGCGACGATGCCGGCGAGGACCGGCACTCCGTACTTCTCGAATAGGTCTCGTGCCTGGTACTCGTAGAGGTCCACGTGCAGTCCTTCGCTGGTTGCGACGAATGGGACGCGACAGCAATCCTGTCGGGCGCCGGCTGTCAGCCGACCCGGTCAACCAGCCTACTACCGCGGAATCACGCTTCCTGACCGCGGTCGAAGAAGCCCGCCGGCCTTCTGGCGGCCCGCCGTCGCCGCGTCCCGTCACACGGTGTCGCCGCGTCCCGTCACACACGGGCGCCGGGGAACTAGGCTCCTGCTATGACCGAGCACGCCGACGTGTCCCCCGCCCGCACCGCCGTGGTGCGCGCGGCGCTCGAGCTGTTCTCCGCCCAGGGGTTCGACTCGACCTCGGTCGAGCAGATCGCGCGGGCCGCGGGCATCTCGCGCTCCACCTTCTTCCGCCAGTTCGGCGGCAAGGACGATGTCGTCTTCGCCGACCACGAGGAGCTGCTGGACGGGCTGCGCCGCTACCTCGACCGCCCGCACGCCAACCCGTGGACGGCCGTGTGCGATGCCTCCCTCATGGTGTTCCGCTCCTTCGCGGCCGACCCCGAGATGGCCCGCCTGCGCTATCAGGTGGTGCGCGGCGTGCCCACCCTGCGCGACCGCGAGATCGTGACGGTGTTCCAGTACGAGCGGCTGTTCGACGAGTATCTGCGGCGGTCGATGCCGGATCTGGATCCGCTGGACGCGGTCGGGTTCGCCGCGCTCGTCACCGCCGTGCACAATCACGTGCTGCGGCGCCTGCTGCGCGGATCCCGCACCTCCGCGGCTGCGCTGCGCCGTGCGCTGGACGACGTGCTGCGCCGCTACGGCGTGCATCCGGATGCTGTCGAGGATCCGGGGCCCGACGCGATGGTCGTCGCCGTGTTCCCGCGATCGATGCCGATGGCGGAGATCACCCGTCGGCTGCGCGACGAGCTCGCCTGAGCCGTCCCGCGCGCTCCGTCCGCACCCCGTGATCGGCCTGTGATCCGCAGGTGATCCGGCGTGCACGCGAAAGCGTCATTGGCGGTACGCTGTCTCATGGTTCCTGAGACTCAGTCTCATTCCCGGATGGAGACCCTATGAGCACCGACGCCCTGTTCCCCGGCGAAGCCGTCACCTCCTACGACGTGACCGGCCGCCTCGGCAGCGACTACTACGAGGTCTTCTCCGACATCGACGCCGAGGATCGCGCACACTGGGAGCGCGCGCAGGCCTACGTCGACGAGGTCGGTCCGACGATGCTCGACGCCTGGGATCGGGCGGAGTATCCACTCGAGGCGGCCCATCGGATGGGCGAGATGGACCTCGTGGTGGACGGAATCGATCACCCCTCCCTCACCCGGATGAGCCCCCTCGCGGCAGGCCTCGTGAACATGGAGATCTCCCGCGGCGACGGCTCGCTCGGCACGATCCTGGCCGTGCAGGGCGGCCTCGCCCTGCGCACGCTCGCGCTGTTCGGCAGCCTGGAGCAGCAGGATCGCTGGCTCGTCCCGCTCGCCGACGGCTCGGTGCTCGGATCCTTCGCGCTCACCGAGCCCGATCACGGGTCCGATTCCGTCTCGCTCGAGACCGTCGCGCGGCGCGACGGCGAGGAGTGGGTGCTGCGCGGCGCGAAGAAGTGGATCGGCAACGGCGCCTCCGGCGGCATCACCTTCGTCTGGGCGCGCGTCGACGACGAGGGCGCCGAGGGGCACGGATCCGTGCGCTGCTTCCTCGTCGAGCAGGACACCCCCGGCTACCAGGGCTCCGTGATCACCGGCAAGGTCTCGCTGCGCGGGATCCACCAGGCGCACATCCGCCTCGACGACGTGCGGGTGCCTCTGGACGCCGTGCTGCCGGGCACGAAGAGCTTCAGGGACGCGTCGACCGTGCTGTACGCGACGCGGTCGGGTGTCGCCTGGTCCGCGCTCGGGCACGCCACCGCCTGCTACGAGGCGGCGCTCACGTACGCGCGGACGCGGATCCAATTCGGCAAGCCGCTCGCGAAGTTCCAGATGGTGCAGGAGCGCCTCACCCACATGCTGGAGGACCTCACGGCGATGCAGCTGTATTGCCGTCGCATGGCCGACATGGAGGAGGCGGGCACGCTGCGCCCCGCGCAGGCGTCGCTCGCGAAGTTCCACAACACCCGCGCGGCGCGCCGGGTCGCCTCAAGCGCCCGCGACCTGCTCGGCGGCAACGGGATCCTGCTCGAGAACGGCGTCATGCAGCACATGGCCGACATCGAGGCGATCCACACCTACGAGGGCACCGAGAGCGTCCAGGCGCTGCTGATCGGCCGAGACATCACTGGGATGAGCGCCTTCGCCTGAACTCGGGGAAGCCGTTGTCGACGCCGTTGTGCAGGCCGTTGTGCAGGCCGTTGTGCAGGGAGGCCCCGCCGTTCTGCAGGGTGGAGCGTCGGTTCCGGCGACCGGTGAGCGGTCACAAGGCGCGATCGGAGTTCACTCACCCTGCATAACGGACGGCCCTCCCTGCAGAACGGCTCGCGCGCGGCGGTGACTCAGTCGCAGCCGCAGCGGCCGGCGGCGTTGCGCACCATGAAGCACACGTCGCAGACGCCGTAGTCGCGGTCCTCGCGGACCGTGGCGCGCAGCGTGCGCGGTTCGGCTTTGGGCTTCGCGGCCGCACGGGTCGCGGCCGATCGGGTGCCGGCCGAACGGGCGGTGCCCTGCGCGCGCGAGGCGACGATCGGCATATCCGGCAGCTCGCTGGGGTGCGTGACGTAGAAGTACGGCTCGCGACCCTCGCTCGGCAGGAGCGGCAGCGCGCGCCCGGCGATGATCACCTGCTCCTCGGCGGTGAAGCCGTTGGTGTACGTCTTGCCGATGTGCAGGGCTGCGCCCTCGCCTCGGCGGACCGCCTCGATGTAGCGGCCACGGTCGATGTAGGTGGTGATGCCGACGGCCTCGACGAGGGCATCGATGAAGTCATGGTTCGCGGGATCGACACGGTGCGCGCGCAGCGCCTCCGCGAGCGATTTGTAGGGACGGGAATTGCCGGTCGGGGTGGGACCCTGGACTTCATTCATATTGCTTCAAGGATCCCACGTTCTGCTCGGCGCATGTTGCGTGCGTGCAAGACTGGCGGCATGCCCCGCGCCACCGTCATCGGGAGCGGACCGAACGGTCTCGCCGCCGCGGTCTCGCTGGCCCGTGCGGGCTACGCCGTGGAGGTGCTCGAAGCGGCCCCGACGATCGGCGGTGGCGTGCGCAGCGAGGAGTCCACCCTGCCCGGCTTCGTGCACGACGTCTGCTCGGCCGTGCACCCCGCCGCTTACTCGTCCCCGTTCTTCCGGGCGTTCGGCCGGGACCGGATCGACTGGATCGTCCCCGAGGCCGCGTACGCGCATCCCCTGGACGGCGGCCGGGCCGGCATCGCCTGGCACGACCTGGAGCGCACCGCCGACGCGCTGGGTCCGGACGCGCGGGCCTGGCGCGCCCTGCTGCGCCCGTTGAGCGCGCACATCGAGGGCGTGCTGGACTTCACCGGATCCACCCTGCTGCGCCTTCCCGGCGATCCCGTCACGGCGGTGCGATACGGCTTGCGCGTGCTGGAGCAGGGCTCGGCGATGGCCTCCCGCACGTTCCGCACCCCCGAGGCCGCCGCGCTCGTGGCCGGCGTGGTCGCGCACGCCAACACGGCGCTGCCCTCGCTCAGCGCGGCCGCGGCCGGCCTGCTGCTCCTGGCGCAGGCGCACGCCGGAGGCTGGGCGCACCCGCGCGGCGGCGCGCAGCGCATCGCCGACGCACTCGCGGAGGATCTGCGCGTGCACGGCGGCACGATCCGGACCGGCACGAAGGTGGCCGATCTGTCGGCTCTGGACTGGGGGGATCCGCGCGGCGGCGATCTGCTGGTGCTGAACACCGCACCCCGCCTCGCGCTGACCCTGCGCGATGTCCCTCCCGGCTATGCGCAGGCGATCCGCGCCTACCGCTACGGCGCGGCGGCGGCGAAGGTCGACTTCGCGCTGGACGGACCGGTGCCGTGGTCCCACCCCGACGTCGCGCGCGCCCCCACCGTGCACGTCGGCGGCACCAGGGCCGAGATCTGGGCGAGCGAGAACGCGGTCGCGCAGGGGCGCGTGTCGGAGCGGCCGTACGTGCTGGCCGCGCAGCCGTCCGTGCTCGACGAGACCAGGGCGCCGGCCGGCAAGCACGTGCTGTGGACCTACATCCACGCCCCCGCGAACTCCGACGTGGACGCCACCGAGCTGATCGTCCGGCAGATCGAGCGCTTCGCTCCGGGCTTCCGGGACCGGATCCTGGCGAGCCACGCCGTGACGCCGCGCGAGCGGGTGCACCTCAACCCGTCGGAGGTCGGCGGCGACATCTTCGGCGGCGCGTTCACCTTGCGTCAGGCCGTGAAGCGGCCTGTGCTCTCCCGCACCCCCTGGCGCACTCCGATGCCGGGCGTGTACCTGGCCTCGGCGGCGACCCCGCCCGGCCCGGGCGTGAACGGCATAGCCGGCTGGCACGCCGCCCGCACCGCGCTCGCGGACGCGGGCGAGCGCGTCGGCCTCGCGGATCTGTTCGGATCCTGAGCCAGAGGGCAGGATGGGACCCATGCGCTACGAGATCCCCGCACCGATGCTCGCGAAGGCCGCGACATCCGTGCCCGACCCGGCGAAGTTCCCCGGGGGCCTGCTGTACGAGCCGAAGTGGGACGGGTTCCGCGGGCTCGTGTCGTGGGACGGCGAGACCGTCGAGATCGGATCCCGCGGCGCCAAGCCGCTCACCCGGTACTTCCCCGAGCTCGTCGAGGCGCTCCCCCGGCTGCTGCCCGGCCCGTGCCTGCTCGACGGCGAGATCGTGGTCGCAACGGGGCCGGACGGATCCCAGCGACTGGACTGGGAGGCGCTCAGTCAACGGATCCATCCGGCAGCATCGCGGGTGCAGAAGCTGTCCCTGGAGACCCCGGCCATGTTCATCGCGTTCGATCTGCTCGCCGAGGGCGACGCGGATCTGCAGCAGCTCCCGTTCGGCGAACGCCGGGAACGGCTCGAGCGGCTCTTCGCCGACGTACCGGACCCGCTGCACCTGACCCGCACGAGCACGGATCCGGACACCGCCCGGCGCTGGCTCGCGGAGTTCGAGGGCGCCGGCTTGGACGGCGTGGTGGCGAAGCCCCTCGACCAGCCGTATGCGCCGAACAAGCGCACCCTGTTCAAGATCAAGCACGCCCGCACCGCCGACGTCGTCGCGCTCGGCTATCGCATGCACAAGAGCGGATCGGGCGTGGGATCGCTCCTGGTGGGGCTGTACGGCGAGGACGGCGTGCTGCGTCAGGTCGGCGGCGTCGCCGCGTGGAGCGACGCGATGCGGCAGCAGCTCGTGGACGACCTCGCGCCGCTCGTGGAGCGGGACGAGTCGGGCGCCGCTGTCACCGGCGAGGGCGAGCGGTCGCGGTTCAGCAGCAGCAAGGACACGTCGTTCGTGCGGCTGCGCCCCGAACGCGTGCTCGAGGTGCGCTACGACCAGCTGGAGGGCTGGCGGTTCCGGCACACGGTCCAGTTCGCACGCTGGCGCGACGACCGCGAGGCCCGCTCCTGCACCTACGAGCAGCTGGAGACCGTCGCTGGCTACGACCTCGCCGACGTCATCGACTGACGTCGGTTCGATCGGGGACGCACGCGCACGAACGGAGCGCAGGGTCCGGGAGGTCGGGCGCGCAGGCTCGGGACTGGCGGGGCTCGCGCAGCGAGCCGGGACCGCGCGCCCGACCTCCCGGCCCCGGAGCGGCGCCGACCGGGTCCGACCGGCGCTATTCCCCGACGCGTTCGCCCTTGTCGTCCCAGTTGGCGGCGACCTTCTTCGAGGGCTGCACGCGCGGCGGCTCGCCCGGCATCTTCGGGAACTCGGGCGGGAACGGCATCTCGCCGAGGCCGTTCTCGACGTCCCGCTCCCACCAGCTCAGCAGCGTGTCGATCCGGCCCGGCGCGTCCTGCATCCGCGCCCACGGATCACCGATGTCCGCGAGCCGCTGCGGGGTCGTGCGGACGGTGAACCGGGCCGGATCCACCTCGTCCAGCTCGTCCCATTCGATCGGCGTCGAGACCGTCGCGCCGGGCAGCGCGCGCGGACTGTAGGCGCCCGCCATCGTGCGGTCGCGGTTGGCCTGGTTGAAGTCGACGAAGATCCGCGTCCCGCGCTCCTCCTTCCACCAGGCCGTGGTGACGCGATCCGGCATCCTCCGCTCCAGCTCGCGCCCGGCCGCGATCACCGCGTGCCGCACCACGAGGAACTCGTGCTCGGGCAGGATCGGGCAGAACACGTGCAGCCCGCGGTTGCCGCTGGTCTTGATGAACGCCTCCAGGCCTGCCTCCCGCAGCACCGCTCGCAGCTCGTGCGCGGCGGGGATGGCCTCGGCGATGCCGGTGCCGGGCTGCGGATCCAGGTCGATGCGCAGTTCGACCGGGTTGTCGGTGTCCGCGGCGAGCGACGCCCAGGGGTGGAAGACGACGGTGTTCATCTGCACTGCCCAGACGATCGCCGCGGCTTCGGTGAGCACGATCTGCGGGTGCTTGCGCCCGCTGTTGTACGTGCACATCACGCTCTGCACGAAGTCGGGGGTGCCCTTGGGCGGGTTCTTCGAGAAGAAGCTCTCCCCGCCGATCCCGTCGCGATAGCGCTCCAGCGAGACGGGGCGATTTCCGTTCGCCGACAGGAACGGCACGGACACGGTCTGGAGATAGTCGGCGAGCTCGGCCTTCGTGATCGGCCCGCCCGGCACATCGGGCCAGACCGCGCGGTTCGGGCTGGACAGGTCCAGCGAACGATCGCCGTCGGGCCCGGGAACGGTCAGCGTGATGCGCTCGGATGCCATGACTCGACCCTAGGGCGCACCGCCGACGCGCCGCCAGATGCCCGTCACGCCCGGCATACGTGAGACTCGACTCAGCGCAGCACGCGGGCGGCCTCGGCGCGGATCTCGGCGGCGATCGCGTCCAGCAGGTCGGAGCGGAGGTTCCACTGCTGCCAGAACAGCGGCGACGTCGCCTCTTCTGCGTCGAGCCGCACCAGCCGCCCGTCGGCGAGACCGGCCTCCGCGTGCGGGACGGGCAGCAGCGCCCAGCCGAGGCCGAGCTCCACCGCGACGGAGAAGTCGGCCGACGCGGGGACGTGGTGCCGTGGCACCGGCCACGGATCCACCCCGCGTTCGCGCAGCCAGTCCTGCTGCAGGATGTCGCGGCGGTCGAAGTCGACGAACGGAGCCCTGGCCAGGGTCTGCGCGGTCACCCCCTCCGCGAACCATCGCCGCGCGAAACCCGGAGCTGCGGCCGCGACGTAGTGCAGCGCACCGAGCGCCTCCACCCGGCACCCCCCGACCGGCTCGGACTCGCTGGTCACCGCCGCCATCACCGTTCCGGATTCGAGCAGCCGCGCCGTGAAGTTCTGGTCGTCGCGGTGCAGGTCGAACTCGACGCCGTACCGTTCGGACAGCCGTGCCAGCGGCGCCAGGAACCACGTCGCCATCGAGTCGGCGTTGACCGCGAGCGGAATGCGGATCCGAGAGCCCCCGCCTTCGCCTGCAAGACCGAAGCCGGCGATCGCGTCGTGCTCCAGGAGCGCGATCTGCCGCCCGAAGCGCGCGACGGCCTCCCCCGCCTCCGTGGCGCGCACCGGCTTGCTGCGCACGAGCAGGATCCGCCCGAGCTGATGCTCGAGGGTCTTGATCCGCTGGCTCACCGCCGACGGGGTCAGCAGCAGCCGGCGCGCCGCCGCATCGAAGCTGCCCTCATCCAGCACCGCCGCCACGGTCCGCGCCGATTCCGCATCCACCTGCACATCAGCAACTCTAATCTGACTTAAGGAATCTTCGCTGGTGCTGATGTCGCTCGTGGCCGTACTGTCGATCCGTGCTCACCACCCTGTCCGGCCTCGGCCTCATGTTCTCGCTCATCATCGCCGTCGGCGCGCAGAACGTGTACGTGCTGCGCCAGGGCATGCGCCGCGAGCACGTGCTGCCCGTCGTGCTGATCTGCGCGGTCTCCGATGCCGTGCTCGTGCTGGCCGGCACCGCGGGCCTCGGCTACCTGGTGAAGTCGCTGCCGTGGCTCATCGTCGTGGCGCGCTGGGCGGGCGCGACCTCGCTCGTGCTGTACGGCGTGCTGGCGGCCCGGCGGGCGTGGAAGGCGGGCGGCGAGTCGCTGGTCGCTGATCCCGCCGCCGACTCTGCGACGCCCGGATCCGCGGCAGGCGCCAGCCGGCCCGGTGGGACCGCGACCCTCACCCGCACTCCGCTCGCCCCGGTGATCCTCGCCACGCTCGCGTTCACCTGGCTGAACCCGAACGTGTACCTCGACACGGTGCTGCTGATCGGCTCGATCGCCGCCACGCACGGCGACGAGCGCTGGCTGTTCGCGGCCGGGGCGATCGTCGCCAGCGGGATCTGGTTCTTCGCGCTCGGCTTCGGCGCCCGCCACCTCGGCCGCTGGCTGCGCACGCCGCGGGCCTGGCGGATCCTCGACACGGCGATCGCCGTGGTGCTGGTCGTGATGGGCGTGAGCCTGGTGCTCCCGGTGTTCTTCGGCTGACCGGACCCGCCCCGCCGCGGCCGCACCACCGCGCGGAGCGAGCGGTCTACTGGTTCGTGAACGCGGCGTCGAAGGAGGCGGTCGGCATCGGCCAGAGCAGCGAGCGCACGAACCCCACGGCCTGCGCTGCGCCGTGCAGGCGATCCATGCCGGCGTCCTCCCACTCGATCGAGATCGGGCCCGTGTAGCCGATCGCCTCGAGGGCGCGGAAGGCGTCTTCCCAGGGCACGTCGCCGTGCCCGGTCGAGACGAAGTCCCAGCCGCGGCGCGGGTCGCCCCAGGGCAGGTGGGATCCGAGCACGCCGGCGCGGCCGTTCTGCGGGCGCATCCGGGTGTCCTTGCAGTCCACGTGGTAGATCCGGTCCTGGAAGTCCCAGATGAAGCCGACCGGATCGATGTTCTGCCACATCATGTGCGACGGATCCCAGTTGAACCCGAACGCCTCACGGTGCCCGATCGCCTCCAGGGTCCGGACCGAGCTCCAGTAGTCGTACGCGATCTCGGAGGGGTGCACCTCATGCGCGAACCGCACGCCCTCGGCGTCGAACACGTCCAGGATCGGGTTCCACCGGGTCGCGAAGTCCTCGAAGCCCGCCTCGATGACGTCGGCGCCGACCGGCGGGAACATCGCCAGGTAGGGCCAGATCGAGGATCCGGTGAAGCCGATGACGGTGTCCACGCCGAGCTTGCGCGCCACGCGGGCGGAGCGCTTCATGTCCTCGGCGGCGCGCTGCCGCACCCCCTCGGCCTCCCCGTCGCCCCAGACGTAGTCGCGCAGGATCGCCCGGTGCCGGAAGTCGATCGGGGCGTCGCACACGGCCTGACCGGCGAGATGGTTCGAGATCGCGAAGACCTGCAGACCGTGGCGGTCCAGGATCTCGCGTCGGGAAGCGGCGTAGGCGTCGTCCTCGTCGGCGCGCTGCAGGTCGAGGTGGTCCCCGCTGGCGGCGATCTCGAGCCCGTCATATCCCCACGAGGCGGCGAGCCGGGCGACCTCCTCGAACGGCAGATCCGCCCACTGTCCGGTGAACAGCGTGACGGGGTGCGTGCTCTCGGTCATGATTCCTCGATTCTCGGTGCGGATCCGCTCTCCACACGGACCCAGGTGCCGGTCGCGGCGGATTCCAGTACGGCGGCGGTGATGATGGCGGCGCGCAGGCCGTCCGCGAAGACGGGGAGGCCGTCCGGGGCCTCACCGCGCACGGCGGCGTAGACGTCGGCGATGAACGCGTTGAAGGCGTCCTGGTAGCCCATCGGGTGCCCGGCCGGCACGAGGGAGAGTCCGCGGTCCCCCGCCGCGGACGGATCCCGCAGCAGCAGCCGGGAGCCTTCCGCCGCGCCGATCCACAGCTCCTCCGGCCGCTCCTGCGCGAATCGCAGGCTCTGCGCGGTGCCGTGCACCTCGAGCACCAGGCCGTTCTTGCGTCCCGGCGCGAGCTGCGACACGAGCAGCGTCGCGAGCGCGCCGCCCTCGAGTTCCGCGATCACGGCCGCGATGTCTTCGTTGGCGACCTGCGTGCCCTGGCGCTCGGCATAGACGGTGCGGGTGCGCGCCGTGAGCGCGACGATCCGCTGCCCGGTGACGAACTCGATCAGATCGCACAGGTGGGATCCGATGTCGGCGAACGCCCGCGACGCCCCTCCGGCTGCGGCATCGGCACGCCAGTTGCTCTCGCCCGGCTGCTGCAGCCAGTCCTGCAGGTAGGCACCGTCGATCGTGAGGATCGTGCCGAGCTCGCCGGCGGCAACCAGGGCGCGCGCCTGCCGCACGATCGGGTGATAGCGGTACACGAACGGCACCGCCCCCACCAGCCCGGCGGCGTCCGCGGCCGCGGTCACGGCGCGCGCATCCTCGACGGTGACCGCGAGCGGCTTCTCGCACACGACGTGCCGGCCCGCTGCGAGCGCGGCGAGCGCCTGCGCGGCGTGCAATCCGTTCGGCGTGCAGATGTGCGCCACGTCGCACGCGGCGAACACTTCCGCGACATCCGCGGCTGCGGCCTCGATGCCGAGATCGGCGGCAGCCTGCGCGCCTCGCTCGGGAGAAGACCCGGCCAGGATCGCCGGCACCGCCCCCGCGGCTCGCGCGGCGCGGCTGTGCACGGCGGCCATGAAGCCGCCGCCGAGGAAGCCGGCCCTGAGCCCCTCCCCGCTGAGGTGCGTGGTCACCGCGGCCGCCTAGAGCGTCGCCGCGAACGGGTCGCGGTCCTCGGGAACGAGCGGGATCTCCCCGACCGTGCTCTGCACCTCGACGAACGCGCCGGAGGAGACCGCCTCCTCCAGCGAGAGCAACGTGTCGAACACGTGGTAGCCGAGCTCTCCGGTGGCGATGTGCGGCACGCCCGCGCGGATCGCCCGTGCCATGTCGAGCACGCCCAGGCCTCGCCCGGCCTCGATGCCGACCGGCGCAACGACCTCCCAGGCAGGTTCGGATCCGGCCGTCGCCCGGGTCGGCGCGCGGGTGATGCGCACCTCACCGCCGAACGTGTTCGGATCCGGGATGACCATGGTCCCCTCGGTGCCGGTGATCTCGACCACTCCAGTGCGCGCGAGCGGGGAGTCGAAGCTGAACACGCTCTGGCTCGTGGCGCCCTGTTCGAATTGCGCGATCGCCTGCACCAGCGTCGGCACCTCGACGGGGAACTCGGTGCCGGCCCGCTCGCCGACCTGGACCGTGCGCGTCTCGCGCCCGCGCCCGCCCACGGCCGCGACGCGCGCGACGGGTCCGAACACGCTCACCAGCGCGGAGATGTAATACGGACCCATGTCGATCAGCGGCCCCGCTCCCCGGGCGAACAGGAACTCCGGGTTGGGGTGGAAGATGTCGGGGCCGATGTACTGCATGCTGGTCTGCGCAGACAGCGGCGTGCCGATATCGCCACGGGCGATCGCACGCCGGGCGGTCTGCAACCCGGGACCGAGCACCGTGTCCGGCGCGATGCCGACGCGCAGTCCCGCGGCGTCGGCCTGCGCGAGCAGCTCGCGGGCGGCGGCGCGTTCGACGCCGATCGGCTTCTCGCTCCAGACGTGCTTGCCCGCGGCGATCGCGGACAGGCTCACCGGCACATGCGCGGCGGGGATGGTGAGGTTGACGACCAGCTCGACGTCCGGATGCGCGAGCACGTCGTCCGGCGTCCCGCTCTCGGGGATGCCGTGCGTGGCCGCCTGGGCGGCGGCCCGGGCCGTGTCGATGTCGCCGAGGATCACGACGCGGATGTCGGGGAAGGAGGTGAGATTCTGCAGGTACGTGTCGCTGATCATCCCGGTGCCGATGAAGCCGACACCGACGGCGCCGCCGGTCATCGCACGCCCTCCGCGCGAAGAGCGGCAGCGCTGCGGGTCACGGCGTCCAGGATGTCGCCGTCGTACTGGTCGAACTCGACGATCGCGTACTCCGCGGCCGGCGCCGCCGCGAGGATCCCGGCGATGTCGAGATCGCCCTCGCCCGCCACCCGCTGGTCGAGCCGGACGCTGACGCCCTCGGCGCTGCGGAACGGATCCGCGCCGATCACGCCGTCCTTCATGTGCAGCAGTCGCACCCTGTCGCCGAGGCGCTGCAGCAGGGCGGGGACGTCTGCTCCGCCGATCGCCGCCCAGAACACGTCGAGCTCGAGCACGACCCGCTCGTCGAGCAGCCCGGCGAAGTGCTCCAGTGCCGGGACCCCGTCGATGTCGTGATGGAACTCCTGGGAGTGGTTGTGATATCCGAGGCGGATCCCGCGCGCGGCCGCCACGTCGACCAGTCCGTTCAGGCGATCCGCGGTCTTCTCGATCTCGTCCCGGCTCGCCCAGCGATCGGGCGCGACCATCGGATCGATCAGGATCTCGATCCCGAGGGTCTCGGCATCGTCGAGGATCGACGCGAACGGGGGGATCGTGATGACCGTCTCGCCGAAACGCAGCTCGTCCGAGAGGAAGTTCGCGTGGCCGCTCGGCGCGGTCAGGCCTGCGCCGTCGTACGCCGCCCGCAGCGCGGCGGCGTTGCCGAGGAAGCCGAAGGCCTCCACGTGGGCGAAGCCGGCTGCGGCCAGTCCGGCGAGCGTGCCGGGCAGGTCGGTCGCGAGCGCGTCGCGCACGGTGTAGAGCTGGACGGACAGCTGGGGCGATGCCATGGTTCCTCATCCTCGAGACGCGGCGGTCGTCCCGCGCACGGGAAGTCGACCAAAGGTAGGTTTTCGTCCACTCTACGCGTTAAACCCGACCAACGGTAGAGTTTTGTGTCATGAGCTCATCTTCGGTCCCGCGTGCCCGCGGCAGCTACGCCAAGACGGAGCAGTTCCGCCTCGACGTGCTGGACGCGGCACTGCGGATCCTCGCCGAGCGCGGGAACGACGCGACCACCCTGCAGCTCGTCGCCGATGAGGTGGGGCGCTCGAAGGCGGGACTCCTGCATCACTTCGGATCCCGGGAGACGCTGCTGCTGGAGGTCGTGCGCCATCGCGATGATGTGAACCGGCAGCAGTTCCCCGCCACTGAGGACGCCGGGTTCCAGGCGTCGCTCGACCTGGTCGCCCACAACGCCACCGTGCCGGGCCTGGTGGCTCTGTTCGCCGTGACCTCGGCGCTCGCGGCCGCCGACACGACCGAGACCGAGCGTCGGCGCTACTTCGCCGAGCGCTACGCGCGCACCAGGGCCGGCTTCGCGCGGCGGATCGCCCGCGCGCAGCGCAGCGGCGCGCTGCGCGCCGACATCGCCCCGGACGCCGCGGCCGCCCTCGTGCTCGCCGCCATGGACGGCCTGCAGACCCAGTGGCTGCTGGATCCTTCGATCGACATGGCCGCGCACCTGCGCGCGCTCATCCTGCTGCTGGAGCCGACCAACGACGAAGACCCGCCCCCGGAATCGGGAACGGGCCTTCGTGCGTGAGCGTCAGGCTCAGATGGCGTTGACGTCCAGCGGGATGCCGGGGCCGAACGTGGTCGACACCGCACCCTTCTGGATGTAGCGACCCTTCGAGCTGGACGGCTTGAGGCGGACGATCTCCTCGAGCGCGGCCTGCATGTTCTCGTCGAGCTGCTCGGCCGAGAACGATGCCTTGCCGACGACGAAGTGCACGTTGGCGTGCTTGTCGACGCGGAACTCGATCTTGCCGCCCTTGATCTCCTCGACGGCCTTGGCCGCGTTGGGGGTCACGGTGCCGGTCTTCGGGTTCGGCATCAGGCCGCGCGGGCCGAGCACCTTGCCGAGGCGACCGACCTGGCCCATGAGCTCCGGGGTCGAGACGGCTGCGTCGAAGTTGGTCCAGCCGTCGGCGACCTTCTGGATGAGCTCGGCGCCGCCGACCTCGTCCGCACCCGCGGCGATCGCGGCCTCAGCGGCCGGACCCGTCGCGAACACGATGACGCGGGCGGTCTTGCCGGTGCCGTGCGGGAGGATGACGGTGCCGCGCACCATCTGGTCCGCCTTGCGCGGGTCGACGGAGAGCTTCAGCGCGACCTCGACGGTGGAGTCGAACTTCGCGGAGCCGGTCTCCTTCGCGAGAGCCACGGCCTCGGTCGGGGTGTAGAAGCGGTCTGCCTCGATCTTCGCGACAGCAGCGTTGTAAGCCTTGGACTTGGTAGCCATTGTTATCTCCCTCAGCCCTCGACCGTGATGCCCATGGAACGGGCGGTTCCGGCGATGATCTTCGACGCGGCGTCGATGTCGTTCGCGTTCAGGTCGGCCTGCTTCTGCTCGGCGATCTGACGGACCTGCTCGGCCGAGATCTTCGCGACCTTGACGGTGTGCGGAGTGGCGGAGCCCTTCTGCACGCCGGCGGCCTTCTTGATCAGCTCGGCGGCCGGCGGGGTCTTCAGGACGAACGTGAAGCTGCGGTCCTCGTAGACGGTGATCTCGACGGGGATGACGTTGCCGCGCTGCGACTCGGTCGCCGCGTTGTACGCCTTGCAGAACTCCATGATGTTGACGCCGTGCTGACCGAGCGCGGGGCCGATCGGCGGGGCCGGGTTGGCGGCGCCGGCGTTGATCTGGAGCTTGATCAGGCCGGTCACCTTCTTCTTCGGTGCCATTCTCTTTCCTTTCATCGAGCGGATGCCCTGGGGCGTCCCTCTCCCGCGGATCCGGCATCTCCGGAACGCGGTGATGTTCGTGCGCACGACGAACGCACGCACAAACCATAGAAGTCTACCGGATCCTGTGGCCGCGCGAGACCGGACGGACACAGCAGAACGGCCGCCCCTCTCGGGACGGCCGTTCTGCGACGCGGAGGGGCGTCAGATCATCTTGGTGACCTGGTCGAACGACAGCTCGACCGGGGTCTCGCGCTCGAACAGCGAGACGAGGACGGTGAGCTTGCCGCTCTCCGGCTTGATCTCGGAGATCGAACCGGGAAGACCCGCGAACGAGCCCTCCTTGATCGTGATCGTCTCGCCGACCTCGAAGTCGACCTCGGCCGGGAGCGGACGCGCCACGGCCGTGCCGCCCTTGGCCGTGACGGCCTTGGCGGTCGGGATGTCCTTGACTTCGACGAGGGCCTTCAGCATGTTGAAGGCCTCCTCGAAGCGGAGCGGAGTCGGGTTGTGCGCGTTGCCCACGAATCCGGTGACGCCGGGCGTGTGCCGCACGACCGACCAGGTGTCCTCGTTGAGCTCCATGCGCACGAGCACGTACCCCGGGATCCGGACGCGCGTGACCATCTTGCGCTGACCGTTCTTGATCTCGACGACGTCCTCCATCGGGACCTCGATCTGGTAGATGTCGTCCTCGACCTCGAGCGTCGACTTGCGCTGCTCGATGTTGGCCTTCACCTTGCGCTCGAAACCGGCATAGGAGTGGATGACGTACCACTTGCCGGGAAGCATGCGCAGATCCATCCGGAAGGCCTCGTACGGGTCCTCCTCGGCGTCGGCCTCGACCGCATCCACGACGTCGGCGGCCGCGTCGATCTCTGCGACCTCGTCGGGGTCGAGCACGGGCGCTTCCTCCTCGCCGTTCACGTCGGGGCCGTCGTAGGGGGTGACCGCGTCGGCGGCCTTGGCCTCGAGGTCGGCGGCCTCCTCGGCCGCGGAGTCGTTGAGAACTTCGGCGGCGGCCGCGGACTCGGCCGCCTCGTCCAGGTTGAGGGCGTCGTTCACGATCGCGTCTGCCTCCGGGTCTTCGATGTCGATGTCTTCGTCGTCCGCGTCGTCGTCGTCATCGCCCTCGACATGCAGGGCGGCGTGCTCGGCGGGCGTCACGGCACGTTCTTCGGAGGCGAGGACGTCGCCCTCCTGAGCCTCGTCGTCTTCGCTGGACTGCTCAGCGGCGGTCGCCCAGTCGACGTCGTCGCCAGAGTATCGTTCGGACACTTGCTCTTCTCTCCTTCAGGTTCGGCCCGGGGTCGATGGACCCTGGGCCGCGGGATCACGCGGTTTTCCCGGGAACCCCGAAGACTTGCGTCGTCAGCCACGAGAAGGCCATGTCGAGCCCGTACACGAGTGCCATCATCACGATCACGAACCCGAGGACCACCAGCGTGTACTTGATGAGCTCCTTGCGCGTCGGGGCGACCACCTTGCGGAGCTCCGCGATCACCTGACGGAAGAACAGCGCGATGCGAGCGAAGAAGCCGAGCTTCTTGTCGCGGCCCGCGCCGCCGTTCGCCGTGGAGACCACAGCGCCCGATGCGTCCTGAACCATCCTCGAGTACCTTTCGTGTGCCAGCTGTGAGCTGACGCGCAGGGCGGACAGGAATCGAACCTGCAACCTGCGGTTTTGGAGACCGCTGCTCTGCCAATTGAGCTACCGCCCTAGAGGCCCGGAAGCCTCTGTCTGCATCCGCTTTCCACGTCCGGGAGACCCGAGGCACGGCGAAAGAATGCAGACAACAACTGCTCGTCCAGTGTACGACATCCCGGAGCGCTGACCGAACCGGGCCGGGATCCCGGGCGCGGCCGGGCGTGGCGGAACCGCTCAGAACAGCTGACGCCAGTTCGCCTTGGCGAGATCGAGCAGCTCGTCTCCGCGGCCGGAGAGCACGGTGCGGATCGCGTACAGCGCGAAGCCCTTGACCTGCTCGGCGTTGACCGCCGGCGGCATCGAGAGCTCCTGCCGCTCGGTCACCACGTCCAGCAGCGCGGGGCCGTCATGTGCGAGCACCTCGGCGAGCGCGGCCGGCAGATCCGCGCTGCGTTCCACCCTGCGGCCGAAGATGCCCATCGCCTCAGCGACCGCGGCGAAATCGGGGTTCTGCAGGCCCGTGCCGAAGTTCACGAAGCCCGCCGCCTTCATCTCCAGCTCGACGAAGTTCAGCGAGGAATTGTTCACGACGATCGTCTTCACATCCAGCCCGTTCTGCGTGAGCGAGATCAGCTCGCCCAGCATCATCGTGAGGCCGCCGTCGCCGGCCAGCGCCACCACCTGACGATCCGGCTCCGACGCCTGCGCGCCGATGGCGTGCAGCAACGCGTTCGCCATGGATCCGTGGCTGAAGGATCCGATGAGCCGCCTCCTGCCGTTCATGCGCAGGTAGCGCGCCGCCCAGACCGTGGGAGAGCCCACGTCGGCGGTGAAGATCGCATCGGCGGCGGCGGCCTCATCGAGCAGGCGCGCCAGATACTGCGGATGGATGGGCGCCGTGCCCCGCGACGGCACCGCCAGCTCATCGAGCTTGGCGCGGGTCTTCCGGTAGTGCGCGGTGGCGTCGTCGAGGTGGGTCCGGCGGCGATCCCCGGCGAGCCGCGGCAGCAGCGCCGCCGCCGTCGCCCCGACGTCGCCGACCATCCCGAGATCGAGCGGATGACGGCGCCCGAGGTTCTCCCCGCGGATATCGACCTGGATCGTCGTCGCGGTCGCCGGGTAGAACTGCGGATACGGGAAGTCGGATCCGAGGATCAGCAGCGCATCCGCCCCCTCCATCGCCCGGTAGCCGGACGCGAAGCCCAGCAGCCCTGTCATGCCGACGTCGAACGGGTTGTCGTACTCCACGAACTCCTTGCCGCGCAGGGCGTGCACGACGGGCGCGGCCAGGCGGTCCGCGAGCGCGACGAGTTCGTCGTGCGCACCCTCCGCGCCGGCACCCGCCAGGATCGTCACCTTCGAGGCCGCGTTCAGCAGGGTCGCCGCGCGCTCTAGCTCCGCAGGGCTCGGCACGATGACGGGACGGGCGCGCTCGATCACGCTCACCCGGTCGTCCTCGGCCTCGGCGAGCGCCACGTCGCCGGAGATCACCAGCACCGCGACGCCGCGCTTCTCGATCGCGGCCCGCATCGCGACCTGCAGCAGGCGCGGCATCTGCACCGGATCCGAGACGTACTCGACGTAGACGCTGCACTCGCGGAACAGCTCCTGCGGGTGCGTCTCCTGGAAGTACTGCGTGCCGATCTCGCTGGTCGGGATGTGCGCGGCGATCGCGAGCACGGGCACGCGGGAACGGTTGGCGTCGTAGAGCCCGTTGATGAGGTGCAGGTTGCCGGGGCCGCAGGATCCGGCGACGACCGCCAGATCGCCCGTGAGCGCCGCCTCCGCGGCCGCCGCGAAGGCCGCGGTCTCCTCGTGGCGCACGTGCACCCAGCGGATCGTGCCGTCCTTGCGGAGCGCGTCCGTGAAGCCGTTCAGGGAGTCCCCGGGGATCCCGTACACGCGCTGCACTCCGTTCGCGCGAAGGGTGGAGACGATGTTCTCGGCGACGGTGGTCATGGCGGCCTCTCGGGAGAGCGAACAGGACATCTCGAGGCTACGCCCGTGATCGTGCGACGGGCCGCACGCGCCCGGCATGACGAAGGGGCGGGCGCCGCAGGATATGCGACGCCCGCTCCTTCTCTCCCGCTGAGTGCGGCGGGACGAATCCGAGCTGCCGGAATCAGGCCACGCGGATGAGCTTCTTGTTCACGAACTCGTCAGCGGCGAGCAGACCCAGCTCGCGCGAGGTGCCGCTGCGCTTGACTCCGCCGAACGGCAGCTCGGGGCTGTCAGCCAGCACGACGTTGACGTAGACCATACCCGCGTCGATGCCGTTCGCCACCCGCTCGGCTTGCGCCGGGTCTGTGGTGAACACGTACGAGCCGAGGCCGAACGACGTGTCGTTCGCCAGCGCGACCGCCGCGGCCTCGTCGGCCACGCGGTAGACGACGGCGGCGGGGCCGAACAGCTCCTCGCGGTAGACGTCCATCGCCGGCGTCACGTCGGCGAGCAGCGTCGGAGCGTAGAACGCGCCCTCGCGGGTGCCGCCGGTGAGCAGGGTCGCGCCCTGCGCCACCGCGGTGTCGACCTGCTGCTGCAGGTTCACCGCTGCCGCCTCGGACACCAGCGGTCCGAGGACGGTGTCCTCCTGGGTCGGGTCGGCCGGCGTGACCGCGGCGAGGGCCGCGACGGCCTTCTCCACGAAGGCGTCGTAGAGGGAGTCCACGACGATGAACCGCTTGGCCCCGTTGCAGGCCTGGCCGTTGTTGTCCAGGCGCGCGTCCACCGCGGCCTGCACGGTCGCGTCGAGGTCGTCGGTGGAGAGCAGGATGAACGGATCCGATCCGCCCAGCTCCAGCGCGACCTTCTTCAGGTTGCGTCCGGCGATCTCGGCGACCGCCGCGCCCGCGCGCTCGGACCCCGTGACCGAGACGCCCTGCACGCGCGGGTCGGCGACGATCGTCGCGGACTGCTCGTTCGTGGCGTACACGTTCACATAGGCGCCGTCGGGCAGGCCCGCGTCGCGGTAGATCTCCTCGAGAATGGCCGCCGACTCGGGGCACTGCGGAGCGTGCTTGAGGATGATCGTGTTGCCGACCGCCAGGTTCGGGCCAGCGAAGCGCGCGACCTGGTAGGCCGGGAAGTTCCACGGCATGATGCCGAAGAGCACGCCCAGGGGCGCCTTGCGGATGACCGCCGTGCCCTCGCCGAGGATGTCCAGCGGCTGGTCGGCCGTGATCTTCTCCGCGTTGTCGGCGTAGAACTCGATGATGTCGGCGGCGAAGTCGACCTCACCGGCAGCCGCGGCGAGCGGCTTGCCCATCTCGCGCGTGATGATCGCGGCGAACTCGTCGCGGCGCGCACGGTGGCCCTCCGCGATCCGGCGGATCACGGCGGCGCGCTCGGCGACCGGGGTGGCGGCCCAGATCGCGGCCGCAGCGTGGGCGCGGGTGATCGCGTCCTCGATCTGCGCGTCGGTGAAGGTCTCGTAGGTTGCCAGGGTCTCGCCCGTGGCCGGGTTGACGACGGCGTAGTCGGTCATGTCCGGTTCCTCTCAGTTCGTTCGTGGGGGTCGGGCCCTTCGACAGGCTCAGGGACCGACCGGGATGTCAGTCGACCGGGATCAGCGTGTACTTGGTGGAGAGGTACTCGTGGATGCCCTCGAAGCCGCCCTCACGGCCGACGCCGGACTGCTTGACGCCGCCGAAGGGAGCCGCCGCGTTCGAGACGACCCCCACGTTGAGACCCATCATGCCCGTCTCGAGCGCGTCGATCATGCGGTGCCCGCGGGCGAGATCCTGTGTGAAGACGTAGGAGACCAGGCCGTACTCGGTGTCGTTCGCGAGGCGCACGGCCTCGGCCTCGTCGGCGAAGGTGGCGATCGCGAGCACCGGGCCGAAGATCTCCTCGCGGAGGATCTCGCTGCCGGCCTGCACGTTGGCGAGCACCGTGGGCTCGTAGAAGGATCCGACACCTTCGAGCGCCTTGCCGCCGGCGAGCAGCGTCGCGCCGCGCTCGACGGCGTCGCCCACGAGCTCCTGTGCCTTGGCTACCGCGTCATGGTCGATGAGCGGGCCGATAGAGACGCCGTCCTCGGTGCCGCGGCCGATCTTCATCGCGTTCACGCGCTCGGTGATCCGTGCTGCGAACTCGTCCGCGACGTCCTGGTGCACGATGAAACGGTTCGCGGCGGTGCAGGCCTGACCGATGTTGCGGAACTTCGCCGCCAGCGCCCCCTCCACGGCCTTGTCCAGATCGGCGTCCTCGAAGACGACGAACGGGGCGTTGCCGCCGAGCTCCATCGACACGCGCAGCACGCCCTCCGCCGCCTGGGCGATGAGCTTGCGGCCGACCTCGGTGGATCCGGTGAACGACAGCTTGCGCAGACGCGGGTCGGCGATGATCGGGGCCGACAGCGCGGAGGAGCGCGAGGTCTGCACGACGTTCACGACGCCGGCCGGGAGCCCTGCCTCTTCCAGTAGCTTCACGAAGTACATCGTGGTGAGCGGGGTGAGTGCCGGCGGCTTGATCACGACCGTGCAGCCGGCGGCGAGCGCCGGCGCGATCTTGCGGGTCGCCATCGCGAACGGGAAGTTCCACGGGGTGACGAAGAACGACGGGCCCACGGGACGCTGCGAGACGACCATGCGGCCGGTGCCCTCGGGGTTCAGGCCGTAGCGGCCGGAGATGCGCACCGCCTCCTCGCTGAACCAGCGCAGGAACTCACCGCCGTAGCCGACCTCGCCGCGGGCCTCGGCCAGGGGCTTGCCCATCTCGACGGTCATCAGCAGCGCCAGGTCCTCCTTGTGCGCCTGCACGAGGTCGAACGCGCGGCGCAGGATGTCGCTGCGCGTGCGCGGCGGGGTCGCGGCCCAGGAGTCCTGCGCGGCGACGGCGGCGTCCAGCGCCCGCATGCCGTCGGCGGGCGAGGCGTCGGCGATCGTGCGCACGACGTCGTTGGTGGCGGGATCGCGCACGTCGAAGGTCTTGTCGCCCTCTGCGGCGACCCACTCGCCCGCGATGTACAGGCCCGTGGGGACGCTGTCCAGCAGCGCCTTCTCCAGATCGGTCATGAGTGATCCTTCCTTCGTTGAGTTCTCGTGTTCGAGGTGATGTCGGGGCGGCGGCTCAGGCCGCTCAGGGTGTATCGGCCGCGCGGGTGCGCGGCACGACGATCATGGGGACCGGGATGACGTCCAGCATCTTCGCGGCCGTGGATCCGAGGAACAGCCGGCGCGGCTGTGCCAGCCTGCTGGATCCGACCAGGATCAGCTCTCCCGGCAGCCAGGACAGCTGCTCGATCGCGTGCTCGACGGTGTCGCCGGGGGCCCGCTCGAGCTCGGCGCGCACGCCAGACGGCAGCTCCATCTCGGCGCGCGCCAGCACGTCGTCGCCGTGCGCGGTGCTGACGAGGCGGATCGTCTGAAGGTCGAGCCCGCGCGGCACGTCGAACGCCACCAGCGACACCAGGCGCAGCGTCGCACCGCTCGATGCGGACAGCGCGACCGCCGCATCCAGCAGCACATCGGCGCCGGGACGGCTGCCGATCGCCGCGGTCACCCGCGAGATCGGCGCGTCGGCGTCCTCGCGGTGCGCGAAACCGGCCGGGGCGAGCGCCACCGGGATCGGCGAGGAGTGCAGCAGCGCCTGCGCGACGCTGCCCATCCGGTGCAGGCCCACGGTCGCGCCGTTCGCGGCGCCGACCACGATGAGACCGGCGTCCAGCTCCTCGCCGGCGAGCACGAGGCCCTCCGCGAACGAATCGTGGACCCAGACGTGCGGGGTGTGCTGCACGTCCGCGGGGATGCTCTCGGCCGCCGCGTCCAGCCACTGCTTCGCCTGCCCCTGGAGCACGCCTTCGTGGCCCAGCTCGGTGCCGGCGGCAGCGGTCGAGCCGCCCTCGTCCGGTAGGACCACCAGCACGTGCAGGCGCCGCCGGGTGCTCCGGGCGAGTCGCACGCCGAGAGCGAGGGCGTCAGCCCCGGTCTCCGTCGCCGTGTAGCCGACGACGATCGACGTCGTCATCAGCCGTTGTCGACGCTCGCGCCGGCTCCGACGACCTCGCCCGCCGCACGGCGCGCGTCGAGGATCTGCGCGGCGGCGAGGCGGCCCATCCGGATCGCGCCGTCGACGTGCTGGTACCCGGCGCCGGCGATGTCGGAGCAGGCGAAGTGGAGGGGGCCGACGGGCGTGCGCAGGTCCTTGCCGTAGCGGTGCAGACCGCCCATATCGAAGCTCGCGGCGTAGGCGCCGCGCGTCCACTCCTCGGTGCCCCAGTCGCTCTCGTAGTACACGACGGGGTTCTTCGCCTCGGGACCGTAGTAGTGCGAGAGGGACTCGAGGATCCGCTCCTTGCGCTCCTCGGCGCTCAGCTCGAACACGTCGTCCGCGTTCTGGTCGCTGACGAAGCCGACCAGGGTGCCGCGCTCGTCGCCGTGGTTGGTGTTGTCGTAGGCCTCGTGCACGAGTTCGTACGGGCTGAACGCGGTGCCGCTGAGGCCCTGCTCGCGCCAGAACGGCCCGTCGTAGACGGCGTGCACCTTGATCACGAAGCCCATCGAGATGTGCTGGTGCATCTGGTGCTGCCGGCGCGGGAGCGATGGGACGAACGAGATCCGGTCGTAGAGGATCGGGGCGTGCGCGAGGATCGCGTAGCGCGCGCTCACGGTGAGCGAGTCGGTGGTCGCGGTGATGCCGTCGGTCCCCGAGCTTGTCGAGGGGCCCCACTGGAGCGAGCGGACCGGCTGGTTCAGCAGCACGTCCTCGCCGAGGCGCTCCGCGAGCAGCTGCGGAACCTGCTGCAGGCCGCCCACGACCCGCTTGTCGAGGATGAAGTCGGCGTCCACGAGGTGCGAGTAGGAGCCGGCGGAGGCGGCCATGAGCAGCGACTGCAGCAGCGAGAACGCGTGCGTCGGCTTGGTGAGCATCGCGGATCCGGTCGCGAAGGCGAGGTTGCGGATCGCCTCGTCATCGTCGGTCTGCTGGCGCAGCCACGCATCCCAGGTGATCGTGTCCCACTCGGCGGCCTTGGCGTGCGCGTACGGGCGATCGGGATCGACCTCGGCGACCATCGCGTCCAGGCGCTCGGTGATCTCGGCGATGACCTTCTCGGTCGCCTCGGACACCGGGAACATCTCGCCGGTGAAGCGGTGCAGCGTGCCGTCGGGGCCGACGTAGACGCTGTCCCCCTCCCGGTAGCGGCTGAAGGTGTCCAGGCCCAGCTCGTCGATGGTCTCGATCAGGGCGCTCTGGTCGGGCGAGACCCACTGCCCGCCGAGCTCGAGCATGGCGCCGTCGACGACGTCGGTCCACAGCCGCCCGCCGACCCGGTCGCGGGCCTCCAGCACGACGACCGAGAGGCCGGCCTTGCGCAGTTCGTTGGCGGCGGTGGTGCCTGCGGCCCCGGCTCCGATGATGAGCACGTCACGCGTGATGTCGGCCATTTCCAGCTCCTTCGATGGGGAGGCACCGCGAGGTGCGTCAGTGTAAAAGTTGCCGGGCGCGATCCAGCATCCCCCGATCCCGATCGCGCCCGGACGTTCTAGTGCGCCGCGAGTGCGGCGGCGACGATGTCGAGTCCCTCGTTCAGGAGGTCGTCGCCGATCGTCAGCGGCGGGAGGAAGCGGATCACGTTGCCGAATGTGCCGCAAGTGAGGACGATGACGCCCTGCGCGATCGCCGCCTTGGCCACCGCGCCCGTGAGAGCCGCATCCGGGGCGCCGGTCGTCGGGTCGACGAACTCGGCGGCGATCATGGCGCCGTGCCCGCGGATGTCACCCACGCGCGGGTCGGCGGCCTGGATTGCGGTGAGACGCTCCGTGAGCAGCGCACCGATCTCGGTGGCGCGCTCGATCAGGCCGTCGTTCTCGTAGGCGTCGATCGCGGCGAGCGCCGCGGCGCAGGCCACCGGGTTGCCGCCGTAGGTGCCGCCGAGGCCGCCCGAGTGCGAGGAGTCCATGATCTCGGCGCGGCCGGTGACCGCGGCCAGCGGCATGCCGCCCGCGATCCCCTTGGCCGTGGTGATCAGGTCGGGCTCGATGCCGAAGATCTCGCTGGCGAACATCGCGCCGGTGCGACCGAAACCGGTCTGCACCTCGTCGGCGATGAAGACCACGCCGTTCGCGCGGCACCACTCGACGATCGCGGGCAGGTAGCCGTCGGCGGGCACGATGAAGCCGCCCTCGCCCTGGATCGGCTCGATGATGACCGCCGCCAGGTTGTCGGCGCCGATCTGCTTCTCGAGCTGGAGGATCGTGCGCGCTGCCGCTTCGGGGCCTGTCAGGCCGTCGCGGTACGGGTAGGAGGCCTGGGCGCGGTACACCTCGGGGGCGAACGGGCCGAAGCCGCTCTTGTACGGCATCGCCTTCGCGGTGAGCGCCATGGTCAGGTTGGTGCGGCCGTGGTAGCCGTGGTCGAAGGCGACAACCGCCGGGCGGCCCGTGTGCTTGCGGGCGATCTTGATCGCGTTCTCGACGGCCTCGGCGCCCGAGTTGAACAGGGCGCTCTTCTTCGCGAAGTCACCCGGGGTGAGGCGGTTGAGGGCCTCGGCCACCTCGATGTAGGACTCGTACGGCGAGATCATGAAGCAGGTGTGCGTGAACTGCGCGGCCTGGGCGGCGATGGCCGCGGCGACCTTGGGGTGGGCGCTGCCGACCGTGGTCACGGCGATGCCGCTGCCGAGGTCGATGAGCGAGTTGCCGTCGGCGTCCACGACGACGCCACCACCGGCGGCGACCGCGGCCACGGGGACGGTGTGCCCGACGCCGGCGGGGACTGCGGCGGCCTTGCGCGCCAGGATCTCCGCCGAGCGGGGACCGGGAAGCTCGGTGACCATGCGGCGCTCCTGCGGGAGCGAGGGTCCGCCGAGGGGAATCGATTCGGTTGCGACGTCGATGGTGGTCATGGCATCGAGATTACGAGCACCATCGTCGGGGAGCATTCGCCGGAGCGTACAATATGGTTCACGTTTTCGCCGGTTCGGCCATCGTCCGCTCCGGCTCTCGGAAGGACGCCATGGATCAGCAACCCACCCTGCGCACGCTGCTGGGCCGACCCGACCTGCACCTCTCGCTCGTCGGCGCCGAGTCGGCCCTGCCCGCAGGCTCCCTGGATCGCCCGCTGCGCTGGGTGCACAACTCCGATCTCACCGATCCGACGCCGTTCCTCGCCGACGACCTCGCGCTGCTCACCACGGGCACGCAGTTCGCAGACGGCGATGCCGCCGGCATCGCCGCGTATGTGCGCCGGCTCGTCGATCGCGGCGTGGTCGGGCTCGGCTTCGGCACCGAGGTGCACCGCAGCGGGATCCCGGCCGAGCTCGCGGCGGCCTGCGCGCAGGCCGGGCTGGTGCTGTTCGAGGTCCCCTATGGCACGCCCTTCCTCGCGGTCGCGCGGGCGCATTCTGAGGCGATCGCCGCACAGACCTATGCCCGGCGCACCTGGGCGCTGGAGACGCAGCGCGCGCTGTCGGTCGCCGCGCTGCGTCCGCGCGGGCTGGAGTCCACCCTCACCGAGCTCTCCCGCCGGCTGGAGTGCTGGGTCGGGATGTACGACGCGTCCGGGCGGCTCGCGCACGAGCATCCCGCGCGCGGATCTTCCCCCGCGATCGCCGAGGCCGCGTCCGACCTGCTGGCCCGAGGAGGATCCGCGAACCGCGTCATCGAGGAGCGCGATGCCGCGCACACACTGCTCACGGTCGGGCGCGCCGGTCACCTGCGCGGCGTCGTGGCGATCGCGAGCGGATCCCTGGATCCGGAGACCCGCACCGTCGTCACGTCCGTGATCGCGATGGCCGGACTCTCGCTCGAGCAGAGCGAGCAGCTCGCGCGCAGCCGGCGCCGCCTGCACCGGCAGCTGCTCGCCTCGCTGCTCAGCGATGACCCGACCCTGGCGCGCCGCGTGCTCGGTGCGCTTCCCCCGGCCCCCGTCGTCGTCGCTGTCGCGGCGGGCGCGCGCGAGGGTGCGGTGGCCGAGTGGTGGGAGCGGCAACGCGGCGAGGGCGCTCCCCCGGTCTTCCTCGCCGATTCGGAGGACGGGCTGGTGATGTGCCTCGCGGCGACGGACGCGTCCGTGCTGGACGAGCTGTCGGCGCAGGTCGACGCGCGGATCGGCGTGTCGGCGCCGGAGGAGTACACCGGGTTCTCCCGCGCGCACACGCAGGCCCTCACCGCCTTGCGCCGCGCCGGCACGGGCATCGCGCGCTATGCGGACCGCGCCGAATCGAGTGTGCTCGCCGCCTTCGCCACGGACGAGGCGAGACTCATCGCGGAGTCGCGCCTGGCCCCGCTGCGCCGGCATGACACCCGCGACGGTGCGGAGCTGGAGCGGTCGCTGCGGGTGTGGCTCGAGCACGATGCCCGCCTCGAACCGGCCGCGGTCGCCCTCGGCGTGCACCGGCACACGCTGCGCACGCGGATCGCGCAGGCCTCGTCGATCCTCGGCGCAGACCTCGGATCCTTCCCCGCCCGCGCCGAGCTCTGGGCTACGCTGCGCACGGCCGGCGACTGACGGTCCGGTCAGCGTTTCAGGGACGCGAGCATCTCGGCGGCGGTGCCGTGGAAGATCGGGCCGTGGCCGACGACGATGGTGCGCTCGGGCAGCGCGCGCAGCTTCTCGAGGCTCTCCGGCGTCTGCGCGGGGTCGTCGCTGAACGGCCCCACCTGCACGTCCTCGGATCCGTTCAGCACGTGCCGGGTCGTGATCGCGTCGCCCAGGAACAGGGCGTCGACGGCGGGGATCCGGATCGCGATCGACCCCGGCGAGTGGCCCGGCAGCCCGATGATCTCGGGAGCGCCGGGCAGGTCGAGCACCTCGCCGTCCCGCACGGTGCGGACCTCACCGAGGTGTTTCGCGCGCATCGCCCCGCGACGCACGGCGACACCGAGGAACCGCAGCGTCGGGCCGAGCTTCCACGCCCCGCCGGACGCAGAGGGCGTCTTGTCGCCGCGCGCGCGGCCGGCGTCCGCCTCGTGCACGAACGTGGGGACGCCGTGCTCGGTGCGCAGCCATTCGGCCACCCCGATGTGATCGCTGTCACCGTGGGTGAGCACGATGCCGCGGATGTCGTCGAGGCTGCGCCCCGCCGTGGCGAGTGCCTCCTGCAGGATCCGCCGATCCCCCGGCAGGCCAGCGTCGATGAGCGTGACGCCCTCGTCGGTGACGACGGCGTGCAGGGCGACGATGTCGTCGCCGATCCGGAGGAGCTGTGCGTTCATGATGGCTACGTTATATAGCTATCATGGCTATTGTCAATAGCCTTAATATCGAGGCGAAGCGTTCGAAATCGAAGGAGGATCCATGCCCGCACCGCAGCGCGTCACAGCCGCGTCACTCGCCGCCGCCGCCCGCACCATCGCCGAGAGCTCCGGGATCGACGCCGTGACCATCAGCGCCGTCGCCGCTGTCGTGGGCGTGCGCCCGCCCAGCCTGTACAAGCACGTCGGGCACCGCCACGACGTGCTCCGGCTGATCGCGGACGACGCCGCCCGCGAACTCGGCGACGACGTCACGGCACTCGTCGGAACGTCCTCGGATCCGCGCATCGTGCTCGCCGGGATCGCGCACGCCGTGCGGGCCTTCAGCGCCCGTTCCCCCCGCGCGGCCGGGCTGCTGTTCTCCGCCCCGTCACCTGAGGCCGGCCCGACGTCGGAAGGCATGGCCCCGCTCATCGGATCCCTCCTCGATGCCGTGCGCCGCACCGCGCCCGGCGATCCGCTCCCCGCGGCCCGCACGCTGACCGCCTGGGTCTACGGCTTCTGCACGATGGAGCAGGCGGGTGCCTTCCAGCTCGGCGGCGACGTCGACGAGGCCTTCGAGTTCGGCCTGAACACCCTCGTCGACGCGCTCACCCGCGTCGGCCTGCCGGGGCGAGCGTCGATTGCCGCACGATCAACTGAGTCGGGATCGGAGTATCCTCAGTGACGGCGTCCGGCTCTTCCACGGCGAGCAGCAGCTTCTGCATCATGAGCTGCCCCAGGGCTGCGAAGTCCTGCCGCACGGTGGTCAGCGGCGGGTAGAGGTAGGCCGCCTCGGGTGCGTCGTCGTAGCCGACCACGCTGACATCCTCCGGCACCCGCAGCCCGCGCTCGCGCAACGCGGAGAGCAGTCCGATCGACATCTGGTCGTTCGCTGCGAACACCGCCGTGCCGGGCCCGACATCCAAGTTCATCCCCAGGCGGTACCCGCTCGCGGCGCTCCAGTCTCCGGTGGCCGGGTCCACGATCTCCAGTCGCCGTTCAGCGAGCTCGTCGCGCCAGCCTCGCACCCGTTCCACCGCGTCAGTGGCCTGCGAGGGCCCGGCGAGGTGCAGGATCCTCGGATGCCCGAGCTCCGCGAGGTGCCGTACCGCCTGGCGAGCTCCGCGGTACTGATCGATCGACACGAGACGGACGTGTCGACGGGGCGAAGCCGCTGTCGCAACCACCGGGATCGACAGGTCGAGGGTGCGCACGGTCTCCAGGGCGGCCAGGTCGACGACGACGAGTGCGATGGCATCCACGCGCTGTCGCAGCAGGCCCTCCACCGCCGAGCGGACGCCGACCGCCGGATCCTCGTCGAGCAGGCTGACCGAGTCGACCGTGTACCGCGCTCCGCGCGCCGCGACCGTGAAGTGCATCGCGGTGGCCGTAGGCCCGAAATCGGAGACACCGGGTGTGACCAGTCCGATCGTGCGCGTGCGCCGGGTGACCAGCGCCCTCGCTGCGGGCGACGGGCTGTAGCGCAGTTGTGCGATCGCGTGCTCGACCCGTGCGCGCGTCGCCGGACGCACGTTGGGCAGGTCGTTGATGACCCGGGAGACGGTCTGGTGCGAGACGCCGGCGAGACGGGCGACGTCGAAGATGTTCGCCGCGCGGGCGGGGGCCTCGTCGCTCACGTCACTCCACATCCTCTGGCCGCGCGACCAGGGCGAGCAGCGAATCCACGGTGAGCTCGTCCGCCGGCATGTTCTCGACCACCCGGCCAGCACGGAGGATCGCCACCCGGTGCCCGACCCTCAGCACTTCATCCAGCTCGGCCGAGATGAACACGACGGACAAGCCGTTGTCGGCGAGCTCTGCGACGAGCTTCTGGATCTCGACTTTAGCGCCGATGTCGATGCCGCGCGTCGGCTCATCCAGGACGAGCAGCCGCGGCGAGAGCGCTAGCAGCCGCGCGAGCAGCACCTTCTGCTGATTTCCGCCGGAGAGCGCAGCAGCGGGCAGGTCGAGATCGGCCGGGCGGATTCCCAGCGCCTCGGCCCAGCTGCCCGCGAGCTCACGCTGTCGCGAGCGCCGCATCCGACGCAGCACGCCGCGCTGGGCCTGCACCGCCAGAGTGATGTTGTCCTGCACGCTGAGCTCGCCGATGATGCCCTCAGCGCGGCGGTTCTCCGAGGAATAGACGATGCCGAGGCGCACGGCTTCCCGCGGCGAACGCCAGCCGCGCGCAGCGCCCGCGACATGCAGGATCCCAGCGTCCAGCCGGTCGACGCCGGTCAGAGCCCTGGCGAGCTCTGTGCGTCCTGACCCGAGCAGTCCGGCGACGCCGAGAACTTCGCCCTCGGCGATGTCGACGTCCGCGTCCACGATGCCGGCGCCGACCGTCACGCCACGTGCCGTGAACACGGCAGGCTCGCCCTCGTCCTCGCGCACGGTCTCGGCTCGCGGGAGCACGAATTGGTCCGGGATCGCCCGGCCCAGCATCTTTTCGACCAGCTCGATCCGCAGCAGCTCGGTCGTGAGGTACTCCCCCACCACGCGACCCTCCCGCAGCACGGTGATGCGGTCGCAGATCTCGTACACCTGATCGAGGAAATGCGAGACGAACAGGATCGCGACGCCGCGCTTCTTGAGCTTGCGGATCACCCGGAACAGTTCGGCGACCTCGTCCAGGTCCAGGCTCGAGGTGGGCTCGTCGAGCACCAGCACTTCGACGTCGGACGAGATCGCGCGGGCGATCGCCACCAGCTGCTGGATCGCGAGCGGATGGGATCCGAGCAGCGATGCCGGATCGATCCCGACCCCGAGACCCTCCAGCAGAGCCTTCGCCTCGCGGCGCATGCGCGGGAAGTCGATGCCACCGAAGCGACGCGGCTCGCGCCCGAGCAGGATGTTCTCTGCGACCGACAGATTCGGCAGCAGATCGATCTCCTGATAGACCGTGCTGATCCCCGCACGCTGAGCCTGGGCCGGAGAGGAGAACTGCACGATGTCGCCGCGCAGCCGCACGACACCGGCATCGAGCCTGAGGGCGCCGGTCAACGCCCGGATGAGTGTCGATTTTCCGGCACCGTTCTCCCCCATGAGCGAGTGCACCTCGCCGGGGAACATGCGGAAGTCGACGCTCTCGAGCGCCGTCGAGCCCTGGAAATACACAGTGGCATCCAGGATCTCGACGACGGGTTCGACGGGCATCGACATGTTCCTATCGTGCCGGATGAGGGCCTCCCCGACGCGCACCGGCGCTCATCGTCGGCGCGCCCTGGTCACGATCAGCCGTTGCACCACCACGAACACGAGCAGGAGGGCTCCGATCGTGATCCGCATCCATGACGTGTCGGCGCCCAGGAAGCTGATCGACACCTTGATCAGGCCGTACACCAGCACCCCGAACAGGGATCCGAGGACGTAGCCGGAGCCCCCGGTGAGCAGGGTTCCGCCGATGACGACCGCGGCGATCGTGTCGAGCTCGGCACCGATGCCGTTCAGGCTGTAACCGGCGCCCGTGTATGCCGTGAACACCACGCCCGCGATACCCGCGCACAGGCCGCTGATGACGTAGACGAGCAGCTTCACCCGCGCCACGGGCAATCCCATGAGCCGGGCCGACTGCTCGCTGCCCCCGACCGCGTAGACCGTTCGTCCGAAGCGGGTCCAGCCGAGCACCCAGGCTGCGACCGCGACCGCGATCAACGACAGGATCACCGTGGGCGTGATGTACCATCCGCCGTCCAGACGGAAGCGGGAGGACTGCAGCGCATCGAACAGCGGATCCTTGACCTGGATGGCTTCCAGGCTCACGACGAACGCCAGGCCGCGGGCCAGGAACATCGTCGCGAGCGAGGCGATGAAGGGCTGCACGTCGAAGTACTGCACCAGCACACCGGTGAACAGGCCCAAGATCGCACCCGCCACGAGCATCACCGGGATCACGACGCCCGCGGACATCCCATCGCGCAGCATGCGCGCCCCGAGGATGCCGGTGAACGCCATCACCGACCCGACGGACAGATCGATCCCGCCGGTGAGGATCACGAACGTCATGCCGACCGCGAGGATCAACAGGTAGGCGTTGTCCAGCAGCAGTGACGACAGCAGCCGCGGCGAGACGAACGTGCCGAAATACAGCTGACCGGCGACGAGCATCGCGGCGAAGATCACGACGGCCGCGAGCACCGGCACCCACCCCGCGCGGCGTGTGGCGAGGGTGCGCAGCTTCTCCGAGAAGCCCGCGCCGGAAGCCAGGGTGGCAGTGGTGGCGCTCATCGCGTCGTCCCTTCCGCCGCGCCGACCAGCGCGGACGTGTCAGCGGCACGGCCGCGCGGATCCGGAGCCGTGGCACGCCGGCTCGCTCCGAGCGCACGGAACCAGCTCCGCACGCGAGTGGACTGGGCCAGGCACACGATCACGATCACCGCGGCCTTGAACACCGGCGTGACAGCCGGCGGGACGCCGAGGAACGTGATGGTGGAGGTGAGGGTCTGGATCGTGTACACGCCGATCACGGTGCCGGCGATCGTGAACCGTCCGCCCATGAGCGAGGTGCCGCCGAGGACGACGGCGAGGATCGCGTCGACCTCGATGTTGAGCCCCGCCGAGTTCGCATCGGCTGCCATGATGTTGGAGCTGTACAGGATCCCCGCCACTCCCGCCAGCAGACCGCTCACCGCATATGCGCCCCAGATGATGCCGCGGGAGCGAACGCCGGCGATCCGGCTCGCCGTCGGGTTGATGCCGACGGCCTCGGTGAGCATGCCGAGGGCGGTGCGTCGCTCGACCAGCGCGACGATCACGATCATCGCGATCGCGACGAAGAACGCGAACGGGAGCCCGAACACGTATCCCTGCGCCATGAACTGGTACGGGTCACTGTTGATCGTGGTGATGTAGCCCTGTGTGATCAGCAGTGCGATGCCGCGGCCCGCGAGCATCAGCACAAGCGTCGCGATGATCGGCTGGATCCCGAGGACCGCGACCAGGAAGCCGTTCCAGGCGCCGAAGAACAGCGTGGTCAGCACACCTGCGAGGATCGCCAGCGCGATCACGCCGAGGTCGCCCGGATGCGGGGCGCTTTTGATGATCGTGAGGCTCACCGCGCCGGAGACCGCCATCAGCGCACCCACAGACAGGTCGATGCCGCGGGTGGCGATGACGATCATCATGCCGAGCGCGACCAGCATGAGAGGGGCGCTGTTGCGCAGGATGTCGATGATCGATCCGTACAGCTCCCCGTCTCGCACCGTGATGGCGAGGAAGGAGGGCCGGGCGATCGTGTTCAGCAGCACCAGCGCGAGCAGCGCTCCCACCGGCAGGACCAGCCGGTGGGTGAAGACCTTCTTGAGTGTCATGCCGCATCCTCTTTCAGGCGCTCGTCGCCGGCTTCCCGCGGGATGATCGCACCCTGCGCGATGATCCCCACCAGGTCGTCGACGCCGGTGTCGGCGGCGGTGTTCAGCTCGCCGATCTTACGGCGATCGCGCATCACCACGATGCGCTGCGCGAGACGCAGCACCTCCTCCAGCTCGGAAGAGATGTACAGCACCGACATGCCTTGGGCGCTGAGGCCCGCCACGAGACGCTGGATGTCGGCTTTCGCTCCCACGTCGATGCCGCGGGTCGGTTCATCCAGGATCAGCAGTTCCGGCGCCGTCGCCAGCCAGCGCCCGAGTACGACCTTCTGCTGGTTGCCGCCGGAGAGGTTGCGCACGCGGGCGTTCGGATCGGCCGGACGGATCCCGAGCGCCTCGATGTACTCGGCGACGACGGCGTCCTGCTCCGCACGGCTGATCTTTCTCAGCCAGCCGCGGCGGGCCTGCATTCCGAGCACGAGGTTTTCGGCGACGGTGAGGTCGCCCACGATGCCCTCCTCGCGGCGGTCTTCGGAGGTGAAGGCGATCCGCGACTCGATCGCGTCACGAGGACCGGCGATCTTGACATCTTCGCCGTGCACGGCGATGTCACCGGAGTCGGCACGGTCCGCGCCGTACAGCAGACGCACGAGTTCGGTGCGTCCGGAACCCAGCAGGCCCGCGATCCCGACGACCTCGCCGTCGAACACCTCAAGATCGACCGGCTCGATCGCACCCCGCCGTCCGACGCCCCTCGCCGCCAGCACCGGAATGCCGGTCCGGTCGATCGCGCGCGTGGAGGCGTCGATCGACTCCAGCTCGTGCAGCTCACGGCCGAGCATGAGCGAGACCAGTTCGGTGCGCTCCAGCATCGCGGCCGGGTACTCGCCCACCAGCACGCCGTTGCGCAGCACCGTGAGGCGATCCGAGATCTCGTACACCTGGTCGAGGAAGTGCGTGACGAACAGGATCGCGACGCCGCGAGCCCGAAGATCCCGCATGACGGCGAACAGCTGCTCCACCTCATCCCGATCCAGACTCGAGGTGGGCTCGTCGAGCACCAGCACCTTGCAGTCGGAGACCATGGCGCGACTGATCGCGACCAGCTGCTGCACCGCAAGGGAATGGCTGGACAGCGCGGAGCGCGGATCGATGTCCAGGCCCAGTCCCTGCAGATGGACGCGGGCGTTGGCGTGGGTGCGCCGCCAGTCGATGCCGAACGGCCCGCGCACCTCCTGTCCGAGCATCACGTTCTCGCCCACGGAGAGGTTGGCGCAGAGGTTCACCTCTTGATAGACGGTCCACACGCCCGCGGCCTGCGCGTCGGCGGTGCCGCCGAACACGCGGTCCTGGCCATCGACCTCGATGGATCCGCCGTCGATTCGGTAGACCCCGGTGAGTGCCTTGATGAGTGTCGACTTGCCTGCCCCGTTCTCGCCCATGAGGGTGTGCACCTCTCCGGCGCGGAGGGTGAAGTCGACGTCTTGCAGGGCTTTCACTCCGGGGAATTCGATCATGATGCCGCGCATCCGGATGACGTCGCGGTGGTCGTCGGTGACCATGGCTGCCTTTCTCACGGCGCCCGTGTCGCGGGCCCGTGTCGGAGCGGAATTCAGGGAGGACGAGATGGCGCGCCCTCCCCGAAGACCTCAGTACTTGCGGTCGGGCAGAGCGGTCTTCGCCTGCTCCGGTGTGAAGGACTGGTCGGTCGCCGTCTGGCTCTTCGGCACGTCCTTGCCCGCCAGAACGTCCTTGACGGTCTGGGCTACGGTCGGGCCGAGCAGCGGGTTGCACTCGACGACGAAGTTGAACTGACCGTCCGCCGCGGCCTGCAGGCCGTCGTGGGTGGCGTCGATCGTGACGATCTGGATGTCCTTGCCAGGCGTGAGGCCGGCGGCCTTGATCGCGTCGAGAGCGCCGAGGCCCATATCATCGTTCTGCGCGAACAGCAGGTTGATGGTCTTGCCGTACTTCTGCAGGAATCCCTCCATCACCGTCTTGCCGTCGGCGCGGGTGAAGTTGCCGGTCTGCGAGTCGAGCGTCTTGATCTGGCTGCCCTTGATGGCGCTGGAGAAGCCCGTGGCGCGGTCGATGGCGGGAGCCGACCCCGTCGTGCCCTCGAGCACGACCATGTTCGTCGCCTGCGCGCCGAGGCTCTTCGCGGCCCAGGCGCCTGCGGTCTCGCCCTCCTTCTTGAAGTCGTCGCCGATCCAGGCCTTGTAGAGGTCGGCGCTGCCGTCGATGGTGCGGTCCTCGAGGATCACCGGGATGTTGGCGTCCTTGGCCTCCTTGAGAACGTCGTCCCAGCCGGTCGTGACCACCGGGGCGATGACGATCGCGTCGACGCCCTGGTTGATGAAGCTGCGCACGGCTGCGATCTGATTCTCGGGCTTGTTGTCGGCCGCGTTGAAGACGAGCTTGAAGCCGTTCTTCGCTGAGAACGCGTCCTTCATGGACTCGGTGTTGGCGCTGCGCCATCCGCTCTCGGATCCGGTCTGCGCGAAGCCCACCGTGATGACCTTGTCGCTCTTCGCCCCACCGGACGATGTTGCACCGGCCGATCCGGAGCAACCCGCCGCCGCCAAGGCCATGACGCCCAGCAGGGCGATTCCCGCGATGATGCCCTTCTTCACTGCAAACCTCCTTGTTCGATCCGGCGTCCTCGCCGGATTTCTCGGGTGAGCCATCACTGGCTCGTTCTCAAATGTTAGCCCTAACAATTGACTATTCCGCAAGCTTCAGGCCATTACAGTTTGATAACTGCTCAGTGTTTTCAAGGACGTGACCTTCGATGATCACCAAGAACCGCGACCATTCCTGTTAGCGCTCACAATTGTGATGCCGGCCGCTGTCTCGCTCTCCCCGCACAGAGCCATGGCTCACCGCGGCGCGCTACTTCACGGCCGTGAGCGCTGCCTGACCGCTCGACGGATTGAGCGTCGCCGTGCCGAGGAACTCCGTGCGCACCACGTAGGAGCCGCGGGTGCGCAGCGCTGAGGCGGGCACCGACATCGAGGCCGTGCCGGAGCGCACTCCGGCGAGAGCGGAGAAGACCGTGTCACCGTCGTGCAGCACCGTGACCTTGACGTACCCCGCGGCAGCCGGAGCGGATCCTGCCGCGACCGTCGCGGTGACTCCCACGTCGGTCCTGCCGGCGTTCGCCCGTGTCGTCGACAGCTGCACTGACGTGCTCGTATCGGACATCGTCACCTGGTAAGGCACGGCCAGCTGACGCGTGGCCTCCACGTTGCCTGCGTCATCCACTGCGCGGTAGGCGACCGAACCGACCGTTCCCGGAACCGTCACCGCACCGCCGTATGTGCCCCAGGCGCCGCCGTCCAGGCTGTACTCGATGCGCGCGACACCCGAGGTCGCGTCCTCCGCGGTGAGGGTGAGCGCCCGCGACCCGGCGGTGAAGTCCGCCCGGGACAGCGGCGCGGTGCCGTCGATCTTCACTGTGGCCGCGACCGCAGGCCCCGCGGTGCGGTACTCGTCGGTTGCGGAGGCGGTGACCGCGTGCGCGCCGTCGCCGGTGACCGTGATCGTGGCAGAGCCGCCGGCGGTGTCCGTTCCGACCCCGTCGAGTTCCGTGCGCACCATGGCGACACCGGAGTCGTCCGTCGCTGTCGCCGACACGACGACGGGCCCGGTGTGCCACACGTCGGCCCCGCCCGGCACGGTCAGGGTGGTGACCGGAGGGTGCCCGTCGCCGACCACGAGCGTGAGCGTGTCGCTCGCCGTGGCTCCCGGGATCGGGTTCGCCGTGATCGTGCGGACGCCCGGCGCCTGCCACACGGCCGCATCGACGGCCGGCCACGTCGCGGGCGTCTGCCGGCTCGACCCGTCCGCGTAGTGCGCGGTCACGGTCGCCGGAAGCGTCCCCGCCGTGCCGGCGACGGTCGTGACGACGACGTCGTCGATCCCCGTCACCAGCTGGTCGGGCTGGTACGCCTGCAGCAGCCGATCGTATTCAGCCTGGGTGACCGGCAGCACCGTGCCGTGGCGCGGCGAGGTCGGTAGCTGCGAGGTCGCGGCCACCGAATACCACCCGTTCGGATCGGACAGGTCGTGGGTCGCGAACGGTACGTAGCCCTTGCCGCCGTGATAGCTGGGCTGGTCCATGAACAGGTACCAGGTGGGCAGGCCGCCGGTGGTGCTGTCGCCGTCGTTCGCCTTGAACACCGTCGGGCCCTCGCCCGCGGTGAAGGTACCGCCCCACTGGTTCGCAAGTCCTTGCCCGACCTTCTCCTTCACGAGCTGCCAGCCCGCGGCTGGATCGCTCGCCGTCGTGGCGAGGGATCCTGTCTCGGCCGCCGACAGAGATTTCGACCGCTCGAGCCGGGGGATCATGTACGCCTCGTCCTTGGTGAAGCGGTAGTAGTAGTCCCCCTCCTTGATCACGTCGGAGTCGATCATGCCGAGCCCGGCGCCGCGCTTCACGTCGGTCCACACCTGCGGGGCGCTGAAGGTCTGGAAGTCGCTCGTGGTGGCGTACATCATGCGCTGGTAGCTGGTCGAGATGCTCCGCCCCGCCGTGTCGGTGCTCGGGTACAACGCCGATGCCCAGAACACCACGTACTGCTGCGACGCATCGTCCCAATACGCCTCGGGTGCCCAGGTGTTTCCGGCATAGTCGCTGGACACCTTCACCTCGCGCTGCGCCGACCAGTGCACAAGATCCGTGGACTCCCAGATCTCCAGATTCAACGACCCGTTCTGCTGGGCGGTGCTGAAGTTGCCGTTCGGATAGATCTTCAGATCCGTCGCGAGCAGATAGAACTTCGTGCCGTCGTGGGAACGCATGAGGAAGGGATCGCGCAGTCCGGTGGTCCCCATGGTCGAGGTGAGCACCGGGTCGCCCTTGTTGATGTCGATCCAATGCAGCGCGTCGTTGCCGCGGGAGAGCCCGAATCGGATCTGCTCCCCGCCGTACTGCTCGCCCTCGAAGTAGGCGAACAGGTAGGCGTCGGTGGGATCCGCCGATCCGCTTCCGGCTGCGACGGTCATCGGTGCCGCAGCAGCCGAGAGCGTGCTCCGGCCTTGCGTCGAGGCCTGCGCCGGTGTCGTCGCCGCCACGATCACGGCGGCGACCACCGCGGTCGTTCCCAGCAGCATGGTGAGGGTGCGCATTGTCTTCCTTCCTGGTGCGGTGTTCGGCATCAGCCGGCCTTGACCACGGTGAATCGGGCATCCGCGGTCGTGGACGCATACACGTCGTCGCCGCTGTAGGTGAGGGCTATGCGGTAGCCGCCCTTGCGATCGAGCGCGTCGGCCGGGACCACGACCCGCGCGGATCCGTCCTGCACCACCGCCTGCACAGACTGGACGATGCTGTCTCCGCGTTGCACCACGATCCGCATGCTGCCCGTCGCATCCTTCGGCAGGCCGATCGTGACCACTTGGCTCTGCCCGAGGTGCACGGTGCGTCCCTCGAGATCGACGGTCAGCTCGGCGTGCCGCGCGGCGGCGGTCACCGTGACCGTCGCGGTCGACGCGGCGACCTGCGCGTTACCGGCGTACGCGATCGTGAAGGTGTGCGAACCCTGCGCGATCCGCGGCACGGTCAGCAGCGCCGTGCCGTCGATCAGCGCCGACGCGCCGATCACCCGATCGCGCTCGCTGACCGATACCATGCCGGTGACGTGCTGCGACGCGGTGACGCGCACCGCGATCGGCACATCGGATCCGGCCTCGACCGCGCTGTTCGCCACCGTCGCCGTCAGGGCTGACGGTGCCAGCGGGGCGTTCGCTGCGGCCACATCGATCATGGCGAAGGCCTCGAGGTTTCCGGCCCGGTCGACCGAGCGGTATGCGACCGTCACGGCCGCATCGCCGACCGGGATCGCGCCGTCATAGCGCTGCCAGTCGCCGCTGCCGAGCCGGTATTCGCTGTGATCGACTCCCGATTCACCGTCCACGGCCGTGAGTGTGACGGTGCGGGCCGAGGGATCCAGATCCGCCCGGGTGAGCGGCCCCTGTCCGTCGATCTGCAGCGTCGTGGGGCGGGTCTCGGTCGTGTTCCCATCGGCGTCGGTCGCGCGGAACTGAACCGTGTGCGCACCGTGCCCGGTGACGGCGGCCGCCGCGTCTGTCGCCGACTGCGCCGGCGTCCACGCGCCCTGATCGATCCGGTACTCGAACGAGGCGAGCGCACCGCGGTTGTCCGTCGCGCTGGCCGTGACCTGCGTGCCCGGCGCCCACCAGCCGTTGCCGACTGCCGCGGGCAGGTCGTGCACGGTGATCACCGGCGGCACGGTGTCGACCGTGTGCAGCCGCAGGAACGTCACAGACCACGGCTGCAGATCGTGCACCGACGAGGTCGACAGACCCGTCACCGCGGAGGTCACCGGCGCCACCGCATCGGGCGTCGCCCTGCTGTTGCTGGCGTTCTTGGACGCGGCCAGCACGGTCTGCGTCCCCGCATCGCGCACCTTCACGCCGTTGAGGTTCACCGTCGTCTGCTGGGTGCGGTCGGAGGCGTTGACCATCTTCACGACGATGTCGCCGGTGGCCGAGTCCCGGGAGACGACGTTGTACAGCTCCTGCTGGGTGCTGCCGTCGTCGTAGGAGATCATCAGCACGCTGTCCTGGTAGAGGCTGATCTTGCGACCGTTCACCACGACCTTCAGGTGGTAGGTCTGCCCGGTCGTGACCGAGACGCCCTCCTTCGCCGCGATCTCGTTGGCAGCTCCGCCGGTGGCCTTCTGCAGCGCCATTCGGGTGTTGCCCCAGCCGCCGATGTTCCACCAGTAGAAGTTGTTCGAACTCGTCGCACCGAAGCCGATCAGGAACCCCTCGGATCCGGCGGTCTTCTTCGCGTCCAATTCGAGCGTGTAGTTCGACCAGTCCTTGCCGTAGGCACCGGCGATGATCGAGCGGGCGTCGGTGACGTTCGTCGCCGTCTGCGCGTAGGCGCCGTTCTGCACAGCCCACGTGCCCTTCTGCGACTGCCACTGGCTCGCATCCGCGAAGCCGTCCTGGAACAGGCTGGATCCGTCGGATCCGGTCACGCTGACGTTGTCGAACTGCGCGGCCGTGTTCCAGGTCGACAGGAAGGCGCCTCCGGTGATCGGCGGGTTGGACACCAGTCCGCCGGTCTGGGTCGAAGGCACGATCTCATCACCCTTGTTCGTGGAGAACATCTGCTGCACCCAGTAATCCGGGCTCACCCAGCTCGTCGTGTTGTCGAACCAGATCGCGTCCGGCGCCCACTGCACGTTGTCGACGTTGGCGAACAGCGGGGCGTAGGAGGCCAGATCCACGACGTCCGAGTTGCGTTCCAGCCCGGTCATGTACGCGGCCTCGCTGACCGCGTTGTACTGCGTGTTGCCGAGCGAGGCGTACTCGCCCAGGAACACGTGCGGACCGGAGCGGTCATACGTGTCGTAGCGGTTGTTGTGCGAGAGGAACCACGACGGGTCGTTGTAGTAGTGCTCGTCGACCAGGTCGGCCTTCTGCTGCTTGTCGTAGGCCCAGAGCGTGTCGAAGCGGGATCCGGAGTCGTCCGGCCCGGAGTTCGCGATCACCTTGATGTTCGGGTAAGCGGCCTTGATGGCGGCCTGGAACTTCGGGAAGTTCGCCTCGAAGGTCGTCGAGTTCTCCTCGTTGCCGAGCCCGATGTACGGCATCGCGAAAGGCTTCGGGTGGCCGAGCTGCGCGCGGATCGCGCCCCAATGCGTGGAAGTGTCTCCGGTCGCGAACTCGATCAGGTCGAGCGTGTCCTGCACGTACCGCTGCACCTGGGCCGGGTCGGTCATCTCAGGGATCTTGGATCCGCAGCCGTTCGCGCCCACGGACAGGACGGGCAGCGGCGCCGCCCCGATATCCTCGGCGAACTCGAAGTACTCCAGGAACCCGATGCCGTAGGACTGGTTGTAGCCCCAGAAGTTGAAGTTGGTGGGCCGCGACTCCACCGGCCCAATGGTCTCCTTCCACTGGTAGGTGCGGGTGCGGTCGGTGTACCCCGACTCCGCGTAGCTCTTGAAAGTGCCGACGTTGGTCACGCAGCCACCGGGGAAGCGCAGGAACTTCGGATGCAGATCGGCGACCTTCTGCGCGAGATCGGCGCGCAGGCTGCTCTTGCCGTTGACGGGGCCGACCCAAGTGCTCTGCGGGAACAGCGACACCATGTCCAGGGACAGGGTGGAGGCGGCCCCGGCGAGCACGGCCAGGCGTCCGGCGGCGGCGGTGCCGGACGCGGTCACGGTCGTGGTGTACGTCTTCCAGGTTCCGGATCCGTCGACGTCGACCGTGGCGGTGCCGAAGACCGTGGCATTCGCCGCGTCCTCGACCCGCACCGTCAGCGTCTGCGCGACGGAGGACTTCGCCCAGATCGAGAAGTCGTACGACGAGCCCTGCTGCACCGCGATCCCGCTGTTGTAGCCGGTGTTGCGGATGCCGGCACCGGCACCAGTCGCCTGGATCTGCAGGTAGTTGCGGTTCATGTCGTTCAGCCGGCCGTCGTCGTTCACGACTGCGGAGGTGGATCCGGATCCGGCATCCCGGGCGAGCTTCTCCCAGGCCGTCAGCGACGTGTAGCTCTTGTTGTCGGCCGTGGAGAACTCGAAGGAGCGGTTGCGCACCAGTTCGGCGTACAGACCGCCGTCGGCGGCGTCGTTGATGTCCTCGTAGAACACGCCGTAGAGGTTCGGCGAGCTCTTCACGAGCGTGGCGTCGCCCTGCACCGTGATCGCGGAGGCATCGGCCTTCACCACCGGGGTGACGGTGAAGCGCAGCGCCAGCGCCGCCGGCACTATGCCGAAGGATCCGGATGCGGATCCGAGCGGCCCCGCATCCGTGGTCAGCGAGACCAGCCCGCCGGCGGCATCGGCCGCGGTGAAGGTGGTCGGGGTCGCCCCGGCGTCGCCGAGCACGGCGGCCCCGCCCGCGAGCACCACGGGGCGTCCGGCCACCTGCAGCTGCACCGTCCCGTTCTGCTGCGAGACGACGTGGAACACCGGCGCGGTGGCCTGCGCACTGCCCGCCACCACGATGCGGTTGCCGTCCAGGGCGAGGAAGGACCCCTGCGTGCCGAGCGAGAAGTCGGCGGGCAGGGTCACCGGTGCCGGGGTGCCGGTCTGCAGCGCGAAGTAGTCGAAGGAGGCCGGGGTCACCGTGCCGTCGAGCGCGCCGAGGGCGTACAGCCCGACTTTGGTGACGGTGAAGTCGAGGGCGCGGGTGGCGAGGGCCTTCCAATCGGTGCCGGTCCAGTAGCTGGTGGTCAGCGTCTTGCCCACACGCTGCATGCGCAGGGTCTCCCCCGTCGATGCCGGACGGTCCTCGAAGCCGAGCGAGCTGAACGACCCCGCAGTCTCGTTGTCGCTCTCGATCGCGACACCGCTCGGCGAGAGGCCGCCGACGAAGGTCAGACCTTCGCGCACGTAGTTGTCCAGATCGGATCCGGCGATCATCCCGGCACCTTGGAACACTTTCGACACCGTGGCGTTCACGTGGGTGATCGCCGTGAAGTCGGCGTTCGGGACATCCCAGAAGTACACGTTCTTGGCCGTGTTGTTGCCCTGGTAGGTGTCACCGACCTGGCCCGTGATATTCAGCCGTCCGCCGGACACCGTCGCGTTCGCAGGATCGGGATTGACGACGCTCCAGTGCGGATCCAGCGTCGCGCCGTCGAAGGCGTCCGTGATCGGCACGGTTCCGTCCGGGGTGCCGTCCGCGACGGGCGCGGGCGTGCTCGACGAGCCGGTGCCGGCCGACACGGCGCCGAACGCAGTATTTGCTCCGGGCGACAACATCACCGCGGCAGCAACAGCGGCGATCACCGCCAGCGCGGGTCGATTCACAGGGGACCTCCTCGTCGGGGCGCGGCATCGACGTCGCGCTCGGGCACACGGCGACCATGCCGTGAGAGAAACCGGGACCGGTCACAGCTGTCCTGGCCTGTGAATGTTAGCGCTCACAGTTAGGGTGAGCGCAAGACCCTGTGGGAAAAAAGTCTCGGCTCAGCGTCGCCGCACCGCGTGCGCAGGGCGATCCGACCCGGAAAGCACCACGCCGCTCACTGCGGGGCGTGGGCCTCCAGGAACTCGTACACGTCGGTCGTGTCGACACCCGGGAACACCCCTGTGGGCAGGGTCGCGAGCAGCGTCCGCGGGGTGCGCACGTTCGGCCAGGACTGCTCCCGCCAGCGCTGCTCGAGGTCGGCGGGAGCGCGCCGGCAGCACACCTCGACCGAGTGCTTCGAGACGCCGCGATTCGTGGTGTCGCGCCCGATGAACCACTTCGTGTCATCGAAGCGCACCCCGACGCTCACCGAGTGCAGCCCTTCGCTGGACGGCTCCACGCGCGCCGTGCACCAGTAGGTGCCGTTGCCGGTGTCGGTGTACTGGTAATACGGGTTGAACCGGTCCTCCTCCTCGAACACGACCCGGCTGGTCCACTTGCGGCAGCACATCTGCCCCTCGATGGATCCGAGCCGGTCGGTCGGGAAGTTCACGTCGTCGTTCTCGTAGGCCTTCGTGATCGTGCCCGACTCGTGCACCTTGAGGAAGTGCACCGGGATCCCGAGGTGCCGGGTCGCGAGGTTCGTGAACCGGTGCGCGGCGGTCTCGTACGACACGGAGTACGCGTCGCGGAGATCCTCGATCGAGATCGACCGACGCTCCTTCGCGTCCTTCAGCACGGGCACGAGATGCTCCTCGGGCATGAGCAGGGCTCCGGTGAGGTAGTTCGTCTCGACCCGCTGACGCAGGAACTCGGCGTAGCTGCGCGGCTCGGAGTGCCCGAGGATCCGGCTCGACAGCGCCTGCAGCACCGCCGTGCGCGCGTCACCCTTGCCCGGCACCCGGCTGGAGAGGTAGAGCCGGCCGTGCGCGAGATCCGCGACGCTGCGCGTGGACTGCGGAAGATCCGGCGCGTAGTGCAGCGTGAAGCCGAGATGCGCGGCGATGTCGCTCGCGCTGCGCTGCGTGAGCGGACCGCCCGGATGGCGCACCGCTGCGAGGATCTCGGCCGCCTTCTTCTCGAGATCGGCGAAGTGGTTATCCTGGCTGCGCATGAGGTGGCGCAGTTCGACGTTCGCGCGCCGCGCCTCCTCGGGCGTCGCGGCACGCTCATCGCGGAGCCGGTCGATCTCGCCGTGCAGCGCGAGCAGCGCCCTGAGCGCGTCATCGGGCACGGTCTTCGCGATCCGGAACGGCGCGATCCCGAGCGCCTGAAAGGTCTGCCCCTTCATCGCCCGTTCGACCGCGATCTCCATGCCGGCGCGCTCATCGAGCGGCCTCTCGGACAGGAGCTGGTCGATCGTCGAGTCCAGCGCCCGTGCGATCGCCTGCAGCAGCGTGAGCTTGGGCTCGCGCTTGCCGGTCTCGATCATGGACAGCTGGCTGGGTGCGCGATCCACGGCCGCGGCGAGCTCATCGAGCGTCATCCCGCGCGCCGTGCGGAGCTGCCGGATGCGTCGCCCGATCGTGAGGGCGTCGACCTCTTCACTCATGCGGGTCTCCTTCGCGGTCGTTGAGCGAGGACGCCGGAGGCGACCGAGACGAAACGCGGCACAACGCGGTGCGACGTTTCGTCTCGCTTCGCTCGCTCAACGACCCCGAGTGGGCCGATTCTGTCACGAAAACAGAATTCTGCCCAAACTTCACACCCGATTTGGCCAGAGTGCGCTCGGATCTTCACCCAGAGTGGGTGACAAGCCACCCGGGCCCTTCGACAGGCTCAGGGACCACCCGACATCTCGCGAAGGAGACAGATCATGACCATTCCCACGGCATCACCCACTGCCCCGATCAGGATCGTCGGCACGGCTGCCCCCGCCGTCGGAGGCCCGGCGATCCGCATCACCGGCCCCCTGCACGACCGTTTCGGCGAGATCCTCACCCCCGCCGCGGTCGCGTTCCTCGCCGAACTGCACCACCGCTTCGGCGGCCGTCGGCACGACCGTCTCGCCGACCGCATGCGCCGCCGCTTCGAGATCGGCAACGGCCACGACCCGCGCTTCCGCGACGACACCCGGCACATCCGGGAGGACGCCGACTGGCGCGTCGCGGGTGCCGGTCCCGGCCTCGAGGACCGCCGCGTCGAGATCACGGGCCCCACGGATCCGAAGATGACCATCAACGCGCTCAACTCCGGTGCGAAGGTGTGGCTCGCCGACCAGGAGGACGCCACCAGCCCCACGTGGCAGAACGTGATCGGCGGTCAGCTGTCGCTGCGCGACGCGATCCGCGGACGTCTCGTGCACACCAGCGAGGACGGCCGGGAGTACCGCGTCACCGCCGAGCGGACCCCCACGATCGTGATGCGTCCGCGGGGCTGGCACTTGCCGGAGAAGCACCTCGAGTTCACCGACCGCACCGGCCGCGCGATGGACGCGTCGGGCTCGCTGGTGGACTTCGGCCTGTACTTCTTCCACAACGCGCAGGCGCTCATCGACGCCGGCCGCGGCCCGTACTTCTACATCGCCAAGCTCGAGTCGAGCGAGGAGGCGAGACTCTGGAACGACGTGTTCTCGTTCAGCGAGGAGTACTTCGGGATCCCGCGGGGCACGATCCGCGCCACCGTGCTGATCGAGACGCTGCCCGCCGCGTTCGAGATGGAGGAGATCCTGTTCGAACTGCGCGAGCACTGCGCGGGCCTGAACGCCGGACGCTGGGACTACATCTTCTCGATCATCAAGAACTACCGCGGCCGCGGCGCCCGGTTCGTGCTGCCGGACCGCAGCGAGGTGACGATGACGGTGCCGTTCATGCGGGCCTACACCGAGCTGCTCGTGCAGACCTGCCACAGGCGCGGGGCGTACGCGATCGGCGGGATGAGCGCCTTCATCCCGAACCGCCGCGATCCCGAGGTCACCGCCCGGGCCATCGAGAAGGTCGCCGCCGACAAGAAGCGCGAGGCCGGCGACGGCTTCGACGGCACCTGGGTGGCGCACCCCGACCTGATCCCCACCGCGCAAGCCGAGTTCGACGCGGTGCTCGGCGAGCGGCCGAACCAGCTCGATCGGCCGCTCCCCGACCTGCAGGTGCGAGCCGAGGATCTGCTCGACGTGCACATCGGCCGGCCCATCACGGCCGACGGCGTCCGCGACAACGTGTCTGTGGCGATCCGCTACATCGAGGCCTGGCTGCGCGGCATCGGCGCCGTCGCGATCGACAACCTCATGGAGGATGCGGCGACCGCCGAGATCAGCCGCTCCCAGGTGTGGCAGTGGATCAACCAGGGCCAGGTCGTCGACGACGGCACGGAGATCACCGCAGAGTACGTCGAGGGTTTGATCGGCGCGATGCTCGCCGAAGCTCCCCGGACAGCGGGGGATCGCTTCGACGACGCCGCCGCCGTGTTCCGTGAGGTCGCGCTGCAGCCCGAGTTCCCGGCGTTCCTGACGCTGCCCGCCTACGCGCGCTTCCTCGTCGAAACCGCCTGATCCTCCTCGAGACCGACCGAACACTCTCTCACCACGAAGGACATGACATGACCCGCTACCAGGACGACATCGACGCCATCCGGGCCCTCAAAGACGCGCAGGGATCCCCCTGGAACGCCATCGATCCCGAAGCCGCCGCCCGCATGCGCGCGCAGAACCGGTTCCGCACCGGGCTCGAGATCGCGCAGTACACGGCCGACATCATGCGTCGCGACATGGCCGAGTACGACGCGGACTCGTCGGTGTACACCCAGTCGCTCGGGGTCTGGCACGGCTTCATCGGGCAGCAGAAGCTCATCTCGATCAAGAAGCACCTGAAGACCACGAACAAGCGCTACCTCTACCTGTCGGGATGGATGGTCGCCGCGCTCCGCTCCGAGTTCGGGCCTCTCCCCGACCAGTCGATGCACGAGAAGACGGCTGTTCCCGCGCTCATCGAAGAGCTCTACACGTTCCTCCGTCAGGCCGACGCCCGGGAGCTGGACCTGCTCTTCGCGCAGCTCGACGCGGCGCGCGCGGCGGGCGACGAGACCGCGGCCGAGTTCGTCCAGTCCCAGATCGACGACTACGAGACCCACGTCGTCCCGATCATCGCCGACATCGACGCCGGCTTCGGCAACCCCGAGGCGACCTACCTGCTCGCCAAGAAGATGATCGAGGCGGGCGCGTGCGCGATCCAGATCGAGAACCAGGTCTCGGACGAGAAGCAGTGCGGCCACCAGGACGGCAAGGTCACCGTGCCGCACGAGGACTTCATCGCGAAGCTCAACGCGGTCCGCTACGCGTTCCTCGAGCTCGGCATCGAGAACGGCATCATCGTCGCCCGAACGGATTCGCTCGGCGCGGGACTCACGCAGAAGCTCGCTGTCACGCACGAGCCCGGCGATCTCGGCGACCAGTACAACTCGTTCCTCGACGTCGAGGAGATCTCGGAGGCCGAGCTCGGCAACGGCGACGTGGTCATCAAGCGCGACGGCGCGCTGCTGCGACCGAAGCGGCTGGCCAGCAACCTGTACCAGTTCCGTCCCGGAACCGGCGAGGCGCGCGTCGTGCTGGACTGCATCACCTCGCTCCGCAACGGCGCCGATCTGCTGTGGATCGAGACGGAGAAGCCGCACGTGGAGCAGATCGCCGGCATGGTCGACGCGATCCGCGCCGAGATCCCGAACGCGAAGCTCGTCTACAACAACAGCCCGTCGTTCAACTGGACGCTCAGCTTCCGCCAGCAGGCCTACGACCTCCTCGCCGAGCAGGGCGAAGATGTCTCGGCGTACGACCGCGGCGCCCTGATGAGCGTCGAGTACGACGAGACGGAGCTGGCGCGGCTGGCCGACGAGAAGATCCGCACCTTCCAGCGCGACGGATCCGCCCGCGCCGGGATCTTCCACCACCTCATCACGCTGCCGACCTACCACACCGCAGCGCTGTCGACCGATGACCTCGCGAAGGGCTACTTCGGCGATGAGGGGATGCTCGCCTACGTCCGGGGCGTGCAGCGCCGCGAGATCCGCGGCGGGATCGCAACGGTCAAGCACCAGAACATGGCCGGCTCCGACCTCGGCGACAACCACAAGGAGTACTTCGCCGGCGACGCCGCTCTGAAGGCCGGCGGTCAGCACAACACGATGAACCAGTTCAGCTGAGCGAGACGAAACGCGGCGATCCGCAAGGGAACCGCGTTTCGTCTCGGTCGTCGCTGGCGCTCCGTCCTCGCTCAACGACCCCGAGGGGCTTCCCGTCCTGGGGTCGTTGAGCGAGCACCGACGAAGGAGGAGCGAGACGAAACGCGGCGATCAGACCGAAAGGACTCCCCATGACCTCCACCGCAGACCTGTACGACGAGCACGGCGACGCCCTGCAGTCGCTCGCGCTGCAGCTGCGTGACTTCGGCGGGCGCGTCTCGTTCGAGGGTGCGATCCGCACCGTGCGCTGCTTCCAAGACAACCAGCTCGTCAAGGATCTGCTCGCGACTCCGGGTGACGGGGCTGTGCTGGTGATCGACGGATCCGGATCCCTCGGCTCCGCGCTCATGGGCGACCTGATCGCGGCGAGCGCGGTGAAGAACGGCTGGGCGGGTGCCGTCGTCCACGGCGCCATCCGGGACAGCGCGGCGATCGGCCGGCTGCCGCTCGGCGTCAAGGCGCTCGGGACCAACCCGCGCAAGAGCGCCAAGACCGGCGCCGGTCAGGTCGACGTCATGCTGCGCTTCGGCGATGTGGAGTTCTGCCCCGGCGCGCTGCTATACGCCGATGAGGACGGCGTGCTCGTCGAACGCTGACGCGGATCCCGCGCCGGCGCCGAGATGAGGCGGATGCCTCATGCGATGACCGGCGCCGCGCGGCAGGGTGGGTCCATGACGACGACATCCACACCCGAAGCGGCGGCGGTGGACGTGACCGACCGGCCCCGACTGCCCGAGGGCGATGACGAGCGGTTCACCGGGTTCGGCGTGCTCGGCCTCGCCTTCCGCGGCGGCGACTATCTGGCCTTGCGCGTGATGACCGCCACGAGCATCGGCCCGGGCTACCGCGCCGTCTGGCACCGCACGCCCGCGGGCAGCTGGCACATGTTCACGACGACGGATCCGGCGCACAGCTGCCCGCGCTACTTCAGCTCCGAAGCGAGTTACGAGCGCGTGGCCGCGATCGACCTGCGATGGCGCGATGCCGCACGGCTGGAGGTGCGGATCCCCGGTGTGCTGACCTGGGCGATCGCGATGCAGGCGACGCCGGCGACGCAGGCGATGTCGGCGCTCGGCACCGCCCTGCCCTCGGCCGCCCGACGCAGCGTGCCGTTGCTCGCCGCGATGGGGCCGATGTCGCGGCCGATGCTGCGCATCGGCCGGATGCGGATGGTCGGCGTAGCGCCCAACCGGCAGCGCTTCCTTGTCGTCCCCACGCGGGTCTGGCGCATCTCCGGCAGCAGCGCCGCCCTCCGCGGAACCGATCTCGGACCGATCGGGGGCCTGGACCGGCAGACCAGGCTCGGCAGCTTCTGGATGCCCCAGCGCGGCCTCTTCTACGTGGGCGATGCACGCTTCAGCACGTTCGATCCGGCCCGGCACGCTCCCGTCGGCGATCTCGCTTCAGATCCGCGGCCGTGATGCCTCTGGCCCTGCAGGAGCGCATCGCCGACAATGGACACGTGGGCGCGACAACCGGTGCTCCGACCCGGGGCGAGATGCTCGCGGCGGTCTCCGTCGCCATCGATCTCGGCCTCGGCCAGCCCGCAGAGCACATGATGCGCGCCGCGATCCTCGCCGACCGGCTCGCCGCACGGCTCGGACTCTCGGATGAGCAGCGCGGTGCCGCGTATCAGACGACCCTGCTCATGTGGATCGGCTGCACCGCGGATTCGCAGGAGTACGCGCGCTGGTTCGGTGACGACATCGCCGTGCGCAGCGCCTCCTACCTCGTGGACTGGTCCGGGCTGCCGTTCCTGCGCTTCCTCGTGCAGCACGTCGCTCAGGGCCGCCCTCTCACCGAGCGCGCGACGACCCTGGCCGCGCTGCTGCGGGACTCCCGCGGCAACCTGGGCGCGCTGATGCACTCGCACTGCCTGTCCGCGGCCCTGCTGGCCGAACGGCTGGGGCTGTCGCGGGCGGCCTGCGAGGCCGTGCCGGCGGCCTTCGAACGATACGACGGACGCGGGCTGCCGCGGGGACTCGCGGGAGACGCGATCCCGATCGCGATGCGGATCGCGCAGCTCGCCGACACCGCCGAAGTGCACGATCGGCTCGGCGGCACGGACGCCGCGATCCAGATGGCCGGTGCGCGGCGCGGGGGCCAGTTCGACCCCGTGATCGTCGATGCGTTCGTGGCCGACGGGGCCGCACTGCTGGACATCCCGCACGGGTCGGCCGCGTGGGCGGCCGCCCTGGACTGCGCTCCGGATCGGGACGAGGTGCTGCAGGGTGAGGCGCTGGACGACGCCGTCGCCGCCATCGGCGACTTCGCCGATCTGAAGTGCCCGTTCCTGCTCGGCCACTCCCGCGGCGTGGCGGACATCGTGGGCGCAGCCGCCTTGGCCGTCGGGGTTCCGGCCGACGGCGTGACGGCGCTGCGACGGGCCGCCCATCTGCACGACATCGGCCGGCTGGGCGTGTCGAATCTGGTCTGGTCGAAGACCGGGGAACTCGACGACGACGACTGGGAGCGGGTGCGCATGCATCCGTATCTGGGCGGACGGGTGCTTTCGCGCATTCCGGGGCTCGCGACGGAGGCGGCGCTGGTGCGCGTGCATCACGAGCACGTGGACGGCAGCGGCTACCCGGCGGGGGCTCCGGGCACGAGCCTCGGCCGATCCGACCGTCTGCTCGCCGCTGCCGTCGCCTATCAGGCCGCACGGGAGCCGCGCCCCTATCGTGCGGCATTCGACCCGGACGAGGCGATCGCGCGGCTGCACCGGCGGGTGGCCGCCGGGCACCTCGACGGCGAAGCGGTCGCCGCGATCGAAGCCACGACGGACGCGGCGGCCCGCGCCCGGATCCCGCGCTCGATCCTTCCCGCGGGGCTCACCCCGCGCGAGGCCGAGATCCTGACCCTCGTGGCGCAGGGCCGGAGCAACCGCGAGATCGCGGCGGCGCTGTCGCTCAGCGAGAAGACCGTGCGCAACCACGTCGAGCACACCTACATCAAGATCGGCGTCGTGAACCGCGTGGGGGCGAGCCTGTTCGCGATCGACCACGGCTTCGTCGGCCGCACCGCGTGACGTCGGCGGATTCGAGGACGACCATGAGACGCGCACTCGCCACGGCCTACGCCGCCGTCGCCTATCTCTGCTTCCTCGCGGTGATCGTGTGGGCCATCGCGTTCCTCGCCGACGTCGGCCCCGTCACCACCGTCGATCGCGGCGCGTCCGCCGCGCCTGCCGTCGCCGCCGGGATCGATCTGCTGCTGCTGGCCGTGTTCGCGGTGCACCACTCGGTGTTCGCCCGGCCGCGCGTGAAGCGATGGCTCGTACGGGCGATCCCTGCGCGGATCGAACGGGCCACGTACGTGCTGACGGCAAGCGTCCTGCTGGTCCTCGTGCTCTGGCTGTGGCGTCCGATCCCCGTCGTGATCTGGGCGGTGCGCGCCGAGCCCTGGCGCACGGTGCTCTGGGCCGGATTCGCGGCCGGCTGGCTGATCGCGATCGGCTCGACGTTCATGATCGACCATCTCGACTTCGTGGGGCTGCGCCAGGCGGTCACGGATCGTCGCCGCGAGGCGGTGTTCCAGGCCCGGTGGCTGTACGCGGTGGTCCGGCACCCGCTGATGCTGGGGCTGCTCGTGGCGTTCTGGGTCGTACCGACGATGACGTGGGGGCATGCGCTGTTCGCGGGGGCGCTCAGCGCGTACATCGCGATCGGGATCCGCTTCGAGGAGCGCGATCTGCGGGCGGAGCTGGGCGAGCCCTACCGCCGCTACGCGCGGCGCACTCCGGCGATCGTGCCGGGACTTCGACCGTCGCGATGAGGCGCACTCACGCCGGGATGACGGCGGCTCCGCCGTGCTGCTCGAAGATGAGCTGGGTCTGCGTCTGCCCGAGTGCGGGGTCGGATCCCAGGTGGGTGCGCAGGAAGTCGCGCAGCGCCGGCACGCTCTCGCAGGCGACGTGGATCACGAGGTCGTGCACGCCGCCGATCAGGTAGACCCGCTGCACCCCCGGAGTTCCCCGCAGTCGCGCCGTGATGCCGGGGACGAGATCGCGGGCATCGTCCTTCACCGCGACCATGATGAGCGCCTCGACCGCGGCCCCCGCCGCGACCGGATCCAGTTCCGCGTGGTAGCCGCGGATCACGCCGGCATCCTCGAGCGCGCGCACCCGCCCGTGGCAGGTCGAACGGGGAAGTTCGACCCGGGCCGCGAGCTCCTTGTTCGACAGCCGGCCGTCACGGGCGAGCTCATCGAGGATGCGCCGATCCGTCGGCGTGAGCCGGATCCCGTTCGCCATCATGTCTCCTCGCGCGACATCGATCCGATCCGGCGCCGCCTTTTGTGCGTGATCTCGGATATCTGACGAGATCCTAGGCGATTGTTCGATGATTCGTCATCATTGTTCTGGATTCCCGCACCCCGGCCGACACCGCCGGTCCCACGCCGAAGGAGAACACCGCGATGACGGATGCCGCAGCCCCGACGACCCGCGCACAATGCGAAGAGGCCGACCGGAACGACCCGCTCGCCGGTCTCCGCGAGCGCTTCGCCCTCCCGGACGGCATCGTGTACCTGGATGGCAATTCGCTCGGCGCGCTCCCCCGCGACGCCGTGCAGCGCGCGGCCTTCGTCGTGACCGAAGAGTGGGGGGCCGATCTCATCGGGAGCTGGAACAAGCACCACTGGTTCGATCTGCCGGTGCGGATCGGCGCGAAGATCGGCCGGCTCATCGGCGGCGGCGCCGGCGAATGCGTCGCGACCGACACCACGTCGGTGAACGTCTTCAAGGCGGTCTTCGCCGCGATCCGGCTGCAGCAACAGGATGCGCCGGAACGCCGGGTGATCGTGTCGGAGCGGGAGAACTTCCCCACCGACCTGTACATCGTCGAGGGCCTGATCGCGCTGCTCGACCGCGGCTACACGCTGCGCCTGATCGACGCGCCGGACGACCTCGACGGCGCTCTCGACGAGGATGTCGCGGTCGTGCTGCTCACCCAGGTGAACTACCGCAGCGGCCATCTCTGGGACATGGCGGAGGTCACGGACCGGATCCACGCCGCCGGCGCTCTCGTCGTCTGGGATCTCTGCCACTCGGTCGGGGCTGTCCCCGTGCACGTCGATGACGCGGGCGCCGATTTCGCGGTCGGCTGCACCTACAAGTACCTCAACGGCGGCCCAGGCTCCCCGGCGTTCTTCTGGGTGGCCCAGCGTCACCTCGACCGGGTCGAGACGCCGCTGACCGGCTGGTGGGGACACGATCGTCCGTTCGCCATGGCCGACTCGTACGCCCCCGCACGGGGCGGGCGGCGGTTCCTCGTCGGCACGCAGCCGATCCTGTCGCTCGCGACGATGGAGGTCGGGCTCGACATGCATCTCGAGGCCGACCAGGAGGCGCTGCGCCGCAAGTCGCTGGCGCTGACCACCCTGTTCATTCGGCTGGTGGAGACCCGGCTCGCGCGCCACCCGCTCACCCTGATCACCCCGCGGGATGAGGCGCAGCGCGGCAGCCACGTGTCCTTCCGGCACCCGGAGGGCTACGCCGTGATGAAGGCGCTCATCGCCCACGGCGTGATCGGCGACTACCGCGAGCCCGAGGTGCTGCGGTTCGGGATCACCCCGATGTACCTGGGCTGGGCCGACGTGTGGGACGCGGTCGAGACGCTGCGCCGGGTGCTCGACGACGAGCTCTGGCGCGCACCGGAGTTCCAGGAGCGCGACGCCGTCACCTGAGCCCCGGGGGGCCGTAGGCTCCCATGGCACGACCCTGAGCGTCATCCCCGCTCGCCCACGGCATGACGCTGTGTCCCGCGACCCCAGAGTGTTTTCCGATCTCGCGGATCTCGTGCGCATCGAACGCCGGTGACGGCGGATCGAGTCGTGAGTTCGCCGCCGCGGACAACCCTGCGCTGATCTTGTACGTCACGGCCATTTCCCGCGCCGGGCTCCCGAGTACGCTGGGAACGTGACCGAACGCGCGCCTCTCTCCCGCAAGCTCTCCGCCATCGCCGAGTCCGCCACGCTCAAGGTGGACGCCAAGGCCAAAGCCCTCAAGGCCGAGGGCAAGCCCGTCGTCTCGTACGCCGCAGGCGAGCCCGATTTCGCCACTCCGCAGTTCATCGTGGACGCGGCGGCCGAGGCCCTCGCGAACCCGGCCAACTACCGGTACACGCCCGCCGCGGGCCTGCCGGAACTGCGTGAGGCGATCGCCGCGAAGACGCTGCGCGACTCCGGCCTGGAGGTCTCCCCCAGTCAGGTCATCGTCACCAACGGCGGCAAGCAGTCGGTCTACCAGGCCTTCCAGGCGGTCGTGAACCCGGGCGACGAAGTGCTGTTGCCCGCGCCGTACTGGACCACCTACCCCGAGGCGATCCGTCTTGCCGACGGCACCCCGGTCGAGGTGTTCGCCGGCGCCGACCAGGAGTACAAGGTCACGGTCGCCCAGCTCGAGGCCGCACGCACCGACCGGACCACGGTGCTGGTGTTCGTCTCGCCGTCGAACCCGACGGGATCCGTCTACTCCGCCGAGGAGACGAAGGCCATCGCCGAGTGGGCGCTCGAACACGGCATCTGGATCATCTCGGACGAGATCTACCAGAACCTCACCTACGCTCCGGCAGACTCGGACACCCGCGTCACGGCGACGTCGATCGTCGAGGCGCTGCCCGAGGTCGCCGGCCAGACCATCCTCGTCAACGGCGTCGCGAAGACCTACGCGATGACCGGCTGGCGCGTGGGCTGGATGGTGGGCCCGGCCGACGCCATCAAGATCGCCGGAAACCTGCAGTCGCACCTCACGAGCAACGTCAACAACGTCGCGCAGCGTGCCGCGGTCGCCGCCCTGAACGGTCCGCAGACCGAGGCCGAGCAGTTCCGCGAGGCGTTCGACCGCCGTCGCCGGCTGATCGTCTCCGAGCTGTCGAAGATCGACGGCCTCGTGGTGCCGAACCCGACCGGCGCGTTCTACGTCTACCCCGACGTGCACGGGCTGCTGGGCCGCACCTGGGGCGGCGTGACCCCGACGACCTCGCTCGAGCTCGCCGACCTCATCCTCGATCAGGCCGAGGTGGCCGTGGTTCCAGGCGAGGCGTTCGGCCCGTCCGGCTACATCCGTATGTCCTACGCTCTGGGCGACGACCATCTGCTCGAGGGCGTGCAGCGCTTGCAGCGCCTGTTCGCGTCCTGACCGCGGCGGGGCCCGCTCAGTCCTCGTAGCCCACGAGCCAGCGCACGCCGAAGCGATCCACGAGCGTGCCGTCGTGGGCGCCCCAAGGCCGTTCCTGCAGGGCATCGATCACCCGGCCGCCGTCGCCGAGCTCGGCGAACCAGCGCGTGAGCGTTGCCGGATCCGCGGTGCCGAGCAGCGAGAAGAACATGCCGTTCATGTGCACGGCGTCCTCATCGGGTGCGGCATCGGCCGCGGCCAGCGCGACGGGGCCGCCGCCGAGCATGCCGTGCGCGATCGCGTCGCCCGGGCCGTCCGCACGCCCGAAGTCGGCGTAGGTGTGCATCGTCAGCTCACCGCCGAAGATCGCCTGGTAGAACGGCAGCGCATCGGCCGCCGTGCCGGGGAACAGGATGTAGGGCACGAGTCCGGTCATGCGTGCCACCCTACGCGCGCCGTGGGACGACGCTCCAGCGCGCCGACCCTCCGCGCGCTAGAGCTCGACGTCGACGAGCACGGGCTCGGGCTGCAGCAGCAGGCCGAACTCGGAATGCACTCTGCTCTGGATGAACCGGGCCAGCTCCGCGATCTCCCCCGCCGTGGCGCCGCCGCGGTTGGTGAGGGCGAGCGCGTGCTTGGTCGAGACTCCGGCGCGCGACCGCGGCAGCTTGAAGCCCTTGCGGATGCCGGCGTGCTCGATCAGCCAGGCGGCGCTCACCTTCACGTCGCTCGGAGGAGCAGGCGGCTTCGGCGACAGGCCGTAGTACGACTCGAGCGGGATCACGGTGACCGTGTCGAGATCGGGAGTCACCGGCCAGCGCGGGCACTCCTGTGGCAGCGTCCGGGCCGCCGCCTCGGAGATGATCGCGTTCTGGAAGAACGATCCGGCACCGTGCGTGTCGGGGTCCGCGGCGTCGAACAGCATGCCCTTGGCGGCCCTGGTCTCCAGGATCCGCTGCCGCAGCCACGCCAGCGGCACGGGCTCGTGGGTCGTGAGCTGCAGTGCTCGGCGCAGCTGTTCGCCGCGCACCACGCGCCCCTCCTCGCCCGTGACGACGAGGTCGAGGGTGACGGAGAGGATCACGGCCCGGCGCTCCGGGACCGATCCGTAGTGGTGCTTGAGCACGGAGGTACGGAATCCGAGCCCGAGCTCGGCGGCCGGGATCGTGACGACGTCGCCGTGCTCATCGATCAGCTCGACCTCGACGAGCGTCTCCTGGATCTCCTGCCCGTACGCGCCTACGTTCTGCACCGGAGCGGCGCCCACCGTTCCGGGGATGCCGGACATCGCCTCGATTCCGGCATAGCCGCGCTCGACCGCATACGCGACCAGGGCGTCCCAGTCGTGCCCGGCCTGCGCGCGCAGGCGGATCCGGCCCGGATGCGGTGACGCGAGCTCTTCGATGCCGGTCGTGCGGATCCGGATCACGGTGCCGTCGAACGGCACGTCCCCTGCGAACAGATTGGATCCGCCGCCCAGCACGAACCACTCATCGCCGGTGGACCACACCTCGTGCAGAGCCGCGACGAGCTCCTCCTGCGTCTCCGCGTCGATCATTCGCGCGGGGGCGGCGCCGGTCTGCAGCGTGGTCAGCTCGGCCAGCCGGATCGGTGCGATCTCCGGCATGTCAGAGCGAGTCCGCCGCGACGCGCAGCTGGGCCTTGACGAGCACGGTGGTTTCGGCGTACTTCACGAGGAGGTCGATACGCACGGCGGTCTCGTCGACCGCGCCGACCTTCGCGGTGATCGCGACGTCGGCGCCGCTCTGCGGGTCGACCACCACCGGGCGGGCGAAGCGCACGCCGTAGTCGAGGATCCGAGCGGTGCCGGGCAGGGCTGCGACGGCGACCGACGAGGCGAGGCCCATCGTGAGCATGCCGTGCGCGAGCACGCCGGGCAGGCCCACCTCGGCGGCGACGTCGTCACGGTAGTGGATCGGGTTGAAGTCGCCGGACGCCCCGGCGTAGCGGACCAGCGACTCGCGCGTGAGGTGCACGGTGCGCTCGGCGATGATGTCTCCGACGTTCACGCGGCGGCCTCCTCGGCGTTGTCGGACTCTGCGTTGTCGGGCTCGGCGTCGTCGGCGGGTGCGTCGCTGACGAGCAGCACAGAGGTCGCGGTGACCACGTGCTCCCCCGCCGCGTCGCGGATCTCGGCCTCGCTCGTGATCATCGCGGCCGGCCCCATCGCGCGGATCCCGGTCACGCTGAGCCGGGCGACGAGCTCGTCCCCCGCCACGATCGGGCGCGTGTAGGCGAAGCGCTGCTCGGCGTGGATCGTGCGCGACAGCACGATGCCGGAGTCGTCCAGCCCGAGCAGCTGCTGCAGGGTGAGGTCCTGGATGACCATCGCGAACGTCGGCGGCGCGACGAGGTCGGCGAAGCCGAGCGCCTGTGCGGCGGCGACATCGGTGTGCTGCGGGGCGTCGGCGAAGACGGCGCGCGAGAACTCGCGCACTTTCTCACGGCCGACGAGGTAGGCAGCGGTCGGCGCGAACGCGCGGCCGACCAGTTCAGGATTCACGGGCACGCTCCGATCCTACCGATCCGCCTGAAGCGAGCCATCGCGGCCCTGACCGTCAGGCGCGCCGGATCCTGCGACCGCGGATCGCCTTCATCGACATCTGCACCGCGATCACGACGAGATAGATCGCGAACAGGATGTTGCCGAAGCGCGGGTCGATCAGCGTCGCCAGCCACGCGCCGAGCGCCGTCGTGGTGCAGGCCGAGACCCCGATCAGGGCTGCGGCCAGCAGATCGACGTTGTGGTGCCGCAGGTTGCCGAACGTGCCGGAGATCGCGGTCGGGATCATCATCAGCAGCGAGGTGCCCTTGGCGATGAGATCGCTCGTCCCGAAGCCGAGCATGAGCACCGGCACCACGACGATCCCGCCGCCGACGCCGATGAGGCCGGCGAGGATCCCGGTGAACAGGCCGACCACCAGCAGCAGCGGCGCCGTGACCCAGGTCAGTTCGAGTCCGGCACCACGGGAGGGGATGACCAGGAACAGGCTCACGATCACGACGACCAGGAAGGCGACGAAGCCCCAGCGCAGCGCGGTCTGCGAGATCCGCGGCAGCAGGCGGGTGCCGATCTGGGCTCCGAAGACGGATCCGAGTGCCAGGATCAGCGCGGGGATCCACGCGACCGCGTCGTGCGCGGCGTAGGAGATCACCCCGACGGTCGCGGTGGGGACGATGGCGGCGAGGGAGGTCCCGGCGCCGAGCCGCTGATCGAATCGCAGCAGCAGCACGAGGAGGGGCACGATGACGGTGCCGCCGCCCACGCCGAACAAGCCGGACAGCAGTCCCGCGGCGAGGCCGATCCCGATGAATGCCGCGTAGGCACGCGGCCCCCGCATCCGTTCGACGACGCCCTCGCCCACTGCTGCTCCCGCCCGCTCGCGCCTTGGAAGCGCAGCCAGACCAGCCTAGTCACCTCTGCCACGATGACCCGTCTGGCCACCCAGCGCTCAGCCTCGTGACGACGCGGATGCTCTTTCTCGTCAGCCGTCCGGTGCTGGGAGTGCGCCGGCTAAGGCGGTTCTGGTGCGGTGGCGGGTTCGGGGTTTGCGCCAGGTGCGGTAGGGATCCCACCAGTGGGGTCCGCGGATCTCGGGGACCCCGTGGTGCATGCGGATCTGCCAGCCGGACGTGTCCAGGGTGCGGTGATGATTCCAGCAGAGGGTGACGCCGTTGCTGGTGTGGGTGGGGCCGCCCTGGGCCCATTCGTGGACGTGGTGGATTTCGCACCAGGTTGCGGGGATGTGGCAGCCGGGGATCACGCATTCCCGATCCCGGAGCGTGATCGCGCGGCGTTGGGCGGCGTTGAAGATCCGTCCGGTGGTGCCGATGGAGACGATCTGTCCGTGTTCGTCGAACAGGACCCGCTGGATCCCGCCCGCACACGCCGTGTGCCGGGCCACGGTGATCGGGACATCCCAGCCGGTGCCTTCCACGAACGCACGCCCGGTCCCCGCTGCGTAGTCGGCGGCGGTGACGGACACGACCAGGGTCGGGGCCGCACCCCCCAGGGTGGGAAACCCGCCGGTGGCAGCGGCGGTGGTCAGGATCGCCGCGAACGCGTCATGGCGCCGTTGCGCCGGGGTCCGCAGATCCTCCGGATCCGGCAAACCCTCCGGAACCGACGGATCCGCTGAGCCGTCCGGGTCGTCGGCAGGGATGAAGGTGACATCACCGCTGTCGGGGCCGGCCGGTTCGTCGATGCGGGGGTTGAGGAGCGCGTCCAGGAGGCGCTGCAGTTGTCCCGCGACCTCCGGGAGCAACCCGCCCCGGATCGGGACCAAACCATCCCGGGCGCGGCCCAAAGTGAGCCCCCGGTTCCGGTTCGCGCGGGAATCCTCCGGTTCGGCACCGTCGGGGTCTACCGCGAGCATCAACGCCCGCGCATAGTCGGCGAGCTCATCGGTGGTGGGGGCGGGGCCCGGGCGCCCGTGCTCATCACGCAGGTCCAACCCGCGGGCGGTGTCCGCCAGGAGCTGATCCACCGCGTCGCGTTCAGCAGTGCTGATCCGGTTCCCGGCCCGCTGCACTGGGCCGGTCGCGGCCAGCAGCCCGGCCACGGATACCACCCCGTCCCGCAACGCGTCACCGAGCGCCGGGTACCGAGCGGGCAGTAAATCCCCCGTGGACAACTGCGAGCCCTGCCCTGGTACACAGCGTCCGCGGCGGTCACGTAGCGGCAGGCGGTGCCCGTGTCCACCCGCAACGTCCGCCGCAGCAGTTCGGTCACATCCCGACACCCCGCCGCCGACGACACCCGTTCCGCGGACAGCCGACAATCCCGATCCTGCACCTGCCCGGTCACGGTGGTGATCACCGCGTCCAACCGGCGTTGCACCACCCCCAACACCTGCAGCAACTGCACCAGTTCCGGAGCCGTAGCCCCCTCGAACTGGCGGCCCATCTCCGCCGACGCGCAGACACCCTCGAGCAGCTGCTCCAACTGCTGCAGGGTGTTCGTCGCGGTCGATGTCATACCCCCATCCAAATAGGGGCCACCGACATTCAAACCCCAGATCCCGATACATAACCGAACTGTGTAGAACTCATGCGAAGTCGTCCCTGTGGGGAACCAACACGGCCACGCCGAAGAGCCCTTCGACAAGCTCAGGGACCGGGCCGACCGAGGCTCAGACACCCGGCCGACCGACGGGCTCAGGGACCGGCGACCCTCAGCGGCCCTCGAACTGCGGCGGGCGCTTCTCCTGGAAGGCGGCGAAGCCCTCGCGGTAGTCGTCGGTGTCGCACAGCGCGGCCTGCGCCGCGTTCTCCTGCCGCATCGAATCCCACAGGCCCAGGCGCTGGTCGCGGAGGGCCGCGACGAGCCGCTTGCTCGCGACGAACGCCGCCGTCGCTCCGGCCGCCGCACGCTCGGCGGCGGCCAGGGTCGTGTCGAGCAGCTCGCCGGCGGGCAGGACCTGCGAGAACAGTCCGGCGGCGACGGCCTCGGATCCGCTCATCAGCCGTCCGGTGTAGATGAGGTCCAGGGTGCGGTGCGCGCCGAGCCGCTCCACGAACAGCGCGTGCCCGCCGGAGTCGAGGGTGGCGCCGAGGGCCGCGAACGGGGATCCGATCTTCGCGGTGTCGGCCAGGTAGACGACGTCGGTCGCGATGAGCAGCCCGAGGCCCACGCCCAGGCAGGCACCCTGCGCGGCCGCGAACGTCGGCGCGGGGAACGCCGACATCCGCTGCAGCACCGGGGTGACGAGCCCGTCCAGATAGCCCATCACGTCGTCATCGCGAGGGTCGACGCCGGCGATGTCGCGGCCCGCGCAGAACGCGCGCCCCTCGCCGCGCAGCACCAGGGCGCGCACGCCCGCCCGCGCCGCCTCGGCATACGCGTCGCCGAGGTCGCGCACGGCCTGCTCGTCGAGCGCGTTGAGCTTGGCGGGGTTGTTCAGCACGACGTGCGCGACCGCGCCGTCGATGTCGAGGTCGATCATGGATCTCTCCCTAAGCGAGGCTCAGACGTCGTAGTCGACGACGACCCGGTCCGAGGTGGGGTGGGACTGGCAGGTGAGCACGTAGCCGCGTTCGAGCTCGTCCTTCTCGAGCGCGTAGTTCTCCGTCATCGTGACGGATCCGTCGACCAGGCGCGCCCGGCAGGTGCCGCACACGCCGCCCGCGCAGGCGAACGGCACGTCGGGTCGCACGCGCAGCGCTGCGTTCAGGATCGACTCGTTCGCCGACACCGGGCTCTGCACCGTGCCGGACTGGCCGTCGAGCGTGAACTCGATCGTGCGCACGGGCTCGTCCTCGCGGACCACGACGGGGCGTCCCTCATCGGGCCGCTCCTGGCCCGGCTCGCCCGTGGTGAACAGCTCGTAGCGGATGTGCGCGGGTTCCACGCCGATGTCGGCGAGGGTGTCGCGGCACAGCTGCACGAGATCGAAGGGCCCGCAGAGGAACCATTCGTCCACGGTGCCCGGCAGCACGAGTCCGTCCAGGATCCCGCGCAGCCGCTCCTCGTCGATCCGCCCGGAGAGCAGCGGTGCAGAGCGCTGCTCGCGGGTGAGCACGTGGTGCACGGCGAACCGGGCGGGATAGCGGTCCTTGAGGTCGGCGATCTCGTCCAGGAACATCACGTCCATGGTCGAACGGTTCGTGTAGACCAGCGTGAAGGCGCTCGTCTCGGATCGGGCGAGAACGGTCGCCGCGAGCGCCATGAGCGGGGTGATCCCGCTTCCGGCGGCGATGCCGGCCACATGCGCTCCGTCGAGGGCGGCGAGGGTCGAGGTGAACCCGCCCTGCGGGCTCATCACGTCGATCATCCCGCCGGGCCGCAGCTCCTGCTGCGCCCAGGTGGAGAACCGGCCGCCGTGATCGCGTTTGATCGCGACGCTGATGGAGCCGGAGCCGGTCGACGGATCCAGCGCGGGCGGGCGGCACAGCGAATAGGAGCGGCGCACCTCGCGCCCGTCGATCTCGGCCCGCAGCGCCACGTGCTGGCCGGCGAGGTAGTCGAACTCCCCGGTGAGCTCGTCGGGCACCGCGAAGGTGACCTCGATCGCGTCGTGCGTGAGCGGGCGCACCTCCTGGACGGCGAGGGTGTGGAACCGGGCCCGCCGACGGGCGGGTTCGACGCCCACCGATCCGGGATTCGTGGAGGGGCCGCCGACGACGCTGTTCAGGAGCGCTCCGGCGATCCGCTCGGACTCGTCCTCGGTGCCGGCCTGCGCCTGCTGCGGAGCGCTCAGGTGCCAGAGCGCCATCAGATCACCTTGAAGTGGTCGAAGGGCTCGAGGCAGGCGCGGCACTCGTAGAGCGCCTTGCACGAGGTCGAGCCGAAGCGCGAGATCTCCCGGGTGTCCAGCGACCCGCAGCGGGGGCAGCGCACACCGAGCGCGATCCGCACCGGTCCGCCGTGTCTAGCCTTTCCGGTCGGCGGCGCGATGCCGTACTCGGTGAGCTTGCGCTTGCCGTCCTCGCTCATCCAGTCCGTGGTCCAGGCGGGCGCGAGCACGAGCCGCACCTCCACGTCCTCGAACCCGACACGGGTGAGCGCGAGCAGGACGTCGTCGCGGATCGCGTCCATCGCCGGGCAGCCGCTGTACGTCGGGGTGATGTCCACCCGGATCCGGTCTCCGTCGACCGCGACGTCGCGCAGCACTCCGAGGTCCTCGATCGTGAGCACGGGAACCTCCGGATCTTTCACCGCGGCGGCCGCCTCCCAAGCGCGCTCGCGCAGCGTCACCATGTCTCCCCCGGGTGGCGGCGGGCGAGCACCTGCATCTCGGAGAGGATGTGGCCGAGCCCGGTGGCGTGGGATCCGTGCCTGCCGCCGCCGGCGGAGACGCTCTGGGACAGTCGCAGGGACGCGAGCAGCTCGTCCAGCTCGGCCTCGGCGAACACCGCGTCCACGACGGCGTCGAAGCCGTCCCGCAGGGAGGAGGGCCGCACAGCCGCGCCGCCGAGGCGGTCGATCAGATCGTCGTCCCGGAAGAGCTCGGCCGAGTACGGCCAGACGTCGCCGAACGCGCGGATGATCCGCGTCCGGGATTCGTCGGTGCCGCCGGCCAGACGCAGCACCCACTGCACGGCGTGGTCGCGGTGGTAGTCGACCTCCTTGACCGCCTTCTCGGCGATCGCGGCGAACGTCGCGTCGGTGCTGCCCCGCAGCGCGGAATACAGCTCGAGCATGTAGGTGCTGACGAGGAACTGACGCGCGATGGTCTGCGCGAAGTCGCCATTCGGCTGCTCCACGAGCCAGCTGCTGCGGAACCCGGCCTCATCGCGGAAATACGCGAGGTCGTCCTCGCTGCGCCCGTCCCAGCTGCCGGCATAGCGCAGGAAGGACCGCGCATGCCCGAGCAGGTCCAGCGCGATGTTGCCAAGCGCGATGTCCTCCTCCAGCTCGGGCGCGCGGGTGATCCACTCGCCGAGCTGCTGGGAGAGGATCAGCGCGTCGTCACCGAGCCACAATGCGTACTCGGCGATGTCGGCGGAGGCCGCCCGCTCCCCCGATCCGGAGAGTTCCGCAGAGAGGGCGAGCTCCTCCACGGAGACGTCGCCGTGCGGGTCGAGGTCGTGGGCGCTCACAGGTGCGGCACCCCCTCGGACGCCGTGTAGTACACGGCGTGGCGGTAGTTCTTGCCGGCCGGGCTCTCGAAGAACGCGCCCTTGTCATCGGGGTCGCTGGTGGTGATCGCGTCGGCCTCGACCACCCAGATCGAGGTGCCTTCGTTGCGCCGGGTGTACAGGTCGCGGGCGTTGCGGATCGCCATCTCGGCGTCGGGAGCGTGCAGGGATCCGACGTGCACGTGGCTCAGTCCGCGATTCGCGCGCACGAACACCTCGAACATGGGCCAGCTCTCCTCGGGCGAGGCTCCGGGCGTCGTCATCACGCGGCCTTCCCTTCCGCTGGTCCCTGAGCCTGTCGAAGGGCCCGCTTGCGGGCATACTCGGCGGCGGCCTCGCGCACCCAGGCGCCCTCCTCGTGCGCGTCGCGGCGGCGCTGCAGCCGCTCCGCGTTGCACGGCCCGTTGCCGCGGACGACCTCGAAGAACTCGTCCCAGTCGATCTCACCCATCTCGTACAGCCCGGTCTCCTCGTCGAAGCGCAGCTTCGGATCCGGCAGCGTCACGCCGAGGATCTCGGCCTGCGGCACCAGCATGCCGACGAAGCGCTGACGCAGGTCGTCGTTCGAGAAGCGCTTGATCTTCCACTGCATCGACTGCGCCGAGTTCGGCGACTGGTCATCCGGCGGGCCGAACATCGCCAGCGCCGGCCAGTACCACCGGTTCACGGCGTCCTGCGCCATCTCGCGCTGCGCCTCGGATCCCTGCATGAGCGTGAGCAGGATCTCGAAGCCCTGACGCTGGTGGAACGACTCCTCTTTGCAGATGCGCACCATCGCGCGGCCGTACGGACCGTAGGAGGCGCGGCACAGCGGCACCTGGTTGCAGATCGCGGCACCGTCGACGAGCCAGCCGATCGCCCCCATGTCCGCCCAGGTGGGCGTGGGGTAGTTGAAGATCGACGAGTACTTCGCCTTGCCGTCGATGAGCTGCTGCATCATCTCGTCGCGCGTGATGCCGAGGGTCTGCGCGGCGGAGTAGAGGTAGAGGCCGTGCCCCGCCTCGTCCTGCACCTTCGCCATCAGGATCGCCTTGCGCTTCAGGCTCGGCGCACGGCTGATCCAGTTGCCCTCCGGCTGCATGCCGATGATCTCGGAGTGCCCGTGCTGGGCGATCTGCCGGATCAGCGTCTTGCGATACGCCTCGGGCATCCAGTCGCGCGGCTCGATGCGCTGCTCGTTCGCGATGAGCTCGTCGAACACCGACTGCGCGTCGCCGTCGATCATCAGGGAAACCTGTGGGGTGGTCATCCTCGACTCCTCCTAGAATTACCTACCGTTCGTCCAGTTATTATGGCACACTCGTATCGTTCGCAGAAGAACCACCGAGTTCGAAGGAGAGCCGATGACGGAAACGAGCCTGGACCGCACGGATTCCACGGGGATCGGATCGATGCGGCCGATGATGCGCCGGGATCGCGCCTCGGCCGCTCTCGGCATGCGCGTCGAAGTCGACGAGCCCGGCCGCGCCGTCGTGTCGATGACCGTCCGCGAGGACATGACGAACGGCTTCGACATCACGCACGGCGGCCTCGTGTTCGCCCTCGCCGACACCGCGTTCGCGATCGCCTGCAACGAGGACGAGCGGGTCACCGTGGCCGGCGGCGCCGACATCACGTTCCTGAAGTCCACGAGAGCGGGCCAGACCCTCACCGCGACGGGGACACGCCGGGCGCGCAACGGGCGCACCGGCCTCTACGACATCACCGTGACGGACGAGACCGGTGACATCGTCGCCGAGTTCCGCGGCCGCTCGATCACCACCAACCGTCCCGTCGTCGACGCACCTCAGGCATCGAGTGAGGAGACCTCATGACCGACAGCGTCCTCGACGCCGCTCGGGACAGAGATGCCACCGCCCTGACGCCTGATGAGCTGCAGGCGCTGCAGCTCGAACGGCTGCGGTGGTCGGTGCATCACGCCTACGAGAACGTGCCGTTCTACCGGCTCGCGTTCCAGCGCGCGGGGATCCATCCCGATGACATCCGCACGCTCGCCGACGTCGCACGCCTGCCCTTCACGACGAAGAGCGATCTGCGCGAGTATTACCCGTTCGGCATGTTCGCGGTGCCGATGTCGGACGTGCGCCGGATCCATGCCTCCTCCGGCACGACGGGTCGGCCGACCGTGGTCGGCTACACGCAGGATGATCTGGACAACTGGGCGGACCTCGTCGCGAGGTCGCTGCGCGCCGCGGGCGTGCAGCCCGGCTGGAAGGTGCACAACGCCTACGGCTACGGCCTGTTCACCGGAGGCCTCGGTGCGCACGCCGGCATCGAGCGGCTCGGCGCGACCGTGATCCCGATGTCGGGCGGGCAGACCGCCAAGCAGGTGCAGCTCATCACCGACTTCGAGCCCGACGCGATCATGTGCACGCCGACGTACCTGCTCACGATCGCCGACGCGATGGAGGCGGCAGGGATCGATCCGCGCTCCACATCGCTGAAGGTCGGGATCCTCGGCGCAGAACCGTGGACGAACGAGATGCGCCATCAGATCGAGCAGCGCCTGAACATCGACGCGGTCGACATCTACGGGCTCAGCGAGGTGATGGGCCCCGGCGTCGCGATGGAGAGCGCGCTCACGAAGGACGGCCCGCACATCTGGGAGGACCACTTCCTGCCCGAGATCATCGACCCCGAGACCGGCGAGCCCGTCGCCGACGGCGAGCCCGGCGAGCTGGTGTTCACCTCGCTCACGAAGCAGGCCTTCCCGGTGATCCGGTACCGCACACGCGACCTCACCCGGCTGCTGCCCGGATCCGCCTTCCCGGCGATGCGCCGGATGGAGAAGATCACCGGCCGCGACGACGACATGATCATCCTGCGTGGAGTGAACCTGTTCCCCACACAGATCGAGGAGATCGCACTCGGCATCGAGACGCTCACCCCGCATTTCATCCTGGAGCTCACCCGTCAGGGCCATCTCGACTCGCTCAAGGTCAGGATCGAGCGGCACCCGGACATCGACGCCGAGACCTGCGCGGCCGCCGCCGAGGTGCTGAAGCTCCGCATCAAGACGTCGATCGGGACCTCGGTCGACGTGCAGGTCGAGGAGCCGGGGTCCCTCCCCCGCAGCGAGGGCAAGTACAAGCGCCTCTACGACCTGCGCTGACCGCGCTCGCGCGCCCGTTCTGGCGCCCTCGGTGGCGCGAGGTCACGAGCAGGGATGGAAAACGCCTCCTTGGCCGGCCACGCCGCAGCGCTTTTCATCCCTCCGACGTCGAGCCCGGCGCGGGGGATGGAAAACGCCGCTCTCGCCAGGACCGCAGCGACGTTTTTCATCCCGGCGACGTCGAGCCCGGCGCAGGTAAGGCCGCCCCGGGACGGGGTCAGACCGGGGCGAGTTCCTTCTCCACGAGCGTCAGCACGTCGTAGGTGGCGACGATCTCGTCGCGCTGGTTGTGGATCACCGCATCCCAGCGCACTTCGCCGTACTCGTCGGTCTCGCGCGGGGTGATCTGCTTCGCCGTGAGGGTCACGCGGATCGCGTCGCCGGGCTTGACCGGGGTCACGAAGCGCAGGTTCTCCAGGCCGTAGTTCGCCAGCACCGGCCCGGGTTCGGGCGACACGAACAGGCCCGCCGCCCACGACACCAGCAGGTAGCCGTGCGCGACGCGTCCGCCGAAGAACGGGTTGGCCTCCGCCGCGGCCTCGTCCATGTGCGCGTAGAAGGTGTCCCCCGTCGAGTGCGCGAACGCCTCGATGTCGTCGAGCGACAGCTCGCGCAACCCGGATTCGACCTGGTCGCCGAGGTGCAGCTCGGCCAGCGACTTGCGGAACGGATGCACCGCGCGATCGGTGCCCGCGCCGGTGTGCCAGACGCCGGTGATCGCGGTGAGGATCTCCGGGGTGCCCTGGATCGCGGTGCGTTGCATGAAATGCCGGACCGCGCGCATCCCGCCGAGCTCCTCGCCCCCGCCCGCGCGACCCGGCCCGCCGTGCACGAGGTGCGGCATGGGCGAGCCGTGCCCGGTCGAAGTGCGCGCGTCGTCCCGGTTCAGGAACAGCACCCGTCCGTTGTACGCGGCGATGCGCGTCAGCAGCTCGGTCGCCACTTCCGGATCCCTCGTGGCGACGCTGGTGACGAGGGATCCCCCGCCACGGCCGACGAGCTCCGCGGCCTCCTCGATCGTCCGATAGCCCAGCACGCTGGACACGGGGCCGAACGCCTCGACCTCGTGCACCGCCGGAGCGGTCGTGTCGGCGAACCCGACGAGCATCGGCGCGATGAACGCGCCGTCGGGGGCGGCGCCCGTGCTGCCGTCCGCGCGCACCACATCCGGCGCGTCCACGGATCCCATCAGCAGCTCCCCACCGCCGGCCCGCAACGCCGCGACCTGACGCAGCACTTCGTCGCGCTGATCGGTCGAGACCAGCGGGCCCATCGTGACGCCCTCGGCGCGCGGATCCCCGATCACGACACGCTCGGCGATCTTCGCCTGCAGCGCCGCGACGAGCGGATCCACGAGCCCGACGGGCACGATCGCCCGCCGGATCGCCGTGCACTTCTGCCCCGCCTTCGTGGTGAGCTCGACCATGAGCTGCTTGACGTAGGCGTCGAACTCGGGCGTCTCCGGCGTCGCGTCGGGGCCGAGCACGGAGGCGTTGATCGAGTCGGTCTCGCTCGTGAACCGCACCCCGTCCGCCGTCTGCGCCCGCAGGCCGGCCGCGGTCGAGGCGCTGCCGGTGAACGCGACGAGATCGCCGAGACGGAGGAGGTCGAAGATCCCCGGCAGGGATCCGCTCACCAGCTGCAGGGATCCGTCCGGCAGCAGCCCGGAGTCGACAAGGATCCGCACCCAGGCCTCGGCGACGTAGCCGGTCGGCGTCGCGGGCTTCACGATCGACGGGACCCCCGCGAGGAACGCCGGCGCGAACTTCTCCAGCGCACCCCACATCGGGAAGTTGAAGGCGTTGATCTGCACCGCGACGCCCGGAAGGCGGGTGTAGATGTGCCGGCCGAGAAAGGATCCGTCCTTCGACAGCGGCTCGACCGGCCCGTCCAGCAGCACCTGCGCGTTGGGCAGCTCACGGCGGCCCTTGGAGGAGTACGTGAACAGCACCCCGATGCCGCCGTCGACGTCGGACAGCGAGTCGCGCACGGTCGATCCGGAGGACTTCGAGAGCTCGTACAGCTCGTCCCGGTGCTCGTTCAGCACGGTCGCCATCTGCTTGAGCAGCATCGCGCGCTGGTGGAAGGTGAGGGCGCCGAGGCTGCGCTGCCCGACCGTGCGGGCGTACTCGACGGCGCCGCCGAGGTCGATCCCCGTGGAGTCGACGCGGACGATCTCGGTACCGGTGGACGCATCGCGGACGACCACGCCCCCCTCGGAGGCGGACGTCCACCACGCCCCCTGCAGATAGCTGGGCAGCAGTTCGGTCATCATCCTTCGCTCCATTCGTAGAATCCGCGGCCGGTCTTGCGGCCCAGGTGTCCGTCCGCGACGAGGTCGCGCAGCAGCTGCGGGGGCGCGAACCGCTCCCCGAGCTTGGCGTGCAGCTCCTCGGCGATGCCGAGCCGCACGTCCAGCCCGACGATGTCGGTCGTGCGCAGCGGGCCCGCCGGATGCCGGTAGCCGAGTTCCATGGCGGCGTCGATGTCGGCGGCCGTCGCGACGCCCTCCTCGAGCATCCGGATCGCCTCGAGCGCGAGCGCAACGCCGAGCCGGCTGGACGCGAACCCTGGCGCGTCTGCGACGACGACCGCGGTCTTGCCGAGCGCGGCGACCCAGCCGCGCGCATCGGCGACGAGCTCCTGGTTGGTCGAGGCCCCGACGACGACCTCGACCAGGGACGACGCCGGGACGGGGTTGAAGAAGTGCAGGCCGAGGAAGCGTTCCGGGTGCTCCAGGGACGAGGCGAGGTCGTCGATCGAGATCGAGGAGGTGTTGGAGCCGATCGCCGCGGTCACGGACACGGCGGCCTCGATGCGGCGCAGGCTCTCGGTCTTGAGCCCGCGCTCCTCGGGGACGGCCTCGACGACGAGGTCCCGATCGGCGAAGAGGCCCGCATCCGTGCCCGTCTCGAGGGCGGCGAGGAGCTCCGGAAGGGGACGGTCGGTGCTGCCGCGCTCGACCGATCGGCCCAGGCTCTCCCGGATCCGGTCCCTCGCGGCGAGCGCCGCAGGCTCGTCGCGTTCGACGACGACGACGTGGGATCCGGCGAGCAGGAACGCGTGCGCGATCCCCGCGCCCATGCGTCCGCCGCCGAGCACGCCGACGCGCTCCGGTGTCAGGGGGTCCACGGCGCTCATCGTCGGTTTCTCCGTTCCAGGAAGGCGGTCATCCGCCGGTGCTTCTCGGGACTCTCGAACAGCTCGGCCTGCAGCTCGAGCTCGATCTCGGGGTGCCGGTCGGGGCCCGCGAGCAGCGCGGTCTTGGTGTGCCGGGTGGCGCGCGGATCGTTCGCGGCGATCCGGTCGGCGACGGCGTGCGCGGCCGCGAGCAGATCCTCGGACTCGTGCAGCGATGACAGCAGCCCCCAGGACAGCGCCTCATCGGCGGTGAGCGTGCGCCCGGTGAGCAGGAGTTCGGCCGCGCGGGCCTCCCCCACGATCTGCGGCAGCCGCCAGGTCGCCCCGGCGGCGGCGATGATGCCGAGCCCGGTCTCCGGGTTGCCGATGCGCGTGGACGGGGTGCCGATGCGGATGTCGGCGGCGTAGGCGAGCTCGGCGCCGCCGCCGAGGGCGTACCCGTCGACCGCGGCGATCACCGGCATCGGCAGCTGTCGGATGCGCCGGAACGCGGTCGTGTTGATGCCCGCCCGCGCGTCCTGGGCGCGTCGGTCGCGGAGCTGGGCGATGTCGGCGCCGGACGCGAAGATCCCGCCGGCGCCCGTGAGGATCAGGATCCGCGGATCCGTCTCCAGCTCGGCGCACAGCGCGTGCAGGGCGTCGATCATCGCCTGATCGATCGCGTTGCGCACGTCGGGACGATCGAGCGTCGCGGTGACGTGCGCGTCGGTGCGCTCGATGCGGAGGATCTCAGCCATGGTTCACACCCGCTCCAGGATCATCGCGGTGCCCTGGCCGACGCCGACGCACATCGTGGCGAGGCCATATCGGGCGCCCTCGCGCTCCATCCGGCCGAGGAGGGTGATCAGGATCCGGCTGCCGCTGGAGCCGAGCGGGTGCCCGAGCGCGATCGCCCCGCCGTCGACGTTCACGATCTCGGGGTCGAGGCCCAGTCGGCGCATCGAGGCGAGCGACTGCGTCGCGAAGGCCTCGTTCAGCTCCACGGCGCCGAGATCGGCAACCGTGAGCCCCGCCTTCGCGAGCGCCTTCTGGGTGGCGGGGACCGGGCCGAGACCCATGATCTCGGGCGCGAGAGCCGCGGAGGCGGAGGCGACGATCCGGGCGCGCGGCACCAGGCCGTACCGGTCGATCGCGGCGGATCCGGCGACCACGATCGCCGAGGCGCCGTCGTTCAGCGACGAGGCGTTGCCCGCCGTGACGACGCTGCCGCCCGCGACCACCGGCCGAAGCCCCGCGAGGACCTCGAGCGTGGTGTCGCGCCGCGGGCCCTCGTCGGTGTCGACGAAGCCTCCGCGCGGCGTCGGCACCGCGACGATCTCGGGAGCGAAGCGGCCGGCGTCGATCGCGGCGATGGCCCGCTGATGGCTACGCAGCGCGAAGGCGTCGGCGTCGGCGCGGGTGATGCCGTCGACGCGGGCGACCTCTTCCGCCGTCTCCGGCATGGAGAACGTGGCCTTGTCGCGCGCGGCGAGGCGCGGGTTCACGAAGCGCCAGCCGATCGAGGTGTCGAAGGCCTCTCCGGGCTTGGCCCAGGGGCGTTCGGGTTTGGCCTGCACCCAGGGCGCGCGGGTCATCGACTCCACGCCGCCCGCCACCATCGCGTCGGCGTCACCGGCCCGGATCGCCTGCGAGGCGAACGCCACGGCCGACATGCCGGAGGCGCACAGCCGGTTCACGGTGATGCCCGGGACCGAATCGGGCAGCCCCGCGAGCAGCGCCGCCATGCGCGCGACGTTGCGGTTGTCCTCGCCCGCCTGGTTCGCGGCGCCGAGGATGACCTCCTCCACCGCGTCGTCGGGAAGGCCCGCACGATTCACGGCCTCGCGGACCACGAGTGCGGCGAGGTCATCCGGGCGGACTCCAGCGAGGGCTCCTCCATAACGGCCGACCGGCGTGCGCACGCCGCCGATGAGGTAGGCCTCGGACATCGTCATCCTCCCGGGTCGTCTTCGCACAGGGCGTCTCGCGGACAGGATCCGTCCCGAAGGAGAGTTTCCCAACCGATCGTTCAGTAAAAGAATGGCAGACGCGGGCGGGGCGGGCAAGTCCGGGTCGGCGCGCGGTGGCAGAATGAGCCGGATGACCACGCCATCCGCGAACGCCACCCAGGCCGCCGGCGCGCCGGACGCGACCGACGCCGTGGCGCCGCGTGTGCGCCGTGGGCGCCCGGGCTATGACCGGGCGCAGGTGCTCGAGATCGCGGTGCGGCTCTTCAACGAGCAGGGCTACGACGCGACCAGCGTGTCATCGCTCGCCGAGGAGCTGGGCCTCAGCAAGGCCGCGATGTATCACCACTTCGACTCGAAGGAGCAGATCCTCGAGATCGCCCTCGACGACGCGCTCAGCGGACTGGAGGCCGTGCTCGACGGCGCGCTCGCCGACGAGCTGCCCGCCGCGACGCAGCTGGTGACGGTGATCCAGGGCGCGGTGCACGTGCTCGCGAGCCGGCTGCCGCAGGTGACGCTGCTGCTGCGCGTGCACGGCAACAGCGAGATCGAGCGCGCCGCTCTGGTGCGCCGGCGCGCGTTCGATCAGCGCGTCGCGCGGCTCGTCGAGTCGGCGCAGCGCGAGGGCGCACTGCGGGCCGACATCCGTCCTTCGGTCGCGACCCGACTGATCTTCGGCATGATCAACTCGATCATCGAGTGGTATCGCCCCGGACACACCTCGCTGACCGCCGACGAGCTCGCCCGCGACGTCACCCGGGTGGTCTTCGACGGCCTCCGCGCGCACTGACCGGGGCTGGCGCTCCGCACCACCCGGGAACGAGGATCGCCCCGCGCTCGGGTGAGAACGGGGCGATCCGGAGAGGATCCGACTCAGGCGTCGGCCTTCTTGAGGTCGTCGCTGTTGAGAACGCGGAACAGGACCGCGGCGATCGCGGCGCCGACCAGCGGGGCGACGATGTACAGCCACAGGTTGCTCCAGCCGAACTGGCCGCTGATGGCGAGCCCGAGACCCACGGCCGGGTTGAAGCCGCCGCCCGAGATGCCGCCGACGGCGACGGCACCGACGAAGACGGTGCCACCGATCGCCAGACCGTAGAAGGAGTTGTTCGCGTTGTCCTTCGAGGTGGCGACGTTCAGCACGACCCACACCAGGGCGAGCGTGACGAGCGCCTCGACGAGGAACGCCGGACCGAGATCGATCTTCATCGACTCGGCGGCGCGCGGCCACACCGCGAAGCTGACCAGGGCGGCGAGTGCACCGCCGACGAACTGGGCGATGATGTAGGCGACGAAGGCCGAGGCGCCGATCGCGCCGCGGATCAGCGCGCCGAGCGAGACGGCGGGGTTGAGGTGCGCGCCCGAGATGTGGCCCGCGGCGTAGACGAGAACCGTGAGCGCGAGGCCGATCGCCAGGGGCGTCAGCGCGCTCTTGCTGTTGACCGCACCGATGATGCTGAACACGAAGAGGAACGTCGAGATCGCCTCAGCGAGCGCGCTCCGAGCTATACCTGTCATTTCGAATGCCTTCTTTCATCAGGTCGAGGGTGAGGGCGGATCGCGTCCGCTCCTGCACGCCGGCCGGCGCCCCCCTGAGTAGCGGGAGCCAGAATACCGGGTTCCTGTCAATCTGCTGGGAGCAGCCGCAATGAATACGCGATTTCACGACCGGGACTCTTGACCCGCGCGTCGATCGATCATACGATTTCATTATCTAAAATTTCTATTCCACGATTCGGAATAAATAGCTCCAGGATCGAGAGATGAGGCGATGATGCCCGAGATCACGAGCGCCATCGAGCAGCGCCGCACCGCGGTCTATCCGCCGATCGACGTCGATCCGGACTTCTACATCCCGGCCCGCCGGGAGAGCCGCGTGCGGCGATTCCTCCGCGCGGTCTCCGGTCGTCCCCGCCCTGCCGCGGGCTGACGCGAGGGCGCCGCACCGGTCACATCGCCTCCAGGCGGGCCCGGGCGAGGCAGAACAGCCCGTACACCATGAGTCCCGCGCCCACGGTCCACAGGATCGCAGAGCCGAACGGCAGGCCCGCCAACGCGTGCAACGCGGAATCCAGACCACCCGCGGCCGCGGGGTCGTGAGTGAGCGCCGCGATCACGAAGAGCACTCCGGCCACGGCGATCGCGATCCCCTTCGCGATGTAGCCGACGACGCCGAAACCGACGATGCCCGTGCGCGCAGCCCCGTGCGGAAGATTCAGGTTCTTCGTGAAGGCGCGGGTGATGCCGCGCACGATGAACGCGACGCCGATCACGCCCACGATGAGACCGATCAGGACGAGCAGCCCGACCCCGGCGGGCACGGCCAGCAGGCGGGCGCTGAATGACCGCGAGGAGTCCGAAGGAGCGGCATGTCCGCCGAGTGCAACGGTGAGGGCGGTGCCGGAGACGGCGGCATAGGCGATCGCGGTCCCGATGAACTTGATCCGGAGGCCCCATTTCTTCGTGGAGTCGGGATCGCGCTCGAGCACGGCCCCGGTGATCTGCCAGACGGCGAGCGCGAAGAGACCCGCCACGATGATCCACAGGAGCACGATGCCCACCGGCGTCTGCCGGATCTGCTGCAGGGCTCCGCCCTGGTCGGCGGTGCCACCGCCTCCGCCCGTGGCGATCGAGATCGCTATCCCGCCGATCGCGATGTGCAGGAGACCGAGCACGACGTAACCGGTGCGCGCGAAGAACCGGAAGGCTGAGGATCGCCGGGCCGCCCTCGCGGTCGACGCGGCCTCAGTTGCCATTGCCGTCTCCGTTGTTCTGGTCCTTCTTCCCGCTCTTGGCGCCCTTGCCGTTCATTGTGCCGTTGTTCGAGGGCGTGGCCGGCGCGGGCGCGTCTGTTCCGATGATCGTCCCGGGCGCTGCGGCGGCCGACTCGAGATCGGCACGGACGAGGGCGATGGACTGCTGGATGATCGCGGCACGCTCCGCACTGATCTCGCCGTTCCTGCGGGCCTGCGTCGCTTCCGCCTCGAGGACATCGAGCTTCGTCAACGCCGTCGCATCGTCGCTCGCGTGGGCGGACGCGGCGATCGCGACGATCTGCGCCTGCCACCGCTGGCTCGTGTGCGCGTCGACCCCGGCATTGCTCGCGCACCCCGTGATGCTCAGACCGACGGCGAGGATCGCCCCGATGACCGTCATCCGCATTCGGCCGTTCACGGCGACACCGCATCCATCAGCTGCTGCAGGTGCGTCGCGAGGGGTTCCTCGACGGACGGCAGGGCCGGCGGTGCCGTCGGCTCGCTGCGGAGCGCGCCCCACAGCGCTCCTCCGGCGATCACGACGACGGCCGCGACCAGCGCCGCCACGACCGGCCGGCGGAGCCTGCGTCGACGTGGAGCAGGCACGGCGCCCTGTGCGGGCATCGATTCCGCAGAGGGTGGGAGCACAGCCGTCTGCGTGATCGTCGCGTCCGACGCCGCCGCGGCCTCCGAGTCAAGACGCCTCACGCGTGCCGACACGTCGATCGCCGAGGGCCGATCCGCCGGATCACGGGCGGTCATCGCGGTCAGAAGGGCGCCCCAGTCCGCCCCGACGGACGACGGGATCACCGGATCCTGCGTCAGCCGAGCCAGAGCCGCCTCGTGCAGGCCGTCCTGTGCGAACGCGCGTCGTCCGGTGAGCGTCTCGAGCAGCACCAGCCCGAGTGAGTAGATGTCGGAGGCGGGCAGCGGCGTCGCCCCCGTGACCTGTTCCGGGCTCAGGTACGCGGCGGAGCCGATGACGGCACCCGGGACGGTGACCCGCGTGGTGTCGACGAGGCGGGCGATCCCGAAATCGGCGAGCTTGGCGCGGAATTCCTCGCCGGGGACGTGCGAGGAGCGCAGCAGCACGTTGGCGGGCTTGACATCGCGGTGAACGATGCCCGCGGCGTGGACCGCGATCAACGCCTCGCTCAGATCGTCGGCGACGCGCAGAACGGAACGCGCGGACAACGGTCCGCGAGCGAGCCGCGTTTGCAGCGTGGGCCCGTCGACGTACTCCATGACGAGGTACCGCGGAGCCTCGCCCTCCACGTGCGCGTCGTGCAGGGTGACCAGCGCCGGATGGTTGAGCCCCGCGAGCAGGTGTTTCTCGGACGTCGTCCGTGCGAATCCGGTCGCGCCGTCCCGGAACACCTTCACTGCGACGGTGCGCGAAAGCCTCCTGTCCTTCGCCTGATAGACGACGCCCATCCCGCCTTCGCCCAGGCGCCGACCGAGCTCGTACCGCTCGCCGAGCAGATGCCCGGTCAGGCCATCAGAACCAGATGCGGCTGTGCTGCGCTCAGGCGAGGCTGTCATCGTCGCGGACGCTTCTGCGCGTCACACGGTCCCCACTGGCCGGATCCACCGAACTGCGCTCGACGATGCTCGTCCGCCGGCTGCGCAAGACGAGCACGAGACTGATCAGGAAGACCACGACACCCGCCCCCATCAGGATGTAGCCGATCAGGTGAAGATCCACGTAGCCACCGGTGTCGATGTTGATCGCAAAGGCGAGAATCGCTCCGATGACGAAAAGCGCGATGCCGCTTCCGATACCCATGATTCCGTCCCTCCCCGCGGAGCCGGACGGCGCCACGCGTTCACCAGGATATGGTCTGCGGCTGCGCTCCGCGAGGTCGGCATGGCTTCTGCGTGGCCCGCCGGACACCCCCTGGCCGCGCGATCCGTTGCCGTCTACCGTGGAGGCATGGCAGGGCGAGCCGAGACGTTCCTCGAGATCGAAGGCCGCGAGGTGCGTGTGTCGCACCCCGACAAGGTCGTGTTCCCGCACGTCGGCGTGACCAAGCTCGACATCGTCGAGTACTACGTGGCGGTCGCCGACGGCGCCCTGCGCGGGGCCGGCGGGCGGCCGATGGTGCTCAAGCGGTTCGTGAAAGGCATCGACGCCGAGCCGTTCTTCCAGAAGCGCGTGCCCGCGCATCCCGACTACATCGGCAGTGCGGTGCTGCGCTACGCGTCGGGGAGCTCCGCCGAGGAGGCCGTCGTGACGGATGCCGCCGGCCTGGCCTGGATCGCCAACCTCGGATGCCTCGACCTCAACCCGCATGCGGTGCGCGCCGACGACCTCGAGCACCCGGACGAGCTGCGCGTCGACCTCGATCCGATGCCCGGCGTCGAGTGGTCGCAGATCGTCGACACCGCGTTCGTGGTGCGCGAGGTCCTCGACGACTGCGGCCTGGTCGGCTGGCCGAAGACGAGCGGATCGCGCGGCATGCACATTCTCGTCCGGATCCGTGCCGAGGGGGACTTCACGGCCGTGCGCCTCGCCGCCGAGGCTCTCGCGCGCGAGGTCGAGAACCGCGCCCCGGGGCTCGCGACCGCGCGCTGGTGGAAGGAGGAGCGCGGCGAGAGCGTGTTCGTCGACTTCAATCAGAACGCGAAGGATCGCACCGTCGCCTCCGCGTATTCGATCCGTCCGCTGCCGGATGCCCGCGTGTCGACACCGCTCGCCTGGGATGAGGTGCGGATGCGCCGCCCGGAGGAGTTCACGGTGCCGACTGTACGCGCGAGGTTCGCCGAGATCGGCGATCCGCATCAGGGCGTCGATCGGGAAGCGGGCTCGTTGTCGGCCCTGCTCGCGTTGGCCGACGAGCTGGGGCCCGCGGAGAAGCCGCCGCACGGCGTGGACGGATCCGGTCGTCGGGTGTCGACCATGCCGCTCATCGAGATCGCACGCACGAAGACGAAGCCCGAGGCACTGGCCGCGCTCGACCGGTGGCGCTCGACGCACGCGCCCGTCGCGGCACTGCTGCAGCCCGCCGATGTGCTGATCGACGGCATGCGCGGATCGAGCTCGCTCTGGTACCGCGTGCGCATCAACCTGCAGCACGTGCCCGAGGAGTCGCGCCCCGAGCAGGAACCGCTGCTCGCCGACTACGACCCGTGGGCCGGGAAGAGCTGGCAGGGCTGAGAGCTCGAGCCGGGTCCGATAACCGCGCGTGCGCTGCTGAACCCCTCATGATGGGCGTGCTGAACATCACCCTTCGTGCGGGGCGAAGGCACGGATCGCCGGTTCGGCGATGCCGAGGATCCTGTCGACGCTGAGCTCGGCGTCGACCGCGAGACCGTTCTCCTTCGTGGTGAGCGGTTCCAGCGTGGCAAGCTGGGACTCCAGGAGGCTGAGCGGCATGAAGTGCGCCGATCGCACGACCATCCGCGCAGCGAGCACGTTCCTCGTCGCTGACAGGTGCAGGAAGTACACGTCGGGCGAATGGCGTCGCAGGGTGTCCCGGTAGGCGAGGCGGAGTGCGGAACAGGCGACCACGAGGCCCGAGGTCATGCTCTGCGCCATCGCGCCGCCGATGGCGCAGAGCCAGGGTGCGCGGTCCGCGTCGGTGAGGGGCACGCCCTGCGCCATCTTGTCGACATTCGATACCGGATGAAGGTCATCGGCGTCCTGGAACGGGACGCGCAGACGGTCCGCCAAGGCGGCCCCGATCGTCGACTTCCCGCAGCCGGACACCCCCATCACGACGACGATCGGCGCACTCGCGAGCGCGCTCACCGGGCGCTCCCGAAACGGAGCAGGACCTTGCTGGAGACCCTGGGATCGGCGGCGAGGGCGAAAGCCTTCTCGGCAGAGCGCCACGGTTCGATGTGGCTGACCACGGGCGAGACGCGAAGGGTGTCGTCGGCGAGGGCGACGATGACCTCGTCGATCTCGTCGTTGAAGCGGAAGGATCCGAGCAGATCCAGCTCTCGCGCGATCGCGAGCGCGATCTGCACCGGCTGAGGGCCGCTGGGGAGCAGGCCCACCATCGCGACCGCTCCGCCACGGGTGGTTCCGCGGATCGCCGTGTCGAGGCCACGATGGCTTCCGGAGGACTCGATCACGACGTCGGCGTCGATGGCAACGACGTCGGCGTCGTCCGGCTGCTTGAGAACGGTGTCCGCGCCGAGCTGCTCCGCGATCGCGAGCGGCCGGTCGTGCAGGTCGACGGCCGTGATGTGCCGGGCGCCGCGAGCCTTGAGCACGGCGATCGCGAGCAGGCCGATTGGACCGCAGCCGACGACGAGGGCGGATGAGCCGGTGACGTCGCCGACCCGATTGACCGCGTGCCAGGCGACGCTGGCCGGTTCGATGAGCGCGGCGTCCTTGAGGTCGATCCGATCGGGGAGGACGCGCAGCATCCGGGTCGGCATCGCGACGCGATGCGCGAAGGCGCCGTCACGATGCGGGAACCGCGCGGCGGACCCGAGATAGCCGCCCCCGGAGATGTTCGGCCTGTCCGCGGGATGGCGGACGTACTCCTTCACGGGCGTCGCCGGGTGCACGGCGACGCGCGCGCCCTCCGCGGGACCGCTGCCATCCGGCGCCGCGCGGCGCACGACGCCCACGACCTCGTGGCCGAGGACCATCGGGGCGCGGAGGATCGATTCCCCGGCGGCGCCGTGCTGCCAGTAGTGCAGGTCGGATCCGCAGATGCCGCCGTAGACGACGTCGATCACGGCCTCATCCGGGGCGGGAACGGGCTCGGGGATCTCATCGATGCGGAGATCTCCGGCCTTGTGGATCACGATGGCGTGCAATGCGTTCGGCATCAGACCACCGCCGTCATTCCGCCGTCGACGAAGACGACCTGTCCGGTGACGAAACGGGAGGCGTCCGAGGCGAGCCACACCACCGCGCCGCCGATGTCTTCGGGCTCCCCCCAGCGTCCTGCCGGTGTGCGTCCGAGGACCCACGCGTTGAACGTCGGGTCGTCGAGGAGCGCCTGCGTCAGCTCGGTGCGGATGTAGCCGGGCGCGACGCCGTTCACGCGGACGCCGTGCGGCGCCCACTCAGCGGTCATCGCCTTGGTGAGGTTGCGCAGTCCGCCCTTCGCGGCGGTGTACGCGCCGATGGTGGGACGGGCGAGGTCCGTCTGCACCGAGCAGATGTTCACGATCGCCCCGGCACCCCGCACGACCATCGCCCGGGCCACGGTGCGCCCGACGAGGAACGCGCTGGTGAGGTCGGTGCGGATGACGCGATCCCAGTCCGCCAGACTCACCTCCAGCATCGGCTCGCGGTGCTGGACGCCGGCGTTGTTCACCAGGATGTCGATCGCCCCCGCGGCCTCGATCGCGGCGACGCCCGCGACGACCGAGGTCTCGTCCGTGACGTCGAACACGGCCGTGCTCACGGCCTCCGCGCCGAACTCCTCGGCGAGCGCCGACGCCGTCGCCGCCACCACGGCGGCGGCACGGCCGTGGATCACGACATGTGCCCCCGAGCTCAACAGCGTGCGTGCGATGGCGAGGCCGATGCCCCGGCTGGATCCCGTCACCAGGGCACGTCGCCCGGTGAGGTCGAAAGGACTGGTCATCGTCTCTCTCATCTCCGATCAGTAGAACTCGACGGTGTCGACGACGTTGCGCATCGGCGCGCTGTCGAGGAAGCGGGTGGCGTTCTCGGCGAACAGCTCCGCAATGCGGCGGTCCTCCCGCTCGTCGAGAGCCGCCGTGTGCGGGCTCACCAGCACCCGCGGATGGGCCCACAACGGGCTGCTCGCGGGAAGCGGCTCCACCTCGAACACGTCGAGCGCCGCGAAGCCGACGATGTCCGCGTCCAGCGCCTCGAGCAGTGCCGGTTCGTCGACGACCGTGCCGCGGCCGACGTTGACGATCGTCGCGCCCTGCTTCAGCCGGGAGAGGAACTCCCGCCCGACGAGATGATGTGTGGCGTCCGTGCCCGGCAGTGTGGTGACGACCGCATCGACGTGCGGGAGCACCTCGGCGACGGCGTCCGGGTGGATCGTGCGGGACACGCCCGGAACGGATGCGCCTCGTCGCGAGGTGCCGAGGACGGTGACGCCGAGCGCCGCCAGCTTCGCCGCCACGGCCGCACCGATCCCGCCGAGCCCCAGCACGAGCACGGTCTGGTCGGAGACCTGCGCCATCGTCCAGCGCCCGCTCCACTCCCTCTCGCGCTGCTGCCGCAGCAGTCGCGGAAGGTGTTTCGCCCCCGAGAGCACGCCGAAGACGGCGAACTCCGCGAGCGCATCGCCGTGGACACCGGCCGAAGTCGTGAACACGACACGCCCCAGTTCGCCGCTGCTCAGCTGCGCCGCGCGCACCTGACCCCCGCCGCCTGCGGCCATCGTGTGCACCCAGCGAAGCAACGGGTTGGCGCGCACCACGCGGGCGAGCGCGGCGGGATCGACGTCCGGGATGCCGTAGAGCGCATCCGCGGAATCAAGCATCTCCTCGTACGCCGCCTGTTGCGCGGGCGTGCGCCGAAACGAAGGGTCTCCGGAGAAGTCGGCGGCATGCCGCATCGGCGGCAGCAGCGACTGGTCGGCGACCAGGTCGATCCGCGGCTCGAGGGTCGTGATCAGTTCGCACAGCTCCGGGGCGAGCGAGGCGGCGACCGCCACCCGCAGACGGCCGGTCATCGGAGGTCTCCCACGGCTTCGGCGATCGCGTCGATCGCCGAGGTGATCGTGTCGATGTCGGTCGCGAACGAGATCCGGAAGAACGGCGACCGCCCATAGGCGGAACCCTGGATGACGGCGACGCCCGCATGGTCCAGGAGATGCAATGTCACATCCTCATCGCTCCCGAGGACCCGACCGTCCGGCGTGGTCCTGCCGATCAGCGCCGCGCAGTCCACGTAGAGGTAGAACGCGCCGTCCGGGACGAGCGGGGTCAGCCCATCGACGGCGGCGAGACCCGCCACGGCCGCGTCGCGGCGCTCCCGGTACACGGGGACGGATTCCGCGAGGAAGTCCTGCGGTCCGTCGAGTGCCGCCGCCGCGGCCGCCTGACTGATCGACGACGGGCAGGACGAGGTCTGCGACTGCAGCGTGTTGATCGCCCCGACCAGTACCGGATCGCCCGCCGCGTAGCCGAGGCGCCAGCCGGTCATCGCGTAGGACTTGGAGACCCCGGAGACCACGAGCACACGGTGACGCAGATCCGGGGCGACGGCCGCGAGGCTCGGAGCGGGCGAGCCTGTAAACGAGATCTCGCTGTAGATCTCGTCGGAGAGCACAGACACCGCCGGATGCCGGCGCAGCACGGCGGCCAGCGCTTCGAGCTCATCGGGAGTGTGGATCGCGCCGCTCGGGTTCCCGGGGCTGTTCAGGATCAGCCACGTCGTGCGGTCGGTGATCGCGGCTTCGAGCTGCTCGGCGGTGAGCTTGTACCCGGACTCTGCCGAGGTCTGGACGATCACCGGGGTGCCCTCGTTCGCGCGCACCATGTCCGGGTACGACACCCAGTACGGTGCGGGGATCAGCACCTCGTCGCCGGGATCGACCGTCGCCATGAGCGCGAGGAAGATGACCTGCTTGCCTCCGCCGCCGACCGCGATCTCGGCGTCCGAGTACTCGATCCCGTGCGTGCGTCGCAGCGCACCGAGAATCGCCTGCCGAAGACGAGGCGTGCCGTTCACGGGCGTGTACTTCGTCTCGCCTGCCTGGATCGCCGCGATCGCGGCGAGCTTGATGTGATCCGGGGTGTCGAAGTCCGGTTCGCCGACGGTGAGGTCGAGGATCCGGCGCCCCGCTGCCTTCAGCTCCCGCACGCGCGCGGCCGCAGCGGTGCTTGGCGACGGCTTGATCCGGCCGAGTCGCTCCGCTCCCCGGAAGGAGGACGCCACGGTGCCGCTCACGACGCCTCCTCGATGTCGGTGGTGAGCCCCTTCGCCTTCAGCACCTCGGTCAGGTTGCACAGGTCGATGGTGGTGCCTCCGGCCCAGTACTTCTGGATCAGGTCCGCTTCATGGGCGTCACGCGCCGCGGCGAGCTCGGCGGCCTCGCGGGCTTCCTCCCGCCGGACGACGACCACGCCGTCGGCATCGCCCTTGACGATGTCGCCCGGGCGGATGAACTCGTCGCCGAACACCACAGGCTGGTTCAGGGCGCCCAGGGTCTCCTTCACCGTGCCCTTGATCGAGACGCTGCCGGAGAACACCGGCAGCCCGAGCTCGCGCAGCTCCTGCGTGTCGCGCACACCGGAGTCGGTGACGAGAGCCGCGATCCCCTTCGCCTTGCAGGCGTTGCCGAGCACGTCGCCGAACATGCCCGCCTCGGCGAATCCGCCGGCGGACACGATGAGCACGTCGCCGGGCTGGGCGTAGTGGATCGCGACCTGCAGCATCAGGTTGTCGCGCGGCGCGCAGACGACGGTGAACGCGGATCCGACGAACGAGGCGTCTCGATCGATGGGCTTGATGCGGGAATCGAGGGCGCCCCGGCGGCCCTGCGCCTCGTGGATGGTCGCGGCGCTGAACGCGCCGAGGCGGGCGATGTCGGACACATCGGCCCGCTCGATCCTGGTGGTGACGTGAACCATGACGTGTCCTTTACTCGGCGTCCTGCGTCCGGCGGTCGAAGGTGAGGCCGCCGGGCACCTGGAAGGTGGGCATGAGCTCGATGAGCCCGATGTTGACGTGGGCGGGAGCATCGACCGCGTACTCTATCGCCGAGACGATGTCCTCGACGGTCAGCGACTCGAATCCCTCGTAGAACTCGGCCCAGGCAGAGGCGTCCGTCTCCGGGGTGCCACCGAGGTTGCGCGAGAAGATCTCGGTCTCGATGCGTCCGGGGCTGAGCTCCGTGACCCGGACCCGCTTGCCGAGCGCGTCGTTGCGCAGCTGGCGCGAGAGCTGGTGGACGGCAGCCTTCGTCGCGTGGTACGCGGTGTGGCCGAAGAAGTTGTAATGCCCGGCGATCGAGGAGATGTTGAGGACATGACCCCGATCCCGCGCCACCATGCCGGGGTAGACCAGGCGGAGGATCTGCATGACCGCGGTGAGGTTCACGTCGATGAGGTCGTCGAGATCCTCAGCCGAAGAGCTCAGGATGTTCCCCGCGCGGCTCACCCCCGCACTGTTGAGCACGATGTCAGCCTCCAGCCCATCGAGCGCGCTAGTGAGGGCGGCGGTGTCGCGCACGTCCAGCGCATGCGTGATCACCCCCTTCTCCGCAAGCGTCGCGAGGCGCGCCTCGTCACGGGCGAGGGCGTGCACGGTGAGCCCCCTCTGAAGGAACAGGTCGATCGCGCCGCGACCGACGCCGCTCGTCGCGCCGGTGACGACGGCGACGCGGTAATCGGAGAAAGTCATGAGGGGGTCCTTCCGGTGATGACAGATGAGAGGGCGTCCAGGGCTGTGAAGACGGCCTGGACCCGACGACGGAGAGCTTCGAGGGCGACCCGGTCGGCGCGCGCCCGCGCGGCCGCGTCCGCCGCTGAGATGCGGCGGAACCGCACACGCTGCCCTGGACGCACCTGGGCGAGGACGTCGAGCGAGCTCGAGGTCACGACGGCGAGCACGGGATAGCCGGCGGTCACGCCGCGGCCGCGGTGCAGGACCAGGAGTTCGTCGCCCGGCGGCACCTCGACCGCGCCCACGGGCACGCCGCGAGAGAGTACTTCACCCTTCGCCTGGCGCTCGGGCAAGGGCCCGGTCATCCGCAGGCCGATGTGATTGCTCGTCGGCGTGACCAGATACGGCTGTGCGAACAGGCGATCAGCGGTGCCGGCGAAGTCGTCGATGTCGGGGCCGTCCGTGACCTCCACGACGAAGCCCGTCGGCGGATGCGGCGCGTCGAGGCAGTACAGCTCGGACGTGAAGTGGTCGTTGAAGATCGGCTCCGTCGCCCGCAGCACGGGGATCGATGCGCCGTTCGCGATGCGACCGCCGAAGCCGAGGACCGAGTCGGGGGCGCAGCTGCCGAGGAGCTGCGGCGCCTCGAAGGAGCCCCGGACGGCGAGGTATGCACGCACGCCGCTCTGGATGTGCCGCAGTCCGACGACCTGCCCGGCGCGGACGGACACCGGCTGGTTCAGGGGACGCATGACGCCGTCCACGGTGAGATGGCCGTCCGCTCCGGCGACGGCGATGAGGATGTCGACGTCGGGGATGAATTCGACGTCGAGGGCCGTCATCTCCAGCAGAGGCGCCTCGTCGGGGTTGCCGACGAGGATGTTCGCGATGCGTGCCGACCGTTGGTCGAGGGCGCCGTTCACTGGCACGCCGTAGCGCGGTCCCCGTCTGCGCCCGAGATCGGTGAGCTGAGTCGCGCCGGCTTCGACGAACGTGAGGCTTCCGGCGGTCATCGTGCCACCATCCGTGTTCCCCGCAGCGACTCGTACTCGTCCCTGTCGATCGGGCGGAAGCGGATCAGGTCGCCGGGCTCATACGGCACGAACGGCTCGGACTCGAGATCGAGCACAGTCAGCGGAGTCCTCCCGATCAGCGCCCAGCCGCCCGGAGCGGCGGCGGGTGTGATCGTGGCCTGCCGTCCGGCGACCGAAACGACTCCCTGCGGCACGTGGGCGCGCGGGCTCGCCAGCCGGGGCACCGGGTGCGGGAACGCCGGACCGTCGAGCATCGGGGATCCGCCGGGTGCACCGAGGCAGCGCACGACGTAAGGCGGGTCGCTGTGCAGGCGGACGATCTCCGCAGCGCTCAGATCCTGGGCAACCGCGACGTCCTGCAGGTCGAGTTCGCCGTCCAGGTCGTAGAGCACGGGGACGTCGAAGGTGCGCGGCGCATCTGTGAGCGGCAGATCGATGTCCAGCCCCTCGACCACGTGGGCGAGATAGTCGCGGAGTCCGTCGAGAGAGACCTCGGTCGGGTTGATCTCGATCAGCGCCGCGTCGTAGGTGGGGATGACGCATTCGACGCCGGGCACATGGGATGCATCGACGAACCGCGCCAGGTGATGGACGAGCCGCCAACCGGCTTCCCGGTCCGCCAGGATGCTCGCCACACGCAGGGCGGAGTTCCCGCTGGGCGAGACCACGACGGTCGCGCGTGTCATGCCGATCACTCCAGCCAGTCGGCGAGCGGGGCGATCACGACGCCGGCGGCCTCGAGGCCATCGCGGATCTGCTGTGCGAGCGCGACCGCGCCCGCCGTGTCGCCGTGCATCAGCACCGTGTCGCAGGCGACGGGGATGAGGGCTCCGTTGCGGCTCTCGATCACGCCGTCCACGACCATCCGTACCGTGCGACGCCGGATCTCCTCGGCGTCGTGGATCACCGCGCCCGGTTCGGTCCGGCGCACCAGGGTCCCGTCGTCCTCGTAGGCCCTGTCGGCGATGCCCACGATGCCGACCCGAAGACCGGCCGCATGCGCGGCCTCGGCGAGCTTCCCGTCCTGCGCGAGCACGATGAGCTCTGGGTCCAGTCGGTGTGCGGCCGTGGCGACGGCGTCCGCGTAGTCCTCGCGGACGGCGACCAGGTTTCCCAGCCTGCCATGCGGAGCGAGGTGGGCGATCTTCGCGCCGTGGAAGGCGGCGAACGCCTGCAGCGCCCCGACCTGGTACAGGGCGTCCGTGCGGACCTCGTCCGCCGTCAGGCCCATGTCGCGACGGCCGAATCCCTGCAGGTCGGGGAAGGACGGGTGGGCGCCGATGCCGACTCCGCGCTGGACGCAGGCGCGGACCGTCTCGTCCATGATCTGCGGGTCTCCTGCGTGGAAACCGCACGCGATGTTCGCCGACGTGAGGATGTCCAACAACGCGGCGTCGTCGCCCATGCGCCATGGGCCGAACCCTTCGCCGAGATCTGCGACCAGATCGATCTTGCGAGTCATGATGCAGCTCCTCTCCTCATCGTGAACGCTGCCAGGGATCAGGCTAGGGCGATCGGCATCTCGGGATGCTTGTCTGTGCCAAGTTCGTGCCATTCATCCTCGACACCTCCTATGTTTTCAAGGTGACGACCGCGCCATCTGGCAATTTCTGTGCCACACGAGATAGCATCAAGGAGACCCGTCGTTCTCAGCCGAACCCGTGACAGGATCCGGCGACCTCATCGATCCCGGAGGTTTCCCGCATGGTCGTCCCCGCTCGCCGCGTCCAGCGCCGCGTCACACTCAGCGAGATCGCAGAAGCCTGCGGAGTGGCCCCGTCCACGGTCTCCCGCGCGCTGTCCAACCCGAACCGGGTGAGCCCCGTGATGTACGAACGCATCACCGCCAAGGCGCAGGAAATGGGCTACACCTCGGCTCTCCTGCCGGCGGCCGAGAGCCGGCTCGCCCGAGGGACGATCGCGCTCGTCCTGCCCAACCTCACCAACCCGTTCAACCTCGACGTGACCCGAGGCGCACAGTCCCAGATCCGGGCGGCGAGCTACCTGCACCTCCTGGTGAGCACCGAGGAGTCGCTGCCCATGGAGGAGCAGTGGCTTCGCGAGATGGCGAGGACCGTCGACGGCATCGTGGTGTCCTCCCCCCGCATCGACGACGAGGCGCTGCGCGCGGTCGCCCAGGTGGCACCGACCGTCGTGATCAACAGGGCGGCGCCGGGACTGTCCGGAGTGGTGATCGACACCCCCGCGGGGCTGGGGCAGGCCGTGCACTATCTGAACTCCCTCGGCCACACCCGCATCGCCTACGTGCGAGGTCCGCACGGATCATGGACGGACCGGACGCGCTTCGACGCGATCTCCGCGGCCGCGAGCGAGATGGACATCGAGATCGTCGCGGTCGGCCGGTATCAGCCGACGCTCGCCAACGGCGCGGCCGCCGCCGACGCCGTCGTGCTCACTCGCGCCTCGGCGTGCATCTTCTTCAACGACGTGCTGGCGATCGGTGCGCTGGATCGCTTCCATCAGCTCGGAGTGTCGATCCCCGACGACCTCAGCGTCGTGGGGTGCGATGACATCTTCGGCGCGTCCTTCTCGCACCCGCCGCTCACCACCGTCACCTCTCCCGGCGAGAGCGCAGGCCGCGCAGCCGTCGACATGCTGATCGGCAGATTCGCGACGCGGGATCGCTCGGACCGCATCGACCACATCTCGGCGCATCTCACTGTCCGGGCGTCGACAGGGCCTCGCGGAGACGTGTGAGACCCGGGCCGCGACCGGGCCCGGGTCTCTGCAGGTGACGCCTTACGCCGTCGTCGGCAACACGATCGCCGCAGTGACGACCTCCTTCTCCCGCTCGCTCTGCTGCAGCTCATCGATCTCATCGAGCGTGTACCGGCGCGTCTCCTTCGCCGTGAGGGCCGCGATCGCTGCGATCACCGTGATGGCGAGTGCTAGCATCGCCGGCCCGAACCAGTTCTGGAGGCTGCTGCCCGCGAGCGCCGCCGAGGCGACGGGCGCGATGCCTCCCGCGATCGCGAAGCCGATCTGAGTGCCGACCGTGAGCCCCGAGGCCCGCACGCGGTTCGGGAACATCTCCGCGAAGAATGCCGGCCATGCGGCATTGACGGTCGAGTAGAAGAACGCCTTGCAGAGAATGCCCAGGGCGAAGATCAGCGGCCAGTTGCCTGTCGTGATCGACCACAGGTACGGCATCATCAGGACCCCGGCCCCGATGGCGCCGATCAAGAACACCGTCTTGCGGCCGATCAGGTCGGAGAGGAGCCCAGCGAACGGAGTGAACACGAAGGCGATCATGCTCGTGACGACGCCGACCCACAGGATCGTCGGCTTGTCCAGGTGGTAGCCCGTGGTGGCGAACGCGACGGAGAAGCTGTCGAACACGTAGCTCACGCCGGCGATCAGCGCGCACGCCGCGACCCGGATGATCGCGACCCAGTGAAACCGCAGCGCCTGCGACAGCGGCGCAATCCGCACCTTGATGGCCTGCGTCTCGAGGAAGGCCGGCGGCTCCTCCAGCCGGCGACGGATAATGTACGCGGCGACGACCACGACGGCCGAGAGCCAGAACGGCACGCGCCAGGCCCAGCCGAGGAGCTGATCCTGGGGGAGCGCCGCGAAGGGGATGAACACGCCCGTGGCGAGCAGACCACCGGACGCGGATCCGCTCGTGGTGAAGCTCGTGATGAACCCGCGGCGCTTCTCGGGCGCATGCTCCAGGCTCATGGTGATCGCGCTGCCTTGCTCACCCGAGACGCAGAGCCCCTGGATCACCCGGATCACGACCAGCAGGATCGGGGCGAGGGCGCCCACCTGGCTGTAGGTCGGAAGGCACCCGATCAGGAAGGTGCAGCCGCCGATGCCGAACAGCGTCAGCATCATCACGAATTTGCGCCCGAACCTGTCGGCGAGCGGTCCCAGGACCAGCGCGCCCAGAGGGCGCACCACGTAGCCGACCGCCAAGGTGGCCATCGCGAGCAGGGTGCTGATGCCGGGATCCAGATCCTTCGAGAAGAACAGTACGTTCAGCACCAGGGCCGATGCCGTGCCGTACACGGCGAAGTCGTAGTACTCGAGCGTGGTTCCGATCCATGAGGCGATCGCGGCTTTCGCCGGCGTCTTCCGGTGGGTCGCAGATATGGTCATTTCGCCTCCATTGGCGGTGGATCAAGCAGGGGCAGGCAGTCGGGGCCGTTCGCCAGGATCCGACGTGGCGTCCTGTGCGTTTTCCGGGAGAGACGGTGGCGATCCGCCTGCTCGAACTGTAGGAATCGGCGTCGATCGATGGCAAGCATCGTGCCATTCCTGTGCCGTTTACACCTTCGTCACCCGCGGAAACCCGACATTCCTCATCGGACAGATCTCCCATCGTGCCAATCTCGTTGCCAAATGCGTCACAGCTGTCGGCACTGTGTTCGGCCAACATGCGCGGCGTCGCCGAGGGTGGAGACCGTCGTGACGAACACGGGGGATCGCGCCGGCACCGCGACCCCGCAGCTCTATCTCCGCGTCTACACCGCGGGAGTCACCCGGCCCGCCCAGCAGCTCGCCGGCTTCGCCCGAGTCGAACTCGCGCCAGGAGAATCGCGAAGGATCGCCTTCACCGTGTACGCGGAGCAACTCGTCTACACGAACCTGACGCACGACTTCGCGATCGAGCCGGCCATCGTCGACTGGTTCATCGGCTTCGGCTCGGACGACCGTTGTGCCGAAATCTCGTTCGAAGTCGAGGGAGAGACACGCCTCCTCGCCACCGCCGAACGGGTACTCTTCTCCGACGTTGCGATCGCCTGATCCGCCGACCTCCTGCGATGGTCAGCGGATGCTTGGTCGCCCCTCTTTCAACATGGTGATGAGTTCGTCAGCGCTCGTGAGCGTGTGCTCGGCGATCGTCTGATGTATGACCTCCCGATCGCGTGTGCGCAGAGCTGTCATGAGCTTCTTGTGTACCCGATGCTCTCGCTCGGGATCAGCGCGGTGACGTTGATCCTCGGCAAGGGCGATCGTGAGTTGCGCCGCCGTCACGGGCCAGAGTTTCGCCAACAGATAGTTGTCGGACGCGTTCCAAATGCATCGGTGGAACGCGAGATGGGCGTCGTGCTGGACGACTGGATCCAGATCGAAGCAGTCGACTTCGTAGTTTTCCCATCCGGCTTCGATCCGTGAGAATCGCTCGTCTGTGCGGTCTGCGAGGATCGCATCAATGGCGACCAGGTCCAGTGCGATCCGCCCGACTGCGATGTCGTGGATCGCGCCCGCCTCCAGGGAAGCGACGCGGAGGCCCCGGTACGGTTCCTGGACGACGAGCCCCTCCTCGGCGAGCGCGTTGAGCGCCTCGCGCACCGTGGGACGGCTCACATCAAGCAACTCAGCGAGCTGGATCTCCGTGATCTTCTCGCCAGGCCTGAGCGTGCCGGTGATGATGGACCTCCGGATCTCGATCCGCACGGCCTCTTTCCTCGACACCGCTGTGACACGCGCTGAACCGACACGCAACGGGGCGGTGCGAGACGAGTGGTCGCTGGCTGCGGGCATCCGGAGTCCTGATCTTCTGGCACGACGGACGAATCCGCCGCAAATAGTAAGACAATCTTACCACGCCACGAGGGGCGCGCGCGGAACTCAGTCGAGGGCGTAGACCCGGCCGTTGCCGACCCCTTCGACCGAGCGCACGAACGCCCGGCCGACTCGCTCTGCGGGGACGGGCTCGAAGCCCGCGAACGCATCGAAATAGTGCGGTGCCGTGGCCAGCACGCTCGGGCTCACCGCATTCAGCCGGATGCCGCGCGGCAGTTCCGCCGCCGCCGACATCACGAAGGACTCGACCGCACCGTTGGCCATGGCCGACGCCGACCCCATCGGGACGGCCTCCCGTGCCAGGACCCCGGTCGTGAGGGTGAAGGAGCCGCCGTCGCTCACGTGGTCGAGACCGATGCGTAGCAGGTTGAGTTGGCTCATGACCTTCCCCTCGAAGGCGGCGACGAGGTCGTCCGGCGTCAGATCCGTAACCGCCTTGAACGGCGCGGATCCATACGCGGATACGACCGCGTCGACCTCGCCGATCTCGGCGAAGAGCCGCACGATCGACCGGGGGTCGCGCAGATCGACCGACGGCGCCGTGGTGCGGCTCACCCCGATGACGTCATGTCGTGTCTGCAATGCGGCCAGGGCAGCGGATCCGACATGCCCCGAAGCTCCGACGATCAGAATCTTCATGCGTGTGCTCTCTTCTCTTTTCGATGTTCGTCATTCCGCAACGAAGTACAGGCGCTTGTTGGCGAACTCGCCAATGCCGATCGGGCCCATCTCCCGACCGAAGCCGGAGCGCATCACCCCGCCGAACGGGATCTCCGCCGCCTCCGCAGCGATGATGTTGACGTGCGTCATTCCGACCTCGAGCTGCGACGCGACCCGGGCCGCTCGCGCCGCGTCGGCCGAGAACACGGATCCGCCCAGGCCAAGCGCGCAGTCGTTCGCCAGTTCCAGAGCCTCCTCGTCACTGTGCACCTTGTACACCGTGGCGACCGGCCCGAAGATCTCCTCACGGTACGACTCAGAAGCGCGCGGAACTCCGGTCAGCACGGCAGGCGAGTAATAGGCCCCCAGGCCGTCAGACAGAACACCACCGGCTTCCAGAGTCGCACCCTCAGCAACGGCCTTCTGCACCTGGGCATGCACCGTCTCCGCCGCCACACGGGACGAAAGCGGAACATACTCACCATCAGCCAAGTCCATCTGGTCGCCGGGCACGAGACCCGCAGCGAGCTTAATGAGTTCGGAAACGAATTCGTCGTAGATGTCCGCCATGACGATCATGCGCTTGTTCGAGTTGCAGACCTGACCGCCGTTGTAGACACGGAAATCCCAGGCGGCCTTTGCGACCGCGGCGACGTCGTCGGAGTCGAGCACAACCATCGGGTCGATGCCGCCCAGCTCGAGCACGCACTTCTTGAGATGGGTGCCGGCCTGGGCGCCGATGATGGCGCCGGCGCGCTCCGAGCCGGTGAGCGAGACACCCTGGACCCGGGGATCGGCGATCATCGTCGCGATCTGCTCGTGCGACGTGAACAGCGCCTGGTAGCCCCCGGCCGGGACTCCAGCCTGTTCCATGATCTCCTGGATCAAGAGATTCGATCGGGCGCAAATGTCCGCGTGCTTCAGCAGGATCGTGTTGCCCAGAACCAGGTTGGGTGCCGCGAAGCGTGCGACCTGGTAATAGGGGAAGTTCCAGGGCATCACGCCGAGCAGGGCGCCCAGCGGGAGGTGCTCGATCACGGCCTTGCCCGGAATCGTGCTGGGGATCTCATACGAGGTGATGAGCGCGGGTCCGTGCACCGCGTAGTAGTCGATGATGGACGCGGCGAAATCGACCTCTTCGAGGCTCTCCGAGAGTGACTTGCCCATCTCCACCGCGATGGTCGTCGCGAGCTCGTCGCGGCGCTCCGCGAAGATCTGCGCGACGCGCTTGAGCACGGCCGCCCGCTCCTGCACGCTGCACGCCCGCCACTCACGGTATGCAGCGGCTGCGGCGGCGAGCTGCTGCTCTACCTGCTCGTCCGTCGCAGAGGGGAAAGTCTCGAGGATCTCGCCCGTCGCGGGGTTCTGCACCCGGTAGTTCGCCATGTGTTTGTGCTCCTGTCTTTCGTCGTCCAGGTGTTCACCGGACGTAGTCCGCGCCCGTGATGTCTATCGTCGCGCCCGTCGTGTGACGAGCGCGCCCCGTCGCGAGGAAGGCGACGACCTCCGCCACGTCCCGTGCCGGCGTCACCTCGCCGAGCGGCAGCGCGTCCCGCACAGATTGCTCGATTGCACCATCTGCCAACTCCGTCCCGACCCATCCGGGGGCGATCGCGTAGGCGAGCACTCCGTCGCGACCGTAGCTGCGCGCGATGCCCTTGGTGAGTGCCAGCAGACCGCCCTTAGCCGCACCGTAGGCGAGGTGCTCGGCGTCATCGCCGCGATGCGAGGACCGGCTGGCCAGGTTCACGATCACGCCACCGCCGTTGTCAGCGAAGTGGAGGATCGCGCGACGGCACAGTTCCGCCGGCGCCAACAGGTTCAGCCCGAGGTTGGCCTCCCAGCCTGTCAGCCAGGCCTCCGCCGGCTCGAGGGCCGAAGCGATCCAGGCACCCGCGTTGTTCACGAGCACGTCGAGGCCGCCGAAGGCTGCGGCCGCCGCGTCCCAAACGGCGCTCGCGCCGGCGATCCCGTCGAGGTCGCCCGTGACGAGCGCGACGCGCGCGGACCCGCGAGCGCTCAGCTCGGCGAGCAGGCTCTCAGTGTGTTCGGAGGCGGCACGGGCGTGCACGACGACGCTCGCGCCGCGCTCGTTCAGCAACGCGGCGGTTGCGCGGCCAATGCCGCGAGAACTGCCGGTGACGAGGATCCGCCTGCCGGCGAGTTCTCCGAGGACCTCGGTCATCACGCCACCGCCTGCGCCCCGGTGATCTCGACGCAGGCGCCGCAGATGAACTCCGCCTCGTCCGATGCGAGGAACGCGATGAGCGCTGCGACCTCGTCCGGAGTACCGATGCGGCCGAAAGGCACGAGCGCGTCGAGCTCGGCGATCGTCTTGCCCTTCTCCGCGATGCCCCGCTCGAGCATCGGCGTATGGATCTCGCCCGGGCAGATCGCGTTCACCCGCACCCGATCGGGAGCGTAGTCCCGTGCGAGGCTCTTCGTGAACGAGACGACCGCGGCCTTCGTGACGTTGTAGGCGATATGTCCGGGCGCCGGGCTGAGTCCCCACTGAGAGGCGGTGTTCACGATGGCACCGCCGCCAGCGGCGATCATGGCGGGCAGCACCGCGCGGGACATGTGGAACAGTGCGTCCACGTTTACGGCGAAGCTCAGATCCCAATCGGCCGCGCTCGTGTCGAGCAGCGCGCCGCGGCGCATGGCACCGGCATTGTTGACGAGGACGTCGATGGCCCCACGCGCGGTCTGCGTCTCGATCTCGGCGACCGCGTCGCGGCATGCATTGGCCGAGGTGAGGTCGAACACGATCTCGTGGGCGTCTCCGCCCGCGTCCCGGATCCCGGCCGCGACCACGGCGGCGCTTTCCGCGACGGCGTCGGCGACGAAGACGCGCGCGCCCTCGGCTGCCAGCCGGCGACACGTCGCCGATCCGATCCCGCCACCACCGCCGGTGACCAGGGCGACCTTGCCCTCGAATCGCTTGCTCATCGTTGTTCTCTCCGATTCTGTTGCGGTCGTCACTACGCGGACCAGATGTCGCCGACGGTGTAACCCTCGGGATACGGGTCCGTGGGGTCCAGCTCCCAGGTCGCGCGGCCGGTGATCCAGCCACGACCGGTGATGGTGGGCAACACTGCGCGGATGTCGCCGATCATCGTCTCGCCGACGAGCCGGCCGATGAACTCGCTGCCGATGATGCTCCGGTGCGAGAAGTCCGCGTCGAGACCGAGCTGCCCACGAGCGTGCAGCGCCGCCATCCGCGCGCTTGTGCCGGTACCGCACGGCGAGCGGTCGAGCACGCCCGTCCAGCTCTCCTCGCGATCCGCGAGGATGGGCGAACTCGTGAGCACGTTCGCGTTCTGCGCCTGCTTGCCCGGCGCTCGGTCCCCGTTGTGCAGCATGATCATCGCGACCCGGTTGATCGATGGATTCACGGGATGCTGCACCGGGATCTGCTCGAGCGCGGCGAGCTTCACGAGTGCCGCGGCTCTGGTGATCCGCTTCGCATTGGCGGGCGAGAGCTTGATGCCGAGCTGTGAGATGTCGAGCTGCACGAAGAACTGGCCGCCGAAGGCGACATCGACCAGGATCTCGCCGAACTCCCGCACCGTAAGCGGCTGGTCGATCTGCACGGCATACGAGGGAACGTTCGCGACCGTCACGGACCGAACCTTGACCCGATCGCCGATCTCCTCGACGTGCGCTGTTGCTCGGACGAGGCCGACCGCGGTGTCGATCATGACCTCGGTCTCTGGGCCGCGCACCGGCACGATGCCGGTCTCGACGGCCGCGGTGACCGCGCAAATGGTATTGCTGCCGGACATCGGCGTGAAGCCCCCCTGCTCCAACACGATGATGCCGAAGTCAGCGCCCTCCGTCACCGGCGGGAGCAGGAACACTCCGCACGTCGCCGGATAGCCGCGGGGCTCGCGCAGCAGCAGCCGGCGCAGCCCGTCGAGCTCTCGGACGCAGAAGTCCAAGCGTTCGGCCATCGTGGAGCCCTCGACGAACCGTTCCGCGTTCGGGATGACACGTCCCGGTTCGCCCTCGGCGTGCACCTCGATGGTCTCGACCGAGAAGAGTGATCCGCTCTCCGCCCCCGGGCTCATACCGCAAGCGCTCCGAGCGTGCGGAGCGCGTCGGCGATGCGCTCTCGGTCAGCGTCCGCGAGCGGCAGGAGCGGCTCGCGGACCGGCCCGACCGGGGTGCCCAGCAGCTCAAGCGCGGCTTTCAGACCGGCCGGGTAGTTGACCGATTCGAGCACCGAGCTGAGGTTCCAGAGCGGCGCCCACAGCTCGCGACCACGATCCAGATCCTTCTCCTCGGCGATGACACGGAACAGCTCAGCGGCCTGAGCCGGCGCGACCGAGGCGACGCCCCACACCGAACCCTTCGCACCGAGCGCGATGCCGAGGAAAGTCAGCGTGTCCCAGCCGTTGAAAGCGGTGATCCGATCGGTGCGGCTCGTGAGCACATCTGTGAGTGACACGGCATCGCCCGAGGTGTCCTTGAAGTAGTCGACGCCGTCGATGTCGCCGATCTCGGCGAGCTGATCCGCGTCGAGCGCGATGCCGGTCGCGCTGGGCACGTTGTAGTACATGATCTGCAGTCCGATGGAATCGGCGACCGTTGCCAGGAACGCCTTCAGAGCCTCGAAGGAGAGCGGATCATAGAACGGTGGCACGACCATCACTGCGTCGGCACCGACCTCTTCCGCGTAGCAGGCGAGGTCGACCGCTCCGGCCGTCGAGGTGTGCCCGATCCCCGCCACCACTTTGATACGTCCGGCGGCGGCCTCGACGTTGAGGCGGATCACCTCACGGTATTCCTTGGGTGTGAGGCTCGTGAACTCGCCCGAGGTGCCGGTCGGCACGACTCCTGCTACGCCTCCGGCGACCATGCGCTCAACCTGGGCTCGGATCGCCTCCGGGTCGATCGAGGCGCCATCAGCGGTGAACGGGGTGGGGATGGCGGCGAGCACGCCCCCGAGGTTGGCGTTCTTGCGAGTCATGATGCAGTCCTTTCGAGAGCTGTGAGGTCTGTGGAGCGGGTTCGGGTGGCTGCTCAGCGGCCGCCGCGGAATCGGGCCGGCGAGAACGGGAGCAGCACGGGGTCGATCCGCCCCGTGCGGATCAGAGCGGTCATCGCACGTGCGGTCGCCGGTGCGAGCGTCACGCCGTACATACCGTGGCCGCCCGCGACGTAAGCGTTGGACAGCCGGGGTAGTCGCCCCATGACGGGGAGGCCGTCCGGGGCGACGGGACGCATACCGGCCTGCGGTTTCACGTCCGCGGGAGCCGGGGGCTCCCAGTCGCGCAGGTAGCTGAGCGGAGCCCGCAGGATCGCGTCGACGCGCACGCGGTTGATGTTCTCGTCGAGTCCGCCGAACTCCATGGTGCCCGCGAGGCGCAGCCGATCCTCGAACGGGGTGACCGCGACCTTCGCGTCGTAGAGATTGGTCGCTCCCTTGAGGCCGTATGGCCGCATCTCGACTGAGTATCCCTTACCCGGCCGAATCGGCAGGTGGGCCCCGAAGAGCCTCGACATAGGGCCGATCCATGCCCCGGCGGCGAGTAGGAAGCTGTCACCGGGGAAGATGCGGGTACCGGAGGACACACTCACGACGCGGTCGGCGGCGACCTGCACCCCGTCGACCGGGGCGTTCTCCACGACCTCGACACCCATCTCGACGAGCTTCGCGTGCAGCGAGGCGCCGAATGCACGCGGGTCGAGGTGCAGCTCCTTCGGGAAGAACAGGCCGCCGCGCACCTCGTCTTTGAGCAGCGGTTCGTGCACCCGGACGTCATCGCCGAGCATTTTGATCGGCGCGATGCCGTACCGTCCGGTCAGGTCCGCATAGCCGAGATGGTGTTGCATGTGAGCGTCGTCGTGGAACGCCATGAGCAGGCCGTTGTGCTGCAGCTCGAAGTCGATCCCGTGGGCGCGATAGTCCTCGAACGCGCTGATCGAGTCGCCCATCAGCGCCAGGTGCGCTGCGAAGCCGGCGCGTTGATCCTTCGCGTTCGATGCCCGAAACATCCCGAGCATGAACGTGAGGAACGACGGCTTGATTGATGGCTTGATGTACAGCGGACTGTCGCGCTGCGTCATCCACTTCATCGCTGAGAGCACCGCCCCCGGACCGGGAAGCGGGAGCGAATCGGCCGGAACCACCCAGCCCGCATTCACTTCGGCAGCGCCGAGCCCGGTCGCCCGGGCGTCGACCAGGGTGACGGTCTCGCCTTCGCTCGCAAGCTGGTACGCGGTGGTGAGGCCGACGATGCCTCCGCCGATCACAACAGTGTGCAACCGTTCTCCTCCTTTTCGTGTGATGGGCCGCGGAAGACTGATCGGTTGGTGCCATCCGCACCTACCGACCGGCGCACTGCTCAGAAACGGACAGCGTCGACGAACTTCTTCAACTCAGGGTTGTCCGAGCGATTGAATGCTTCATCCGGTGTCGTGTTGACGGCGATCTCGCCCTCGTGGAAGAACACCAGCCGGTCCGCGGCCTTGGAAGCGAACGCCATGTCATGCGTGACCAACGCGACTGCGATCCCCTCTTCCTCCTTCAGACGACGCAGCACGCCGAGGACCTCCGCGGCGACGGGCGGGTCCAGCGCCGAGGTGATCTCGTCGCAGAGCAGCAGCTTCGGCGACATCATCAGCGCCCGGGCGATCGCGGCCCGCTGCCGTTCACCGCCTGACAGCTGCGCGGGGCGCGAGTGCAGGTGTTGAGACATGCCGACCTCGGCGAGTGACTTCTTCGCACGCTCCATCGCCTCGTCCTTCCCTAGACCGAGCTTCTTCATCGGCGCAAGAACCAGATTCTTCGCGACGTCCATGTGCGGCCACAACGTGTAGGACTGGAAGATCATCCCGATGTAGGAGTCGACCTCCTGCCACATCGGGGTGCGCTTCTGGTCCTCGAACACGACCTCGCCGTCGAACATGATCCGACCATCGTCCGGCTCCGTGAGCCCGGCGAGAGCGCGCAGCAGCGTGCTCTTACCCGAACCCGACTTGCCGATGATCACGGTGATGTCCCCGACGAGCATGTCGAAGTCGACGTTCTTCATGACCTGTCGGTCGCCGAAACTCTTCTGCAACCCGCGGGCGGAGACGAGCGCCTCGCCGACAGTCGACGTGATCGTGCGCACCGCTGCGGTCTTCGGGCGGGAGATGGATCCCGTCTTCGGGCTCACGGGTCCGGTGCGCGAGTTGCGTGGGTCGGTCATGGGGTCACCTGCACTTTCGCTCCTGGCACCATCTGTGCCGCAAGGGATTTCGGCCTGCGACCCCCTCCGTGGATGTCGCCGTTCATCATGTTGCGTTCGATCTTCGACAGGATCAGCGACACCGGGAACGCGATCGCGAAGTACATGAGTGCGGCGACCGTCAGGATCTCCATGGCCCGATACGACTCCGAGGCGATCTTGTTCGCGGTGAACATCAGGTCGGCGACGGCGATGGTCGAGACCAGCGCGGTGTCTTTGAACAGCGAGATGTCGAGCGACATGATGACGGGCAGCTGCTGCCGGAGCGCCTGCGGGATGATGATGTGGCGCGTCCGCTGCCAGGCCGTGAGCCGCAGCATCTTCCCGGCCTCGATCTGTTCGATCGGGACCGCCTGGAAGCCCGCTCGGTAGGTCTCGGCCATGAACGCGGTCAGGTTCAGGGTGAGGGCGAGCACGGCCGACAGGGGGCCAGGGATCGTGATCCCGGTCAGCGTCGGCAGCGCGTAGTACACCCAGAACAGCTGGACCAGCAGAGGCGTGCACCGGAAGATCTCGATGTAGATCTGCGCGACCCAGCGGATCACCTCGATGTTCGACATGCGCAGCAGCGCCACGGGGACCGCGAGGATCATGGACAGCACGATCACGATCACCGAGATCTCGATCGTCACACCCAGCCCCTCGAGGAGCCTCGGGAAGTTGCTCGACACGACCGACCAGTCGAAGTCGTAGCTCTTGATCAACACGATGAGCCCTTCGGCTACTTCATCTCGAGGTCGCCGAGATTGTTAGGGGCGACGATGCCGGCTTTGTCGAACGCCGCCTTGAGCGAGCCGTCGTTCTTCGCGCTCTGGATCGCAATGTTGATCACCTGCAGCGAACGGGCGTCGATGTCCGCCTTCACGCCGTAGTTCGAATCCTGCAAGTACAGGGACGGCTTCGGGACCACGATCTTCAGCGACGGATCCTTCTTCGCCGCGTCGGCGAGCGTCGGGAGGTCGGCGAAGGCGGCTGCGGCACGACCCGCCTTCATCGCCGTGATCGCGTTCGGGATGCTCTCGGTGGTCAGAAGGGGAGAACCGAGAGCTTGGATCGCGGTCTCGTAGGAGGTTCCTCCCGCGAGAGCGATCTGCTGCTTGGTACCGACGATCTCGTTCACGGTCTTCAGGCCTGAGTCCGCGTTCACGATGAAAGCGCCTTCGTACGTGTAGACCGGGTCGGTGAACTGGATCGCGAGCGAACGCTCCGAGGTGGAGTCGAGATACGCCGCGACATCGAACCGGTCCGCCTGGAGGCCCGAGACCATCTTCGACCACTCGGCGGCGACCGGGGTGAACTTCACGCCCATCTGCTTCGCGAGCTTCTCCAGCGGCAGCACGTTCGGGCCCCCCATTTTGCCGTCGGGCTGCTCGGCCGTCATCGGCGGGGCGGAGGCGATGCCGACCCGCAGTTCGCCCTGCTTCTTGATCTTTTCGATCCACGCGCCGTTGCCGGTCGCGGAAGAACTGCCGCCACCACCGCCGCCCCCGCGCAGGGTCGCACCGAGGTAGCCGGCTGCGATCGCGAGAACGATCACGCCGAGGACTGCGAGGATTCGTTTGCTTGCTGTGGACATCTTCGTCCTTTCCGAAGTGCGCGGGATGCAACCGGGCCCTTGCGCCCGATCAGCCGCGATGCGGCCGATCCACCGATGATGAGTGAATCGGTGAAACTTACATCTTCACAGGATGTGTCTTACAATCTGATAATAAAGCTATCGAACCGGAGACGCAACCCTGCCTGCGCAAAGTTGCACCTTGTCAGCTCCGGCATACGGAGCCCGAGAGAGGAACCATGCACGACTCGCGAATCCCGTTCTCGCAGTTGGTCGCCGTGATCGCATCAGCGTTGCGCGGCGCGGGCGCCTCCCCAGAAACCGCCGAGGTCCTCGCGACGAACTGCGCCTCCTGTGAACGCGATGGCGCGCTCAGTCATGGAGTGTTCCGCGTGCCCGGGTACGTCGCCTCGCTCCGCAGCGGCTGGGCCGATGGGGCCGCCACTCCAATCGTCGAGCGAGTCGGCGGCGCCTTCGTCCGGGTGGATGCCGCCAACGGCTTCTCGCAGCCGGCGCTGGCCGCCGCGGCGACCGAGATCGACGCCGTGATCGAGGATGCGGGCGTCGCGGTCGTGGCGATCCGGGACTCCCACCATTTCAGTTCGCTCTGGCCAGACCTTGAGCCGTTCGCGGAGAAAGGCCTCGTCGCTATCACCATGGTTACCGGCGGAGCCGCGGTGATCCCGCGCGATGCGCATCAGAAGGTGCTCGGCACCAACCCCTTCGCCTTCGCCTCACCGGTCGCGGGCCGCCTCCCCCTCGTAGTGGATTTCGCTACCTCTTCGATGTCTCACGGCGATCTGCAGCTCGCCGCGAAAGCAGGGCGCACCGTCCCCATCGGCACCGGCACGGGTACCTCCGGTCGCGACACCGAAGACCCAGGCGAGATTCTCGCGGATGGCGGGCTCCTCCCTTTCGGCGGATACAAGGGCGCCGCACTCTCCATCATGGTCGAACTGCTCGCCTCCGGCTTGACCGGTGGCTCGTTCTCCTACCGTAACGATCTCGTCTTCGCCCAGCACGCAGCGGACGGCAGCACAGCGAAGACCGGTCAATTGCTGATCCTCATCGACCCCGACCGCGGCGCATCCGGCTACGCGGAGCGTGTCGCGGAGTTTGTCGGAGCCCTCCGGAACGCGGGAATGGAGCGGTTGCCCGCCGATCAGCGTTATCGCGTTCGGGCCGAGGCGGAGCTAGGGGGAGTGCCGATTACGCCAGCAATCCGAGAGCTCATGGACACGCAACCGTGTGACTGACCTAACTCGCAGTCTCCTGCGGCAACGTCGATCGTGGCGATCTGATCCGGCGTGAGCGCCTTCGGTGGCCTTGCGGCTTCGTCATCCGCGAGGTCTCCTTGACCCCGTTTCCTGTCGACGATCCGCCTCGCGGCCGACGCGCATGCCTTCAGTCCGCGATCGTCCGCCCATCGGTCGTCGATCGCCCGCACCCCAGTCGCGGAGATACTCGGCGAGTTCGCGTGTCATGAGCATCGGCTTGAGACCCAGCTCGGTCGATCGATGGCCGCAATAGATCCCGATCCCCCTATTCTGGAGCAGAAGACCTGATCAGTTAAGATTTCGAAGTAGCAGGAGCGGGGCTTGAACCCGCGACCTCACGATTATGAGTCGTGCGCTCTGACCAGCTGAGCTACCCTGCCGCACGGCATCCGCTTGGATACTGTGAGCCCCGAGTCAGGATTGAACTGACGACCCCTTCCTTACCATGGAAGTGCTCTGCCACTGAGCTATCGGGGCGTGCTGCCTTCAGCGGGCAACCAGACGAGACTACCAAAGAATCGGCCCTCGGCTAAATCGCGCGTCGACTTCGGCCGGCCGGGCGTGCCATGCCCAGATCGCTGCCGGATCGCGTGCGCTCAAGGCTGGTGCAGGATCCTTCGTTCCAGCTCCGTGACGAGCTCTGCACTGCCGGCGAGGTTGAGGCGCCGGACGACGTCGGCGCCCTCCGGACGGATGAAACGACCGCCCGCCTCGGTGACGAGCAGCGCTCCCGCGGCGAAGTCCCACGGTTGCAGACCGCGCTCGAAGTAGCCGTCCAGGCGGCCGGCCGCGACGTAGGCGAGGTCGGTCGCCGCGCTGCCTCCGCGGCGCAGATCCCGCGCGATCGGCATGACCCGGCCCACCGTGGCGAGATCGCCGACGTGCGTGCTCGGGTCGTATCCGAACCCTGTCGCCAGCAGCGCTCCGGCGGGGCCTGGCTCGGCGATCCGCAGGCGCGTCCCGTCGACGAACGCGCCCTCGGCACGCGCCGCTGAGAACATCTCCCCCACGACCGGCGAGTGCACGGCGCCGGCGAGCGGCGTCCACCGGTCCGGATCCTCCCCCTCGACCGCGGCGATGCTGACCGCATAGAGCGGGATCCCCGAGGCGTAGTTCACCGTGCCGTCGATCGGGTCGACCACCCAGGTGATGCCACTGGTGCCCGCACCAGTGCCGGACTCCTCGCCGAGGAACCCGTCGTCCGGACGCTCGGCCGCCAGCCGTGCCCGGATCAGCGCCTCGACCTCACGGTCGGCCTCGGTGACGATGTCGGCGAGAGAGCTCTTGGTCGCGGCCAGCGAGACGCCCTCTGCTCGCCGACGCCGGGCGAGCTCGCCCGACTCACGCGCGATCTCGATCGCGAGATCGCGCAGTTCGGCCGGAGACATCACTGCGTCGGCGGGACGGGCGGAGCGGGCGGGAAGGCCTGCGGAGCCGACGCGGGAGTGACCGGGGTGACCGGAGCAGCGAGAGCGACGGGAACCGCGGCGTCAGCATCTGGAACCGCGGGAACCGTCGGCTCCACGGGCTGCGGTTCCACCGGCTGCGGCAGCACGTGCTCCGCGGCGATCGGCTGCGCGGGCACAGCCTGCTCGATCGGCTGCGGCGCGAAGGGCGCGGCTTGGGCGACCGGCTCCGGCGCGGGGAACGTCGTCGCGCCGGGCGTGGGCACGCCGGTGTAATAGGCGTTCCAGTCGGGGTTGCCGTCCGGGAGCATCGGCAGCGGCGTGCGCGCGTCAGCATAGGTGGGCCAAGGCAGCGCCGCCGCAGGAGCAGCCGGGGCCGCGACCGGGGCCGCCGCCGGATACCCCGCAGACACCGCGGCGGCGATGTGCGGCTTCGGGGCGAACAGGGCGTTCAGCAGCGGGATGAGCATCGTGCCGACCGCGGCCAGGATCGTGAGCGCGACCACGATCCGCCAGTACAGGTCGCGGTACTCGAAGGTGTGCGGGAAGGTCAGGAAGAAGACGAGAAGCGCGACCAGGAGACCGAGGAACACGAACGTGGCGTAGACGATCACCCGGGTCAGCGTCGTCACGTGACGGGCCGCGGCGCGCTGGAACAGCCGGACGTGCAGCAGCGCGAGCTGGAGCACGCCGACCACGAGCAGCAGCTGGAAGAACCGCTCGACCGCGCCGAAGTCGGCGGAGTCGTCCGGCAGCCAGATCTTCACCGCGCCGACGAGCAGCGCGATGATCCACGAGATCATGCTGAGCAGCGACACCCAGTCCGCGCGGTTCGGCGCGAGCCCGGCCTCGAGGATCGCGATTCCGGCGAACCCCGCAAGCAGCACGATCGTGAGGAACGCGCGGCCGATCAGCCCCTGCTGGTCGCCGATCAGCACCCACACGACGCACACCAGTGCGGCGGCGATCAGGGCGCTGATCGCGATCCAGAGCGCTCCACGGATCAGCAGTGACGTGTTCGGCTTCGATTTCGCGGACAACTGTGTGTTCGTCATGGGATACCCGTCTCCTCCGGTGGTGCTCTCATCCTCGCACGCGGGGCATCCGCGCTACGGGACGGGACGGGAATCGTGGAGAACTCGGCCGGAGAGCGGGATGTGCGGACCCTCCGCCGCGTCAGCGCGTCGCGGAGCGCCCCGCGAACGCGGCGATCAGCGCCTGCGCCTCGGATCCGCCGAAGGCCGCGGCGATGGTCCGGGCCTCCTCGTCGAGCTGTCCCTGGAAGGTGCGGTCCTGACGGGAGCGGATCAGTCGCTTGGCCTGCCCATAGGCGCCGAACGCTCCGGACAGCCAGAACCGCGCGAGCTCTTCCGCGCGCGTGCGCACCGCGGCGGCGATCTCCTGCGCGTCGCCCTCGCCGACCGCCTCGGCGGCGATGCCCCACTCCAGAGCCTCGTTCGCGGTCAGCAGCCGATCCGTGAGCAGCAGCTGCAGCGCCCGCCGCTCGCCGACCGCGCGGGCCAGCTGCGCGCTGACCGACAGGTCGGGCGTGAGACCGACGTTCGCGTAGCGGCTGCCGATCTTCGAGTCCGTGCCGATGACCGCGTAGTCGCTGGAGAGCAGGATCCCGAGTCCTCCGCCCGCCGTCGTGCCGTGCGCGGCGGCGACCACCGGCACGGAGGAGGAGGTGAGCGCGCTGATCCCGGTGTTGATGACCTTCGCGAGCCGCTCGATGTCGCTGCCGCCGCCGAACCTGGTGGCCATGTCGATGACGTCGCCGCCGGCGCAGAACGCGCGCCCCTCGCCTTCGATGAGGATCGCGCCGACCGAGCTGTCGGTCGTCGCCGCCACGGTCGCCTCCGCCCATGCCTCGGCGAGCTCGGCGTTGAACGCGTTGAGCCGCTGCGGGCGGTTCAGCGTGATCCGGGCGAGGCCGTCCTCGATGCGGTAGTGCAGCGGCTCGGTCATGGGACTCCCTCGGATCGGCGGTGATCGCGCGGCGATCGGGCCGCTCGATCAGCCTACTCGCGACGGCTCGGACCGTGGAACCGAGTGCCAGCGATGTTGAGGCTCAGGCTCACGCCTCGCCCAGCACCGCCGCGACGAAGCCGTGCACCCGGCGGTGCGTGCCGTCCAGGCGCCGGTCGACATGGCGCTCCTCCCGGATCTCGTTCGGCGCGAGCGGCGGGGCGAGGCGGACGCTCTCGTGGCAGGACAGGTCCACGCAGATGTACGTCCCGACCGTCGACCCCTTGCGGCCCGCCTCTCCCCCGCGCCGGGCCGCGAACAGCGCGACCCGGTTGCCGGGCTGCATCGTGTGGCAGAGGTTGCACATCCCGGAACGCGCCCTGGTCGGATCCGACGCGCGCAGCACGATGCCGACCGCCTCCCCGTCGCGCTCGATGACGATGTAGCCGTTCTTCGCGGCGATCGGATCCCGCCAGGCGAAGAAGTCGAGGTAGTCCCACTCGGCGAGCAGCAGATCGTCCGGCATCACGATCTGCTCCACGTCATCGGCCTCGGCGTTGCGGAACGACGCCCGGATCTCGGCTTCGGTGAGGGCACGCATGAGGAACAGTCTAGGAAGAGCGCACATCGATCGGAGCGATGTCCGTGCGATTCGGTGATGAGGGATCCCGACCTTCCGGCGACACGGCGATGTCGGCGGTGCAGTGCAGACTGGATCCGTCGCGCCGCCCGGCCCGGCAGAAGGGACCCCCATGGACTTCACGTCAATCCGGATCATCACCGACGACGTCGATCGACTCGCTCGCTTCTACGAGACGGTCACGGGTGCGCAGGCCACCCGGCCCGCCCCGGTGTTCGCGGAAGTGCGCACCGCGGCCGGAGCCGTCGCGATCGGCAGCACGGCGACCGTCGCGATGCTCGGAGACCGCGCTCCGCGAGCGGGCGGCAACGACTCCGTGATCATCGAGTTCCTCGTCGCAGACGTCGATTCGGAGTTCGCCCGCCTCCGCGGCAGCCTCGACGACATCGTGCTCGAGCCCACCACGATGCCCTGGGGAAACCGATCTGCCCTGTTCCGCGACCCGGACGGGAACCTGGTCAACCTGTTCTCACGCCCGGCCGGCTGAGCAGACGGCTCGCCCCCCGGAGGTTGGCACCCGCGATGCGGCAGTCCGAGACATACGAAAAGCCCCGGCCCGCTTGAATTCGCGGATGACCGGGGCTTTTTCTATGGGTGGCAAGTGAGGGATTCGAACCCCCGAAGCATAACGCGGCTGATTTACAGTCAGCTCCCTTTGGCCGCTCGGGCAACTTGCCATGCACGCCCGCCCCGCTTCTCCAGCCGACCGGGGGCGCGAGAATCAAGCATACCGGGCGGAACTCACGACCGGAAATCGAGGTGGCGAGCGATCCTTCAGGTCGCGATGCGGGCGATCCTGGCGTCGAGCGCGTACCCGTCCTCGACGGGCGCGTGCCCGATCGGAGCCGGCGGCACAAGACGCACGGGCGAGTGCCGGACGGTGCCGGCGACGATCGGCGCCGGCAGCAGCCGGGGGCTCCCCGGTGCCGCCATCGTGTCGGTCCGGGTGGGGGCCGGGATGTCCGTCGACAGGGGTTCCTCGTCCGGGGTTCCTTCGATCGCCTCCGCCGGCGCGGCGGACGGATCGAGCAAGCCCAGGGCTCGCAGCACATCGTCGCGATCCTCGGCGAGGGTGGCGACGTGCTCGCCCCGAAGGTCCACGATCACGTCGGCCCCGGCCTGCGCGGCCAGAGAGCGCCGGGTGTCGGCCAGGTTGACGACCGCGGCACGCCCCCGCTCGATCTCGGCGCCGCTCCGATCGCGGACGAGCACCCGCCGTGGCGTCCCCTCAAGTGCGGGGAGCGCGACGAGGTGGATCCCGCTGCCCCGCAGCACGGCGCGGATCCGCTCGCCGTCCGCGTCGTCCCCGACGGGAGCGATGATCGTGACCACGAGGCCGTGACCGCGCAGCGCATGCGCCAGCTCCACGGGATCGCCCGCGACGGTCTCACGGACGCCGCCCGGATCCCGGATCTCGTCGATGCGCACCTCGCCCAGGATCGCCACCTGGCGTTCGGTCATGCCGCCCCCTCTGCCGTGAGTCTCCCCAGGGTACTCCGACGGCGGCGCCCTGGCCCGCCGTGCCCTGCCGACCCGCAGGCGGGGCAGGCCCTATCCTGGCGGCATGAAGACACGCAGCGTCGCGGTCGCCCTCGCCGGCCTCACCCTTGCCGGGGCGCTCACCGCATGCGCGCCGCTCACCGGGCCGGCGTCGTCCGACCCGCCGTCCCCCGGCGGCTCGGCCGCGTCCGACAGCGCCTCGCCCCGACCGTCCTCGACGTCCACACCCACCCCGACGCCGACCGTGGCGTCCGCCGCGCTGCCGAAGGACTGCAAGGCGATCCTGTCGGCCGGCGTGCTCGCACAGCTCGGCTCGACGCCGCTGAACTCCCCCGTGTACGGCCCGAGCGGCGTGCAGGCCGACGGCAGCCTGATCTGCATCTGGGCGGATCCGAATGCCGACACCACGAACGTCACGACCAAGATCACCCGCAAGTACCGAGGCGAGGCGCTCGACATGCTCAACGGCCTCGTGAAGACCGACGGCTTCAGCTGCTACACCCCCGACAGGGGGACGCGCTGCGAGAAGGAGTGGCCGGATCCGAAATACCCGGTCACCGACGGCCGCACGCTGTTCTGGCGCGATGATGTGCTGATCGACACCACCTACTCCAACCTCGCCCCGAACGGCTACACGTCGAGCATCGTCGCGAGCATCTTCGGCTCCTGACCCTCCCCCGGCACCCGTTCGCGCTGTCGTATCCTGCGGACGCGCCTGATGGTTCCGCCGCGTGGTCAGGTTTCGACAGCGCGGCGAGCCCACGATGCAGGTATCGACAGCGCGTCCAGGTTTCGACAGCGCGAACGCATCCCGACGGGCACGCATCCCCCGACGCGAACGCATCCCGAAGACGGGAAAGGGCCCCGGATCCGAGGATCCGGGGCCCTTCCGCGGGACGATCAGGCTCAGTTGTAGGTGCCGGGCGTGATGTCGTCGGTCGAGAACGCGTCGAAGTCGACGTAGCCGAAGTCGCCCTCGGCGTACGCCCCGTCGGATGCGAAGATCCGGTTCGGGTAGCGCTCGCTCTTGGCCTCCTCGGTCGCCTCCACGATGATGTCGCGGTAGCGGCGCAGGCCCGTCCCCGCGGGGATGAGCTTTCCGATGATGACGTTCTCCTTGAGCCCGACCAGCGGGTCGCTCTTGCCCTCCATGGCGGCCTGCGTGAGCACGCGGGTCGTCTCCTGGAAGGACGCGGCCGACAGCCACGACTCGGTCGCGAGCGACGCCTTCGTGATACCCATCAGCTCCGGACGGCCCGACGCGGGGCGCTTGCCCTCGGCCACGGTCGCACGGTTGACGTCCTGGTAGCGACGCGCGTCGAGCATCTCGCCGGGCAGCAGCGTGGTGTCGCCGTGGTCGACCACGGTGACCTTCCGCAGCATCTGGCGCACGATGACCTCGATGTGCTTGTCGTGGATCGGCACACCCTGGGAGCGGTACACGCCCTGCACGCCGTTGACGAGGTAACGCTGCACCTCGCGGGCGCCCATGACGCGCATGACCTCCTTGGGGTCGAGCGTGCCCACCTGGAGCGGCTCGCCGACCACGACGTGCTGACCGTCCTCGACGAGAAGCGTCGCACGCTTCAGCACCGGGTAGATCACTTCCTCGTCGCCGTTGTCGGGCGTGAGGATGACCTTCTTGGACTTGTCGGTCTCCTCGATCGTGATGCGGCCGTCGGCCTCGGCGATCGGGGAGGCGCCCTTCGGGGTGCGGGCCTCGAAGAGCTCCTGCACACGCGGCAGACCCTGGGTGATGTCGTCGGCCGAGGCGGATCCACCGGTGTGGAAGGTGCGCATCGTCAGCTGCGTTCCGGGCTCACCGATCGACTGGGCCGCGATGATGCCGACGGCCTCGCCGATGTCCACCGTCTTGCCGGTGGCCAGCGAGCGGCCGTAGCACTGCGCGCAGACGCCGACGGCCGAGTCGCAGGTCAGCACGGAGCGGACCTTGATGGACTCGACGCCGAGCGCGACCAGCTTGTCGATGAGCACGTCGCCGACGTCCTCACCGGCGGTGGCCAGAACCTCGCCGGCCTCGTTCACGACGTCGGACGCGAGCGTGCGGGCGAACACCGAGTTCTCGACGTTCGCGTCGCGCACCAGCTCGCCGACGCTGTTCGGCGCGGCGATCGGCAGCTCCAGGCCCTTCGAGGTGCCGCAGTCGTCCTCACGGATGATGACGTCCTGCGAGACGTCCACCAGACGACGGGTCAGGTAACCCGAGTCGGCGGTGCGCAGCGCAGTGTCGGCGAGACCCTTGCGGGTACCGTGCGTGGCGATGAAGTACTCCGCCACCGACAGGCCCTCGCGGTACGAGGAGATGATCGGACGCGGGATGATCTCACCCTTGGGGTTGTTCACCAGGCCGCGCATACCCGCGATGTTGCGGATCTGCAGCCAGTTGCCACGGGCGCCCGAGGACACCATGCGGTTGATGGTGTTGTCCACCGGGAAGTTCGCCCGCATCGCGGCCTGCACCTCGTCGGTCGCCTCGGTCCAGATCTTGATGAGCTCCTGACGACGCTCGGCGTCGGTCGTGAGGCCCTTCTCGTACTGGGACTGGACCTTCTCGGCCTGCTTCTCGTAGCCGGCGACGATCTCGGCCTTGTTCGGCGGGGTGAGGATGTCGCTCAGGGCGACGGTCACACCGGAGCGCGTGGCCCAGTAGAAGCCGGCGTCCTTGATGCGGTCCAGCGACGCCGCGGTCTCGACCTTGGGGTACTCCTCGGCGAGCTTGTTGACGATCTGCGACAGCTTGCCCTTGTCGGCGACCTCGCGCACGAACGGGTAGCCCTTCGGCAGCGCGTCGTTGAAGATCGCCTGACCGAGCGACGCGTCCAGCAGGCCGTGACGCTCGTAGCCCTCGGGAGCCTCGCCCTCGAGGAAGGTGAGGCCGGGAACCCGGATCCGCACCTTCGCCTGCAGGTCGAGGGTGCCCTCGTCCTTCGCCAGGATCGCCTCGCCGACCGAGCCGAACGCACGCCCCTCGCCCTTGGCGCCCTCCTTGACCGTGGTCAGGTGATGCAGGCCGATGATCATGTCCTGCGAGGGCAGTGTCACCGGACGGCCGTCGGACGGCTTCAGGATGTTGTTCGAGGCGAGCATCAGCACGCGGGCCTCGGCCTGGGCCTCGACCGACAGCGGCAGGTGCACGGCCATCTGGTCGCCGTCGAAGTCGGCGTTGAAGGCGGCGCAGACGAGCGGGTGCAGCTGGATCGCCTTGCCCTCGACGAGCTGAGGCTCGAAGGCCTGGATGCCCAGGCGGTGCAGGGTGGGGGCGCGGTTAAGCAGCACGGGGCGCTCGCGGATGATCTCCTCGAGCACGTCCCAGACCTCGGGACGGGTGCGCTCGACGGCGCGCTTGGCGGCCTTGATGTTCTGCGAGTGACCGAGGTCGATCAGACGCTTGATCACGAACGGCTTGAACAGCTCGAGCGCCATCTGCTTGGGCAGACCGCACTGGTGCAGCTTGAGCTGCGGGCCGACGATGATGACCGAACGGCCCGAGTAGTCCACGCGCTTGCCGAGCAGGTTCTGACGGAACCGGCCCTGCTTGCCCTTCAGCATGTCGCTGAGGGACTTCAGGGCGCGGTTGCCCGTGCCGGTGACCGGACGGCCGCGGCGACCGTTGTCGAAAAGCGCGTCGACGGCCTCCTGCAGCATGCGCTTCTCGTTGTTGACGATGATCTCGGGGGCACCGAGGTCGATCAGGCGACGAAGACGGTTGTTGCGGTTGATCACGCGGCGGTACAGGTCGTTCAGGTCGCTGGTCGCGAAGCGGCCACCGTCCAGCTGCACCATCGGGCGCAGCTCCGGCGGGATCACCGGGACGACGTCCAGCACCATGGCAGCCGGGCTCATGCCGGTCTCCAGGAACGAGCTCACGACCTTGAGGCGCTTGATCGCGCGGATCTTGCGCTGGCCCTTGCCCTCCGAGATCTGCAGGCGCAGCTTCTCGGACTCGCCGGCCAGGTCGAAGGCCGCGAGGCGCTTCTGGATGGACTCCGCACCCATGTGGGCCTCGAAGTACTGCCCGAAGCGGTCCTGCAGCTCGTGGAACACGTCGTCCTCGGGACGCAGGGCCCCGACCTCGAGCGTGCGGAAGTCCTCCCACACGCGCTCGAGCTTGACGATCGCCTCGTCGGCACCCTTGCGGATGAGCGACATCTCCTTCTCGGCGGCGTCCTTGACCTTCTTCTTGGCGTCGGCCTTGGCGCCCTCGGCCTCGAGGGCTGCGAGCTCCTCCTCCAGCTTGGCCAGGCGCTCCGCGATCTTGGCGTCGCGACGGTCGCCGAGCGTCTTCAGCTCGAGGCGGATGTTGTTCTCCTGGGTGGCGAGGTCGCGGTGACGCGCATCCTCGTCGACGGAGATGACCATGTACGCGGCGAAGTAGATGACCTTCTCGAGGTCCTTCGGCGCCATGTCCAGCAGGTAGCCGAGGCGCGAGGGCACGCCCTTGAAGTACCAGATGTGGGTGACGGGCGCGGCGAGCTCGATGTGGCCCATGCGCTCACGGCGCACGGAGCTCTTGGTGACCTCCACGCCGCAGCGCTCGCACACGATGCCCTTGAAGCGCACGCGCTTGTACTTGCCGCAGGCGCACTCCCAGTCCCGGCTCGGGCCGAAGATCTGCTCGCCGAAGAGACCGTCCTTCTCCGGCTTCAGGGTGCGGTAGTTGATGGTTTCGGGCTTCTTGACCTCGCCGTAGGACCACTTGCGGATGTCGTCCGCGGTGGCGAGACCGATACGAAGCTCATCGAAGGTTGTTGCGTCGAGCACTAGTTCTCCTGTGTCGAAATTCTTCTGTGAAAAGTCGGTGCTCCGACGGGCTCAGCGGGTGGTGCTGAGCCCGTCGAAGACTCAGATCTCGTCGATCGAGGCGGACTCGAAGCGGCTGGAGATGTTGATCCCCAGCTCCTCGGCGGCGCGGAAGGCCTCGTCATCGGTGTCGCGGAGGTTGACCGCCGTGCCGTCGGCCGAGAGCACCTCGACGTTCAGGCAGAGCGACTGCATCTCCTTCATGAGCACCTTGAACGACTCGGGGATGCCCGGCTCCTGGATGTTCTCGCCCTTGACGATCGCCTCGTAGACCTTGACGCGGCCGAGGATGTCGTCGGACTTGATCGTGAGGAGCTCCTGCAGCGCGTAGGCGGCGCCGTAGGCCTCGAGCGCCCACACCTCCATCTCACCGAAGCGCTGGCCGCCGAACTGGGCCTTGCCGCCGAGCGGCTGCTGGGTGATCATCGAGTACGGGCCCGTCGAACGCGCGTGGATCTTGTCGTCGACCAGGTGGTGGAGCTTCAGGATGTACATGTAACCCACGGAGATCGGCCCAGGGAACGGCTCGCCGGAGCGGCCGTCGAACAGGGTCGTCTTGCCGGACGAGTCGATCAGGCGCACGCCGTCACGGGTCGGCAGCGTCGAGTCGAGCAGACCTGCGATCTCCTCCTCGCTGGCGCCGTCGAACACCGGGGTCGCGACCTTGGTGCCGGGGGCGACGTCACGCGCCTCCTCGGGCAGGCGCGCGGCCCACTCCGGGTTGCCCTCGATCTTCCAGCCCTGGTTCGCGATCCACCCGAGGTGGGTCTCCAGCACCTGACCGAAGTTCATCCGGCCGGGGATGCCGAGCGGGTTCAGGATCACATCGACGGGGGTTCCGTCGGAGAGGAACGGCATGTCCTCGACCGGCAGGATCTTCGCGATGACGCCCTTGTTGCCGTGACGGCCGGCGAGCTTGTCGCCCTCGGTGATCTTGCGCTTCTGGGCGATGAAGACCACGACACGGCGGTTGACGCCGCTGCCGAGCTCGTCGTCGCCGTCCTCGGCGTTGAACTCCTTGACCGCGATGACCGTGCCCTGCTCGCCGTGCGGCACCTTCAGGGACGTGTCGCGGACCTCGCGGCTCTTCTCGTTGAAGATCGCGCGGAGCAGACGCTCCTCGGCGCTCAGCTCGGTCTCGCCCTTCGGCGTGACCTTGCCGACGAGGATGTCGCCGGGGCGGACCTCGGCGCCGATGCGGATGATGCCGCGCTCGTCCAGGTCCTTCAGCAGCTCGGGGCTGACGTTGGGGAGGTCACGGGTGATCTCCTCCTTGCCCAGCTTCGTGTCGCGCGAGTCGACCTCGTACTCCTCGATGTGGATCGAGGAGAGGGTGTCGTCCTTCACCAGGTCCTGGCTGAGGATGATCGCGTCCTCGAAGTTGTGACCCTCCCACGTCATGAACGCGACGAGGAGGTTCTTGCCGAGCGCGAGCTCGCCGTTCTCCGTGGCGGGTCCGTCGGCGATGACCTCGTCGATCTCGACGCGCTCACCGGCCGAGACGACGACCTTCTGGTTGTAGCTGGTGCCGTGGTTCGAGCGGTCGAACTTGCGCAGGTAGTACTCCTGCGTGCCGCCCTCGTCGAGCATGACGACCACGCGGTCCGCGGAGACCTCGCTGACCACACCGGGCTTCGTCGCGGTGATCACGTCACCGGCGTCGATGGCGGCGTAGCCCTCCATGCCGGTGCCGACGTACGGCGACTCGGAACGGAGCAGCGGCACGGCCTGGCGCTGCATGTTGGCGCCCATGAGGGCGCGCTGCGCGTCGTCGTGCTCGAGGAACGGCACGAGCGAGGTCGCGACAGACACCATCTGGCGCGGGGAGACGTCGATGTAGCCGATCTCCTCGGGCAGGAACATGTCGACCTCGCCCGATCCGCCCTTCGGACGAGCCAGGACGTGCGCCTCGGTGAAGCGGCCTTCCGCGTCGAGCGGGGCGTTCGCCTGGGCGATGTTGTAGTCGACCTCCTCGGCGGCGGTCATGTAGTCGATGTGCTCGGTGACCTTGCCGCCGGTGACCTTGCGGTACGGCGTCTCGATGAAGCCGAACGAGTTGATCCGGGCGAAGGTCGCGAGCGAGCCGATCAGGCCGATGTTCGGGCCTTCCGGGGTCTCGATCGGGCACATCCGGCCGTAGTGGGAGGGGTGCACGTCGCGCACCTCGACGCCGGCGCGGTCGCGGCTGAGGCCACCGGGGCCGAGGGCCGAGAGGCGGCGCTTGTGGGTCAGGCCCGCGAGCGGGTTGTTCTGATCCATGAACTGCGACAGCTGCGAGGTGCCGAAGAACTCCTTGATCGCGGCGACCACAGGGCGCACGTTGATCAGGGTCTGCGGGGTGATCGCCTCGATGTCCTGCGTGGTCATGCGCTCGCGGACCACGCGCTCCATGCGGGACAGACCCGTGCGGACCTGGTTCTGGATGAGCTCGCCGACCGCGCGGATGCGACGGTTGCCGAAGTTGTCGATGTCGTCGGTCGCGAGACGGATCTCGGCCTTCTTGCCGCCGCGGATCCCCTCGAAGGTCTCGACGCCGGCGTGGATGCGCACCAGGTACTTGATGGTCTCGACGATGTCCTTGACCGTGAGGACGGACTCGTCCAGCGGCAGGTCCAGGCCCAGCTTCTGGTTGATCTTGTAGCGACCCACCTTGGCCAGGTCGTAGCGCTTCGCGTTGAAGTAGAAGTTATCCAGCAGCGCGCGGGCGGCCTCGGCGGCGACCTGCTCGCCCGGACGCAGCTTGCGGTAGATGTCGCGGAGCGCGTCCTCCTTGGTGAGGATCGTGTCCTTCGCCAGGGTCTCCTCGATGGAGGCGAAGCCGGCGAACTCGGCGAGGATCTCCTCGCTGGTCAGGCCCAGCGCCTTGAGGAACACCGTGACGGACTGCTTGCGCTTGCGGTCGATGCGCACGCCGACCTGGTCGCGCTTGTCGATCTCGAACTCGAGCCAGGCGCCGCGCGACGGGATGACGCGGGCGGAGACGATGTCCTTGTCCGACGTCTTGTCGGCTGTCTTGTCGAAGTAGACGCCCGGGGAGCGCACGAGCTGCGAGACGACGACGCGCTCGGTGCCGTTGATGATGAACGTGCCCTTGGCGGTCTGCAGCGGGAAGTCACCCATGAAGACGGTCTGCGTCTTGATCTCACCGGTCTGGTGGTTCATGAACTCGGCCTCGACGTAGAGCGGGGCCGCGTAGGTCTTGCCGCGCTCCTTGCACTCCTCGATGGAGTACTTCTCGGGCTCGAGGTACGGGTTCGTGAACGAGAGCTGCATGGTCTCGCTCAGGTCCTCGATCGGCGAGATCTCCTCGAAGATCTCCTCCAGGCCGCTGGCCTGGGCGAGGTCCTTGCGGCCGGCCTTCTTGGCCTCGGCGACGCGCTTCTTCCATGCCTCGTTGCCCACGAGCCAGTCGAAGGACTCGGTCTGCAGAGCGAGCAGGTCGGGGACCGTCAGCGTGTCGGAGATCTTGGCGAACGAGAGGCGGGAATAGCCGCGCCCGTTCTTGATGGTGGTGGGGGTGGATGCGTTGCGAGCAGCAGCCAAGGGAATAACCTCCGTGAGCCCCGAAGGGCTTCTCGATTCCTCTGTCGTCAGGTGGAGTGCGCCGCGTCCTGCGGCCGCACGCCGAAGGCGCTCCTAATCAGGAGCGAAGACGTACGGAGTCTGCCGACCACCATATGAGGGCAGGGAGGAGCGAGGCGCAAATATCAACTATAGGACCGATTCGGCGACATGTCCAGCGCGATTCTTGAAATTCGTGCCCGGTTGGGGTATGGAGCCCCGGTCAGCCCCCGGTGACGGCGCGGCGGGTGGCACGCAGCGGATCCGTCACCGTCCCGCCGCGGTGCTGCACCACCCGCACGAACAACACGTCGAGCAGGGCGAGCTGGGCGGTCCGCGAGGACATGGCCGCGATCCGCAGCGGCGACTCCTTGGCCCTGGTCTCCAGCACGACGTCCACCGCGCGGCTGAGCGGCGAGGCGTGCGCATTCGTCACGGCGACGGTGAGCGCCCCGGTGGCCCGGGCGACCTCCGCGCATCGGATGGTCTCCGCGGTGACGCCGTCGTGCGAGATCGCGACGGCGACGTCGCCGGGGCCGAGGAGCGCGGCAGCGGGCAGCGCGATGTGCGGATCGCCGGAGTGCTCGGCGACGATCCCGATGCGGGCGAGCTTCAGCCTCAGGTCCTGCGCGGTCAGCGACGACGCGGCATGCCCGATCAGCTGCACCCTGCCGGCGTCCGCCACGGCGCCGGCCACCCGGTCGAGCGCGACGAGGTCGAGCGCGGCGATGGTCTGCTCGATCGCGCCGACCTCGCGGGCGGCGATCTTCGCCGCGATCTTCTCGAGCGGATCCGCGAGATCGATCGCGGCGTCATCGAGACCGAAGCGCACCCGCTCGGCCTGGGCGCGGGCGACGGATCCGGCGAAGGCGACGCGCAGTTCGCGATACCCCGAGAAGCCGACCGCCTGCGAGAACCGCGCGACCGTGGCGAGAGATGTCTCGCACAGCCGCGCGAGCTCCGAGCTGGTCAGATCGACCACGAGGGTGGGATCGGCGATGACGCGGTGCGCCACGCGCGCCTCCGCCGCCCGGAGGCCCGGCAGCGCTGCGCGCACCGCCTCGACGACGTCCACGTCCACGGTTCTCCTCCTGCGGTTCAGCCGCGGTCGGCCAGCAGCACCTCGCGTGCGACCTCGGCTCCGATGCGACTGCTCGCGCGTACGTCGATGACCGGAAGCGTAACCGATCCGGCGGGCAGCCCGGCGTTCACGACGACCGCTGTCGGGTCGGCGACGGCGACGGCCGCCACGAACCCGCGCTGCGTCTCGTCGGTGTCGAGGCGGTCGACGAGCACGACCAGCCGGGCGTGTGCGGCGTGCGCGGCCGCGCGGGCATCCGCGATCGCCGTCGCCGCCTCCTCGGCAGAGGCGCGTTCGGTGTCGATCCGGCGCGACCAGCCCTCCCCCGCGAGCGCCTCGACGACGTACCCCGCGGCGCTGTCGACGGCGAGGGTCGCCTTCCTGCGGGCATCGAGCACCACGAGACCCCGCGCGGGTGCGCCGAGTGCGCCGTGCACGTGCAGCGACCGGCGCACGATCGCCCTGGCGTCGTACGCGCCGCGATCCGGATCCGCCGGCGCCTCGGCCCGCCAGGCGGCGAGGATCCCCGCCAGGCGGGACACGCGCGCAGCGGCCTGAACGACGCGCTCGACCGGCAGGGTGCCGTCTTGCAGCGCCCGCACCACGGCGTCACGGGCGGCCCGGAAGTCGCGCTCGTCCTGATCGTCGGCGGCGGCCGCGCCCGGATTGGTGGGATTGCCGATGCAGAGCAGGTCGGCGCCGGCCGCGAGCGCACGCACGGCGCCGCCGCCGATGCCCACGGATGCGCGGATCGCGGCCATGTCGAGGGCGTCGGTCACGATGACGCCGTCGAAGCCCTCCGCGCGGAGCATGCCGAGCACGCGCGGGTTGAGCGTCGCCGGCTCCTCGCCCCAGGCGGGCACGACGATGTGCGCGGTCATCATCGCGAGCACGCCGGCGGCGATCGCGGCGCGGAACGGCGCGAGGTGGACCCGGTCGATCTCGGCCGGGTCGAGTGCGATCCGCGGCAGGTCGTGATGCGAGTCGACGTGGGTGTCGCCGTGCCCGGGGAAGTGCTTCACGCACGCCGCGACGCCGGCGGACTGGATCCCCTCGATCTCGGCGGCCGCGTGCCTTGCCACGAGTTCGGCGTCGGCGCCGAACGCCCGCACGCCGATCACCGGATTGCGCGGATCCGTGTTCACGTCGGCGACAGGGCCGAGCAGCACGTCGGCGCCGACGGCTCTGACGCGGCGCGCGAGTTCCGCACCGGTCGCGCGGGTCGCGTCGACGTCGTCGACCGCGCCGAGCTGCGCCGCGCCCGGAACGGTCGATCCGGTGGCCGCCTCGAGCCGGGTGACGCTGCCGCCCTCCTCGTCCACGCCGATCAGCGCGTGCGGGTTCGCGGAGCGGATCGCGGCGTTGAGCGCGGCGAGGTCGGGCCCGACGTTCTGTGCGAAGCAGACCACGCCGGCGAGCCCGCCGCGCAGTTCGCGATCGAGCCAGGCGGGCAGTTCCGTCCCGAGGAATCCGGGCCAGAGCACGCTGTTCGCGAGGTGCTCGAGCTCAGCGTTCGTCGGCGCTGCGGCGGCGGATGAGGGAACGGACGTCATCGGGATCTCCTCGTCGAAGGGTCCGCGGCACACGGACGCGTCCCCGACAAGGATTCAGCACGGACGAACCGGGACGCAACCCGTCTCGGCACCACACGGACGGTACCGCCCCGTAGGCTCGGATCCATGGGCCGATCGCGCGCGAAGGACACCGAGCATCCCGCGGCCCGGCTGGGATCCGGCGGCATCGCCCGCGTCATCCCCGCCGAGTTCGGCGGCGGGCACGAGCTGCTCATCGACGACACGCCGCAGTCGCATGTGGACCTCGCCGATCCGACCCATCTGCACTTCGAATACGTGGCGCGGATGGGTGCGGTGATCGACCAGCTCCGCTCCCCCGGAGAACCGATCTCCGCCGTGCATCTGGGCGCCGGCGCGCTGACCATCCCGCGCTACATCGCCGCCACCCGGCCCGGCTCCCGCCAGCAGGTGATCGAGCTGGAGGCCCCGCTGGTCGAGCTCGTGCGCGCGCATCTGCCGCTGCCGCGCGACGCGGCGATCCGGATCAGGATCGGGGACGCGCGCGACGGGGTGCGGCGGCTGCCGCCGGCGCTGTCCGGGAACGTCGATCTCGTCGTCGCGGACGTCTACTCCGGCGCGCAGACCCCCGCGCACCTCACGAGTGTGGAGTTCTACCGCGAGCTGTCCGCCCTGCTCGCGCCCGAAGGGGTGCTGCTGGTGAACGTCGCGGACGGTCCGGGACTCGCGTTCGCCCGACGCCAGGTCGCGACGATCGCCGCCGTGCTGGCGGACGTCGCGATCCTCGCGGATGCGCAGATCCTGAAGGGCCGCCGCTTCGGCAACCTCGTGCTCGCCGCCTCGAAGACGCAACTGCCCGCGGACGCGCTACCGCGCATCCTCGCCGCAGGTCCCCACCCCGCCAAGCTCGCGCACGGGGCCGAGGTGACGGCATTCGCGAAGGACGCGGTCATCGTCACGGACGCCACGGCGGTGCCCTCGCCGCGACCTGATGCCGGCCTGTTCCTGCGCTGAACGGATCACGACCCCTGCAAAACGCACACCGACCTGCCCCGAACGCGCGCCGGCCCACCTCAGTTCGGCGGCACGCCCGCGGCCCTTCCGCGATGCCCGGGTTCGCCAGGCAGACTGGACCTGACGGAATCGGAACGGGGAGGGCGGTCGCGTGGGCTTCATCAAGGGATACGACCCGAACTCTCTGCGCGAGCTGGTCGATCCGGCCGAGTGCGAGGGGCGTCTCGCCCAGATCGCCGAGCAGCGCAGCCTGCCGTCGCTGTTCGAGCGGGTGTGGCTGCTGAAGGTGCTGGGACGCCTGGACGACGCCCTCGTGCTGGCCGACGAGGCCGTGCGGCAGGCGCGCATGGCGGGCACCCGCAAGGACCTGATCCGCGCCAGGGTGCTGCACGCCACCGTGCTGCAGTACCGCGGTGCGTACGACGCCGCCGACCACGAGCTCGCCACCTGCGCGGCCGAGGCCGAAGGCCAGGGCTGGGTGCCGATCGCCGCTTTCGCGTACCAGCATCGCGGGCGCAACGCGTTCGAGGCCGGAGACCACGACCAGGCGCGGGAGAGCTTCACGCGCACCGTGTTCCTGCGCCGCGAAGCCGGTGCGGACGATGCCGCACTCGAAGCGGCGCTGCTCGCGATCGAGACCGTCGAGCGCCACCGCGATCCCGTGGTCGTGAACGGCTGAGCCCGCGCGCACTCCTCGGCCTGGCGCGGCTCGCCGCACCGCGGCCTGCGGCGCTCCTCGGCCCGGCGCGCGCGGCAATGTCGGCGACGTCGCCTACCGTTGAGGCATGGCCGAGTTGGAACGGGTCCGCGTCTGGGGCGAGGCGCTGATCCGCATGCACCTGGATCCTGACTGGTCGTTCGGATTCGACAACGCCAAGCGGCGCGCAGGCGCCTGCAACTACGGGGACAAGCGGATCACCGTGTCGCGCTATCTCGCCGCGCGCTTCGAGGACGACGAGATCCACCAGGTGCTGCTGCACGAGGTCGCGCACGCGCTGGCCGGGCATGACGCCGCGCATGGCGCCGCCTGGAAGCGCGTCGCCCGCGACCTCGGCTACGTCGGCGGCACCACGCATCACGGCGAGACCGCGGTCGAACTCGCGCCTTGGGTCGGGCGCTGCCCGTCCGGCCATGTGACCTACCGTCATCGGCGCCCGGTGCGGGCATCGTCGTGCGCGCGCTGCTCGCGTCGCTACGACCAGCGCTACGCCCTGGTCTGGGTCCGCCGCGAGATCACCGCGGCCGATCGGCGCGCGGCGGTGCTGCCGAGATGAGTGCGCGGAGTGCTGGCGAGATGAGCGCGGGGCGTCCGCGGCTGCGGCACGTGCAGCTGAAGTTCCCGATCGCCGCGAGTCCGGACGCGGCCTGGGCGGCCCTGCACTCGCCGCAGGTGCTCGCCGCGCTGTACGGGCCGATCCTCGTCGTCGAGCCCCTGGGGCACGCGGAGGAGAAGGGCAATCTGCTGAACACCGCTGTCCGACTGCGACTGTTCGGCCTTGTTACCGTCGGCACCCAGCTGATCGGCGCCTACGACGAGGTGCGGGAGCAGGGCGGCGAGACCGTCCGACTGCTGCGCGACAGCGGCATCCCGCTCACCGGCGCGCTGGCCGCGCTCGATGTCTGGGATCATCGCATGGCGGTCTCCGCCCTGCCGGACGGCCGCACCCTGTGGCGCGACCGTCTGGTGTTCGGCGGACCGACCTCGCTGCTGCTCTGGCCGGTGCTGTGGGCGACGTGGCAGTGGCGCGGGTGGCGGATCCGCCGACTCGCCCGGGGCTGGGACGCCGCACTGCCGGAGACGCCGCAGCCCCGACCGGTCAGTCCGCGGCGAGCGCCTCGACCGGGGCGACCCTGGTGGCGAGGCGGGTCGGGGCGACGGACGCGAGCAGAGTGAGCAGCGCGGTGCCCGCCACGATCGCGGCGATCGGCATCCACGGCACGACGGGCGCGACGAGGCCGGCCGGGTGGAAGTCGGGCAGCGCGGGCACCGATCCGAGCAGCGACTGCGCAGCGACCCACCCGTAGACGATGCCGAGCACGAGGCCGGTGATGGTCGCGGCGATCGTCACGTGCGCGGCCTCGAGCAGCACCATGCGGCGCACCTGCCGGCTGCTCAGCCCGATCGCGCGGAGCAGGCCCAGCTCGCGACGACGCTGCACCACCCCGATCGTGAGCAGGTTCACCAGGCCCACGGCGGCGATCACGGCCGACACTCCGACGAGCACCATCATGACCGTTGCGAAGGTGTCGATCGGCGCGAAGAACGCCGGCGGCAGCTTCTCCGCGCTCGTGCGCACGAACAGCGCCTTGGCCGATTCCAGCGCGACCGCGAACATCGTCACGAGCGTCACGCCCATGACCACCCCGATCGCCATCCGGCTGGAGCGCTCGGGGTGACGCAGGGCGTTCTCGGCGGCGAGCCGTGCGGCGGCGCTGCGCCCGAACAGTCGGCCGACCAGCCGCAGCACCGGAGGCATCACCAGCACGGATCCGATCGCCAGCGCTGTGAACGAGAACACTCCCCCGAAGAAGGCGACGACCACGCCGAGCGGCGAGGTCAGCCCGTACACGACACCGCCCGCGAGCAGTGCGCCGCCGACGACGAACAGCACGATCGCGCCGAGGTGGCGGGACGGCGACGCGGCGGTCTCCGAGGCGCTGCGCTCGGTCGATCCGGCCAGCGCCTGCAGCGGCGTGACGGTGAGCACACGGCGCGAACCCGCCCAGGCCGCGATCCAGGTGGTGAGTGCCACGCCCGCCGCCGGCACCAGCACGCCGGGATGCACCGGCGAGAAGTCCTGCGGCGCGTTCGGGAGCACGACGGATCCGATCGCGACGCCCGCCCAGGACAGCAGCGCTCCCGCCACGAGTCCCAGCGCCGCGCCGATGATCCCGACCGACAGGCCCTGGCGCGCGACCTCGGCACGCTGCGAACGAGAGGACGCGCCGATGAGCCGCATCAGCGCGATCCTCCGGGTGCGACCGGCCACGATCGTCGCGAACGTGTTCGCGGTCACGACGGCCGCGACGTACATCGCCACCGCCGTGAGCAGCACCGAGAGGATCTGCACGACGTAGGCCAGTGTGCGGCTGTCGCCGATGGTCGGGTCGTTCTGCAGCAGCGCACCGAGATAGAGCGTCGTGTCGACCAGGATCACCCCGAACGCCGAGGTGAGTGCGGCCACCAACACGCTGGCGCCCATTCCGCGCTCGCGCAGGAACGCCAGCCGGGACGGGGTCAGCGGCGTCTCCAGGAGCGTGCGGGCTGCGGCGGTCATGCGGTCACCTCGGCGGAGAGCATGAAGGACGCGATCTCCTCGGCGCCGCGGCGCGGGTGATCGGCGATGAGGCGGCCGTCCCCGAGGAAGAGCACGCGGTCGGCGTGGCTGGCGGCGATCGCGTCGTGAGTCACCATCGCGATGGACTGGCCCTGCTCCCGGCTCGCGGCGGAGAGCAGCTGCAGCACCTCGCGGCCCGACGCCGAGTCGAGATTGCCGGTGGGTTCGTCGGCGAAGACGAGGTCGGGCGCGGTGGCGAGCGCCCGCGCGATCGCGACGCGCTGCTGCTGCCCTCCGGAGAGCTGGTGCGGACGATGCCGCAGCCGGGGCCCGATCCCGAGGGTCTCGATGAGCGAGTCGATCCTGGCCCGCTCGATCGCGGACGGCCGGCGCCCGTCCAGCTCGAACGGGAGCAGGATGTTGCCGAGCGCGTCGAGCGTCGGCACCAGGTTGAACGCCTGGAAGATGAACCCGACGCGGCGGCGCCGCAGGATCGTGAGGTCGAGGTCGCCGAGGCCGGTGATCTCGGTGTCGCCGATCCAGGCGCGACCCCGGGTGGCGGTGTCGAGCCCCGCCATGATGTGCATGAGCGTGGACTTGCCCGAGCCCGACGCGCCCATGATCGCGGTGAACTGGCCCCGTCTGATGCCGACGCTGATGTCGTCGAGCGCCTGCACCGCGCTCTCGCCGGATCCGTACGTCTTGGTCAGGTGCTGGACGCGGGCCGCGAGGCCGAGGTCGGTCGTCGTGATCTCCATGCTTCGACGCTACGGATCGCGCCGTGCCGCCCGCGTCGCCCTGCAGTCGCATCCGCATACATCGCAAGGATGATCCCCAGCCCGAGATCCGCGAGCCCGATGATCAGGAGGGGATCGCGGTCGCGGTCAGGCGGGGGTCGCGGATGCTCCGGCGGGGGACGCGACGCCGCGGCGGAGGAAGCGGATCAGCAGCACCACCGCGACGACGCCCGCAAGCAGCGCGATGGCTCCGTCGCTCAGCCGCACGCCGACGCCGGCGATCGCCATGCCCCGCACGAGGTCGAGCATCACGGAGAGCGCACCCGAGCCCAAGCCGACCACGCCCACGCCCAGATACGCGACCGCGCTCGCCACCAGCAGCATGCGCCGGTCCTCGCGCGCGATCGGGATGGCACCGCGGATCCGCCGCACGAGCAGCCAGACGAGCAGCAGGAGCAGACCGAGGATCCCGGCCGCAAGCCGCTCCGAGACGATCTCGTCGGAGTGATGCATCGCCGCAGCGGCCGCGCAGCTGCCGGCCTGCGGGAAGAAGCCGAGGAAGTCGGCGCAGCGCGCGGCCGTGTAGGTCACGCCGTTCACGTCCCCCGCGAGGAACGCCGGGCCGAGCAGCGCCTCCAGCGCCCACGACACCAGCCCGCTCACCCCGATCACCACGAGACCCAGCCCGACGACGAGCCAGAGACCGCTCAGGACGCCGACGGCCCTGCGGCGCGGGGAGCGCGCCCGGGCGACGGTCGCAGGATCCCCGAACCGCGCCACCGCGACTTCGGCGGCCTGCTCGTCGGCCATGCCCTGCGTCTGCAGCGCCGCCTGCGCATCGCGCAGATGCCCGTCGGTCTCGGCCAGCAGGCGCCACGCGTCGCGCCCCGCGCCGAGGCGATCCGCGAGCCTCTCCAGATAGCGGTCGATCGCATCGGTCATCTCACACCCCCTGCACGGCGGGCCGGACCGAGGGCGCGGCGAGGGTGCTCGCGACGCCGTCGGCGAAGCGCTGCCACGCGCTTCTCTCCTGCTGCAGACGCGTCGCGCCGGCCGTGGTGATCGTGTAGACCCGTCGGCGTCGCCCGTCGTGCACCCATTCGCTCGCGATCGCGCCCGTGCGCTCCAGCCGGTGCAGGGCGGGGTAGAGCGATCCCTCCGGCACCTCGAACTCGCCGCCGCTCGCGGTGCGCAGCCCCTCGGCGAGCGCGTAGCCGTGGGCGGATCCGCGTGCCAGGATCGCCAGGATCAGCATCTCGAGGTTGCCTCGGAGTCGGTCATCTGCCATACCCCGACTTTACCTAGACTGCCGATGCATAGACAGTCTAGATTGCTGAGAGTTTGCCCCGTTCTCTCCTCGAGTCGTCCCCGTCAGCGGAGGCCCTGGGGTGCGCTCATGGGGACGAGTCGAAGGTGGACGGGTCAGGTGAGGCCGTGCTCGAACGCGAAGACCACCAGCTGCACCCGGTCGCGAAGGGCGAGCTTGGTGAGAATCCGGCTGATGTGCGTCTTCACCGTCGCCTCCGAGAGGAACTCGCGCGCCGCGATCTCGCCGTTCGAGAGCCCGCGCGCGGCGAGTGCGAAGATCTCCCGCTCCCGCTCGGTGAGGGCGTGATAGCTCGGCGGCACCGGCGTCTGCTCGGGCCCGGCGAAGTGCGCGAACAGCTCGCGGGTCGCCGTGGCGGCGATCACGCTCGACCCGGAGTGCACGGTGCGGATCGCGGCCAGCAGGAACTCGGGGTCGGCGTCCTTGAGCAGGAATCCGCTGGCCCCCTGCCGGATCGCGCGCGCCGCCGCCTCGTCGAGGTCGAACGTCGTCAGCATCACGATGCGGGGCGGATCCGGCCGGCCGTCCGTCTCCTGCAGGATCCGCGCGGTCGCGGTCAGTCCGTCCATGACCGGCATGCGGATGTCCATCATCACGACGTCGGGGTGCGTGGCGCGCACGACATCGATCGCCTCCTGTCCGTCCCCCGCTTCGCCGACGACCTCCAGATCCGGCTGGGAGGCGACCAGCATGCGGATCCCGGCGCGGAACAGCGCCTGATCGTCCACGAGCACGACCCGGATCATCCCGCTCCCCCGATCGGGAGCGTCCCGCGCACCACGAACAGCAACCCCTGACGCTCGGCCCGGAGCGTGCCGCCCACGAGCTGGGCGCGCTCGCGCATGCCGATCAGCCCGTGCCCGTCGGGCGCTGCGGCGTGCCCGGCCTGCGCGGCGTGCGCGGTCGCGACGCCGTTGTGCACCGCGATCTCCACCCGGTCGGTGAGCCAGCTCAGGCGGACATCGACGTCGCCGCTGCCATGCCTGATCGCGTTCGTGAGGGCCTCCTGCAGGATCCGGTACACAGCGAGCTGGATCGCGGCGGGCGGTTCCCCGGGCGGCGTCGGATCGACGGTCACCCGCGGCTCGATGCCCGCGGCGCGCACCTGCGCGTACAGCGCCTCGAGGTCGGTGAGGGTGGGCTGCGGCCCCTGCCCCTCGCTGTGGCGCAGCTGACCGAGCAGCAGCCGCACGTCCGACAGCGCCGCCCGCGCGGTCTGACCGATCGTGGCGAGCGCGACCGTGGCCTGTGCGGGATCCGCCTCCGCCACGTACCGGGCGCCGTCGGCCTGGGCGATCACGACGGCCAGCGAGTGCGCGACCACGTCGTGCATGTCCCGCGCGATCCGCACCCGTTCCTGCTCGGCCGCCGCCGCGGCCTCGGCGCGCACCTGCGCCTCACGCGTCTGCCGGCCGCGCAGCACCAGGCGCCAGAGCAGCCCGGTGCCCCACGCCATCACGAGCGTGAGCACCGAGATCGCCCCCAGGAGCGCGGCGACGAGGGCGAGGCGCAGGCCGGTCTGCGGATCCAGCACCAGTCCGGTCTCGTTGGTCAGCGACATGTACACGCCGGCGAGCAGCCCGCCGCCCAGCGCGGACGCCCCGCCGATCCACATCACCCGTCGCGACCCCCAGGCGGCCGTCGCGAACAGCACGACGAGGATCGCCAGATCGTGCGGGCCCGGGGCGAAGCCGCACGCGATCTGCAGCAGCGCCGCAGCCCACGCGAACATGAGCGCGAGCGGCGGCGACAACCGGCTGATCGCCGCCGCGCCCCACAGCGCCGCCGCGATCACGACCAGCATCACCCAGGACACCGTGCCCTCGAGCCATCTGCTCGCGGGCGTCGCCGAGAGCACCGCCGTCAGCGACAGCGTGATCACCATCCCGAGCGCGGCCCCGACGATATCGAGCACGAGCCAGAGACGGGGAACGGGGCGGATCACTCCTTCACGGTACGCGGGCGGCCCTGCCGCGGCATCCGCCCGGAGATGTATCCTCACCGGCCGTGTGCGGCGAGCGCGAGTCCGGCGATCGCGCGCCGGTCGGGCTTGCCGGACGCCAGCGTCGGCAGTTCGGCGACGAGCAGGATCCGCGCGGGCCGGGCCGCGAGCCCGACCTCGGCGGCCACTCTCTCCCGGGCCGCGGCGAGCAGGTCGCCCTCCGCCGCCTCGGGGTGGGCGCGCGCGACGATCGCGGATCCCTGCCCCCAGCGCTCGTCGGGGATCGCCACGACCACGGCGTCCTCCAGCCGCGCGACCCCGCGCACCGCGCGCTCCACCCGGTCGAGCGACACGTTGACGCCGCCCGAGACGATGACGTTGTCGGCGCGACCGGTGACCCGCACGACGCCGTCGACGACCTCGCCCGTGTCGCCCGTGCGATACCAGCGGACGCCTTCCGCATCGGTCACGAAGGTGCGGCCGGTCAGCGCCGCGTCGCCCAGATAGCCGTCCGCGAGCGTCGGCCCCGCGATGCGCAGCTCGCCGTCGACCGGCTCGACGCGCACCCCGTCCAGGGGCACGCCGTCGTACACGCAGCCGCCCGCGGTCTCGCTGGATCCGTAGGTGCGCACGATGCGGACGCCGAGGTCGGCCGCCCGCTCCCGCAGCGGCACCGGCAGCGCCTGCCCGCCGATGAGGATCGCTTCGTACCGGGTGAGTGCGGCGCGGATCTCGGGCTCGTCGGCCGCGTCCACCAGCGTCGCGAGCTGCGCCGGCACCAGCGAGGTGTACCGTGCTCCGGGCCCCCGCAGCTTCGCGGTCGCCTGCGCGAACGCGGCGGGCGTGAACCGGCCCTCGAGCACGACCGGAACCGTGCCGGCGAGGTGGGCGCGGACCAGCACCTGGAACCCGGCCACGTATCCGGCCGACAGCGCGAGCAGCCACTGCCCGGATCCGATCCGCCGCGCCGTCGCCTCGGCGGACGCCCGCAGCGCCTCGCCGGAGAGCACGACCCGCTTCGGGACTCCCGTCGACCCCGACGTCGCGATGGCGACGGCCGTACCCTCGCGGACGAGGTCATCGCCGCCGGGGGCGAATCCGAGCGCAAGCGGTGCCGACCCGTCCAGCGCCCCCGGCACGACAGCCGCGACCGCCACCGGATCCGACGCGTCGATCGGGATGAGGGGAGGCACGGGTCTCAGAAGTGCCAGGGGTACGGCGACCAGTCCGGCTCGCGCTTCTGGAGGAACGAGTCGCGGCCCTCCACGGCCTCATCGGTCCCGTAGGCGAGGCGCGTGGCCTCTCCGGCGAACACCTGCTGGCCGACCAGCCCGTCATCGACGGCGTTGAAGGCGAACTTGAGCATGCGGATCGCCGTGGGCGACTTGGTGAGGATCGTGCGGGCCATCGCGATCGCCTCGCGCTCGAGCTCGGCATGCGGCACGACGCGGTTCACCGCCCCCGCCTGCATCGCGCGTTCGGCCGAGTACTCCTCGGCGAGGAAGAACACCTCGCGTGCGAACTTCTGCCCGGTCTGGCGCGCCAGGTAGGCGGATCCGTAGCCGGCGTCGAAGGATCCGACGTCGGCGTCGGTCTGCTTGAACCGGCCGTGCTCGGCGCTCGCGATCGTGAGGTCGCAGACGACGTGCAGCGAATGCCCGCCGCCGGCCGCCCACCCCGGCACGACCGCGATGACGACCTTCGGCATGAACCGGATGAGCCGCTGCACCTCGAGGATGTGCAGCCGCCCGGCGCGCGCCTGCTGCGTTTCGTCTCGCTCCGCTCGCTCAACGACCGTCTCCTCCGAATCGGAGTACTTGTATCCGTCCCGCCCGCGGATGCGCTGGTCGCCGCCCGAGCAGAACGCCCAGCCGCCGTCCTTCGGGCTGGGGCCGTTCCCGGTGAGCAGCACCACGCCGATCCGCGGATTCTGCCGGGCCGCATCGAGCGCGCGGTACAGCTCGTCGACCGTGTGCGGCCGGAACGCGTTGCGCACCTCGGGCCGGTCGAACGCGATCCGGGCGATCCGGGAGTCGTTCGACACGTGCGCGGTGATGTCGGTGTACGCGTCGGCGCCCGGCGCGAGCGTCCACTCGGCGGGGTCGAATAGGTCGGAGACATGGGGATCGGTCACGGACTCCAGCCTATTCCGCGCGGCGCTGCCCTGAGCGGCCCGGCACTGAGCAGCCTTGGCCCCTGCGGCCGCCCCGCTCAGGGATGCCGGGCGAGACCCAGCTTGCGATACGCGTCGAACAGGAGCGAGATCAGGATCCCGCCGAGCACGACCGTCAGCACGATGTTCACGATCTGCACGACATCCTGCGTCGGCGTGCTGGCCGCCTGCATGCGCGCCATGAGCGCGGGATCCAGCACCGCTCCCCGCCACACCAGCACGATCGCACCGATCAGGGCGACCATCGATGCCGCGATGCTCACCGCCGCGAGCGGCACGCTCCATCGCCCGCGGCGCATCACGACGGCTTCGACGATCAGACCGATCGCGAGCAGCGCGAACCAGACCAGCATCACGCCCGGCCAGAGGCCGGCCGACAGCAGGTGCACGTGATCCTGACCCCAGCCGATCGTGCGATCCCAGATCACGGATCCGATCAGCGCCACGAAGACGACGATCGTGCCCACGAAGTCGGAGATCCGCGCAGTGGGGATCACCGCGCGCGGGAGCTTGTCCGGTGTCCACTCCAGCACGGCGTCGCCGGTGGATCCGGTGCGCTCGAGTGCGGCGAACACGAGCGTGGTCCAGAACCCGACGTGCACGGCCGAGGTGATGACGGCAGCGACCATCGCGCCGAACACGGCGCCGATGTCCCCTCCGCCGATCGCCCGCACCCCTGCGGTGATGAGCGCCGCGGCCGGGACGACCGTGACGAGCAGCAGCCGCAGCAGGCGCCACCACGCCGCGTAGTACCGCGGACCGATCAGGACCAGCGGGCGGCCGGCAAGCGACGCGGCGTACGCGATCGGATCGCCGAGCGCGGCGATCACTGCGTATTCGGCCTCGCCGCGCTCCTCGCCCGCGGCGAGGCGACCGTCCAGCTCATCGGCGATCGAGGCGCGCAGCTCTGCGCCGATCTCGTCGCGATCGGCGACGGGCGCGGACCGGACGACGGCCGAGACGTAGCGCTCGGCGAGGGTGGTGCTGTCGGTGTCCATGATGTTCTCCTCCGATGGTCAGGGAAGCTTCTTCGCGGCGGCGGCGATGGCCTCGACGTCGCGGATGAGGATGTCGGCCAGGCGGATCCCGGCCTCGGAGGTGCGATAGAACTTGCGCGGTCGCGCCTCGTCGGTGTTCCACGCGCTCACCAGGCAGCCCTGCTTCTCGAGGCGGCGCAGCAGCGGGTAGAGCGTGTTGGCGTCGGTGGGGAACCCGGCGGCGCTCAGCTGCTCGAGCAGGCCGTAGCCGTACCCGGGCTCGCGCAGCAGACGCAGGCTGGCGAGCACTAGCGTGCCCCGCCGCAGCTCCTGCAGGTGCCCGTCGAACTCGTCATCGCTCATGCTCCACACCATATTGTGTGTCACACACTATTGTCAATAACACGATCAGCCGCGGACGCTTCGAGCACAGACGGCTCGCCGCGCTGCGCGAGCGGATCGGCGAGCGCATCCGGGGTGCATGATGGGGGCATGACCGACCTCCCCGCGCTCACCGAGCTCCTCGACTCGGCCCGCATCGTCGCGCTGCCGATGCACACCCGGTTCCGCGGGGTCGACGTGCGGGAGGCGCTGCTGTTCGAGGGCCCGGAGGGCTGGGCGGAGTTCTCGCCCTTCCCCGAGTACGCGGATGCCGAGGCCGCGACCTGGCTGAGCGCCGGGATCGCCGACGCCTGGCACCCGCGGCCCGCGGCCGTGCGCGAGGGTATCCGCGTGAACGCGACGGTCCCCGCCGTGTCCGCCGAACGCGTCGCGTCCGTGCTGGCGCGCTTCGACGGCTGCCGCACGGCCAAGGTCAAGGTCGCCGAGGCCGGTCAGTCCCTCGCCGACGACATCGCCCGCGTGCGCGCTGTGCGCGACGAGATGGGCCCGGAGGGACGGATCCGGATCGACGCGAACGCCGGCTGGAACGTCGACGAGGCCGAGCGCGCGATCCACGCCCTCGCCACGTTCGACCTCGAATACGCCGAGCAGCCCTGCGCGTCGATCGACGAGCTGGTCGAGCTGCGCGACCGGATCGCCTACCTCGACATCCCGATCGCGGCCGACGAGAGCGTGCGCCGGGCCGGCGACCCCTTCGCCGTCGCCCGCGCCGGCGCCGCAGACCTGCTCGTGATCAAGGCGCAGCCGCTCGGCGGCATCGAACGCGCGCTGCGGATCGTCGCCGAGGCGGGCCTGCCCGTCGTCGTCTCCAGCGCGCTCGACACCGCCGTCGGCCTGTCGCTCGGCGCAGCCCTGGCGACGGCGCTGCCCGTGCTCGATCACGACTGCGGGCTGGGCACGGCCTCGCTCTTCGCCGATGACGTCGCGGACGCCCGGCCGCGGAACGGCATCGTCTCGGCGGATCGCGTCGTGCCGGATCCGGTAGCCCTCGCCCGCCTCGAGGCCTCCGCCGAACGGCGCGACTGGTGGATCGAACGGCTCACCCGCTGCCACGCGCTGCTGGCGGCCGACGGACGCTGAGCCCCACCCCGGGCGCCGCGCCGGAACTCGGGCACCGACCGCGAGCGTTCAGCCCAGCAGCAGCTGCACCATCCGGCCGAGCTCCACGCTGCCGACTCGGCGCAGCTGTGCGTCGTCCTGGCCGGCCATCGCGCCGCGCACGGTCATGCCCTCCCAGATCACGAGGAGCATGCGGGCCGCGATCTCCGACTCGACGCGGAGTGACATCATCCCCGCGGCGACGATGTCGTCGATGATCCGGGCGATGCCGGCGACCATCTCCTCTTCCTGCTTCAGGTAGGCCTTGCCCCAGGCGTGGTCGCGGAGCGCGCGGAGCCGGATCTCACTGAGCAGCATGACCCCCAGCCGATCGTCGCTGCCGGTGTCCATGACCTGCTGCACGAGGGTCGTGGCGTCGCAGTCGGCGGTGAGCGCTCCGGCCTCGTTCAGCTCGGCCACGCGCTCCCGCACGGCGGTCAGCCGCTCCGCGGAGACGGAGCCGGCGAGTTCGAGGAAGAGCTCGTCCTTCGACTCGAAGTTCGAGTAGAAGGCGCCGCGGGTGAATCCGGCGCGCTCGCAGACGGCCTCGACGGTCGCACCGTCCAGTCCGACCTCGGCGAACACCAGCGCCGCCGCCTCGAGCAGCCGCGCCCGCGTGTTCTCGCGGCTCCGCGTCGCACTGATCGCCATGTCCCCCTCTCGCGGACGTCCTCGCCCGTGATTCACATCTCGCGCACAGACTATCCCGGCGCCCTCGCCATACGATACAGAGACGTATCGAATACACCAGTGTATCGAACCTCACCCGCGAACGCCCTGTCGGAGGAACTCCGTGTCCACCCTTCTCTCCTCGCTCGGACGCTGGTCGTTCCGCCACCCCTGGCGCGTGCTCGTGGCCTGGCTGCTCGTGCTCGGCATCGCCGGCGGCGCCGCCCTCGCACTCGGCAAGGGCACCGACAACGCGTTCACGATCCCCGGCACCGAGTCCCAGGCGGGGCTCGAGCAGCTCGAGCGCACGTTCCCGCAGGTGAGCGGCACGAGCGCGCAGTTCATCGTCGTCGCCGCCCCGGGCGACAGCGTCACCGAGGCCGCGTACAAGGCGCCGATCGAGCAGACCGTGACTCAGCTGAGCCACCTCTCCGGCGTGCTCGCGGCCACCTCCCCTTACAACGAGCAGGTCACCGGCATGGTGAGCAAGGATCGCGCCGCGGCGATCGTGCGGCTGCAGTTCAAGGGGCAGGCCTCCGACGTCACCCCCGCCGCCAAGGACTCGCTGCGCGCCTCGGTTGCCGACCTGCAGAAGCAGCTGCCCGACGGATCCCGCACCGTGCTCGGCGGAGACCTGTTCGCGATGTCGATCCCCGCGCTCTCGCTGACCGAGGCTGTGGGACTGATCATCGCCCTGCTGGTCCTCGTCGTCACATTCCGCTCGTTCGTGGTGGCCGGCATGCCGCTGCTCACCGCGATCCTCGGCGTCGGCATCTCGATGGCCGCGATCTTCGCGGCCACCGCCTTCGCCTCCGTCTCATCGACCACTCCGCTGCTGGCCCTCATGCTCGGGCTCGCGGTCGGGATCGACTACGCGCTGTTCATCGTCGCGCGACATCAGGATCAGGTGCGCGCGGGGGTGGATCCTGAGGAATCCGCCGCACGTTCGACCGGCACCGCCGGATCCGCGGTCGTGTTCGCGGGCGTCACAGTGCTCATCGCCCTCATCGGGCTCGGCTTCGCCGGCATCCCGTTCCTCACCACGATGGGCATCGCCGCCGCGGTCGCGGTCGCCATCGCCGTGCTCATCGCGATCACCCTCACCCCGGCGGTGCTCGGGTTCATGAAGGGCCGGGTCGCCGGCCGGCCGAGGAAGCAGCGGACGGCGCGCAAGGGCGCCGCCGAGCCCCGGCCCACGTTCTCGGCGCGCTGGGTCGGCGGGGTCACCCGGCATCCGGTGCTCGTGGCGCTCGCCGTCGTGATCGGCCTCGGCATCGTCGCCGTGCCCGCGACCAGCCTCGCCCTTGCGCTGCCGAATGCCGGCGTGCTGCCGAAGGGCTCCGAAGCCAGGACGAGCTACGACCTCACGGCCGAGCATTTCGGCGCCGGCTTCAACGGACCGCTGATCCTCACCGGCACGATCGTCACGTCGACGGATCCAGTCGGGCTCATGCACGACCTGGGTGACGCGGTCGCGAAGCTCCCCGGGGTGGCCGAGATCGCACTGGCGACCCCGAACCAGACCGCGGACACGGGCATCGTGCAGGTGATCCCGACCACCGCGCCGGACGCCCCCGCGACCGCCGACCTCGTGCGCGAGCTGCGCGCGCACCACGACGAGTGGCTCAAGGAGTTCGGCATCGACCTCAAGGTCACCGGGTTCACCGCCGTCGGGATCGACATCTCCGACCAGCTCGGCGGCGCGCTGCTGCCGTTCGGGATCTTCGTGATCGGCCTGTCGCTCGTGCTGCTCACCATCGTGTTCCGCTCGATCTGGGTGCCGATCACGGCGGCGCTCGGCTACCTGCTCTCGATCGTGGCCGCGTTCGGCGTGGTCGCCGCCGTGTTCGAGTGGGGCTGGTTCGCCGACGCGCTGCACGTCGCCCGCACCGGGCCGATCATCAGCTTCATGCCGATCATCCTGATGGGGGTGCTCTTCGGCCTCGCGATGGACTACCAGGTGTTCCTGGTCTCCCGTATGCGCGAGGACTTCGTGCACGATCCCGAGGCGAAGGATCGCGCCACCTCTCGTGGTGCGGCCGTGCGCGCGGTGCGCACCGGGTTCGTCTCCTCCGCCCGCGTGGTCACTGCCGCCGCGGTGATCATGTTCGCCGTGTTCGTGGCCTTCGTGCCGGAGGGCGACTCCTCGCTCAAGCCGATCGCGCTGGGCCTCGCCGCCGGCATCGCGATCGACGCGTTCCTGGTGCGCATGACGCTGATCCCGGCGCTGATGGCGATCCTCGGCGATCGCGCCTGGCGGATCCCGGGCTGGCTAGCGAAGATCCTGCCGCACGTCGACATCGAGGGCGAGGCCGTCGAGCGCGAGCGTCATCTGGCCGCCTGGCCCGGCGACGACTCCGTGATCGCCGCCGATGGGCTCACCGTCGCCGGCGCGATCGAGGGGCTCGACCTGCGCCTCGCGCCCGCATCGGCGCTCGTGCTGACCGGACGCGACGAGGCCGTGCGGCGCGCCGTGGGCCTCGCGATCGCCGCCCGGGTGCCGTCGCAGGGGCGTCTCCGCGTGGCCGGGCATCTGATGCCGGGGCGCGGCGCATGGGTGCGCGCGCACGTCGGCTGCGTGATCGTCGACGGGAACGGAAGCGGCTCCGCGGATCCGCTGCGCGAGCTGCGCGACGCCCTGCGCGCACGCACCACGCTCGTCGTGATCGACGGCGCCGACCGGCTCACCCTCGCGCAGAGCGAGCAGGCGAGCGCGATGCTCCGCGATGCCGCCGCACGCGGTCCGCTCGCGGTGCTCGCCACCGCCGAGGACGTCGACACCGCACAGGCGCTGCTCGCCGACGCCGGCTGGGCGGATCCGCAGATCCGGGATCTCGACGCCACCCAGTCCCTCCCCTTGGGGTCGTTGAGCGAGGACGAGCGGAGCGAGACCAAGACGAAACGCCGTCTCCCGCAGGATCACCGCGTTTCGTCTCGCTCCGACTCCGTCGGTGCGCGCTCAACGACCCCAGAAGAGGTCGCCACCCCGCTGACCGACACCGACCTCGACGAGGTGACCGCATGAGCTCCCGACTCTCCGCGCTGATCGAGCGCGCCCGCTCGCACAAGCCGATCACGGCGCTCACGTTGATCGGCGTGCTGATCCTGCCCGGGATCCTCGGCGGCGTGCTCGTCGCGGCCCTGCAGGATCCCACGCACCACCTCGACACCATGACCGCCGCGATCGTGAACGACGACGAGCCGGTGAAGGTCGATGGACAGCTCGCGCCGCTCGGCCGGCAGCTGTCCGCGGGGCTCGTGAAGGGCACCGGAAAGACCGACGAGAACGTCACCTGGGTCATCTCGAACGAGAAGGACGCCGCGGCCGGCCTCAAGAACGGCACGTACCAGGCGGTCGTGCGGATCCCGAAGGAGTTCTCCGCGGCTGCAGTCTCGGGCGGCACCGCGATCCAGGATCCCGCCGCGTCCGCGAAGCAGGCGACGATCTCGGTGACCACGGCCCCGCAGGCGCGGGCCGCCGACGGCCTGATCGCGAACCAGATCGCGGCCACCGCCGCGTCGACGATGGGTTCGACGATCTCGAAGAGCACCCTGCAGAACGTGCTCCTCGGCTTCGGCACTCTCGGCGACAAGATCGGCGAGGCTGCGGACGGCGCTGACAAGCTCGCCGCCGGCGCGCAGTCCGCCGCGACCGGGGCCGGCGCGATCCCGGACGGCGCGACCAAGCTCGCCGACGGCGCCGGCCAGCTCGCCGACGGGGCGACGCAGCTCTCCTCGGGCCTGAGCTCGATCTCGTCCGGCATCACGTCGGCACAGACCGGGGCGAACCAGGCCGGGGCGGGACTCGCGGCGGGGGCGAATACGCTCGCTGCGCAGGTGCCCGGTGCCCAGGCGCTCGCCGCGGGGGCGGCGCAGACGAAGAACGCGGCCGCCGGCGCAAGCGCGGGCGTGTCCCAGCTCCAAGGGAAGCTGACCGAGGCCATCACGCTCTGCGACCCCGCAACCGATAAGGCCCTCTGCGACAAGTTGAACGAAATGGCGGCGATCGCGGCGCAGACCGCGCCGATCGCGGCCGGAGCGGCCGCGGGAAGCGCTCAGGTGGCGGACGGCGTCAGCGGTCTCGCGACGCTGCCCGGGACCGTCGCGGGTCAGATGCGCACCGCCGCGGACGGCATCAACCAGCTCTCCTCCGGGCTCGGCCAGCTGGCGGAGGGCACGACGCAGAGCGCGACCGGCGCGCAGGGCCTGGCCACCGGGGCGAGCGGGCTGCAGTCCGGCGCGACACAGCTCGCCGACGGCGCGCAGTCGCTGAGCACGGGCATCGGATCCCTCGCCACCGGCACGAGCGGCCTCGCCGCGGGGCTGCACCAGGCCGCGGATTCGCTGCCGAAGCGCACCGATTCCCAGGCGTCTTCGCTCGCGTCGGTGGTCGCGAACCCGGTGGCAGCCGACACCTCGGGCGGCATGTTCGGCCCGACGGCGATCCCGCTGCTCGCCGCCGTGGTGCTCTGGTTCGGCGGGCTCGCGTCGTTTGTCGTGATGCGGGCGTTCACCGCGCGGGCGCTGACCTCGCGCCGCTCGTCCGCCGCGCTGGCCCTGCGCGGATTCGTCCCGGCCGGTGCGATCGGTGCAGCCCAGGGTCTGCTGGTCGCGCTCATCGTGCAGCTCGTCGCCGGCTACGATCCGGCCCGCTGGTGGGGCTTCGCGGGTGCCGCGGTGCTGGCCGGCGTCGCCTTCGCCGCGGTCAACCAGGCGCTCGTCGCGGTGCTGGGCGGCATCGGCCGCTGGATCGGAGCGGTCATCGGCGTGCTCGCCCTCGGCGCGGGGATCATCTCCACGCTGCCGGGCTGGCTGGCCTCGATCGCCGGGTTCCTGCCCGTCTCCCCCGCGGCGACCGCACTGCTCGGTGACGTCGGCACTCCCGCTGCGATCACCGGGCTCCTGGTCTGGACGGTGCTGTCGCTCATCGCGACCACCCTCGCGGTCGTCGCCCGCCGCACCACCTCGGCCCGCGCCGTGCTCGCACCCGCGACCTGATCCGCGCGCCACTGCCGCGAGAAACCAGATCCTGCACGAGACACCACTGCTGAAGGTGTTTCTCCTGCAGGAACTGGTTTCTCGCCCGGCTGCAGGCTTCTCCGCACGGCAGGGTCAGGGGGTCGCGGTGCGGATCCTGACCTCGCGCTCCATGCGCTTCTCGTGCCGCTGGCGGCCTTTGACCGCCTCGAGCTCGCGGCTCTTCGGCGGCGCGTTCGTGACCAGCTGATCCAGCATCCGCCGTGTCGCCTGGGCGATCTCGTCGATCGCCTGCTCGAACGCCGGGGTGTTCGCGCGGGACGGATGCGTGGATCCGCTCACCTTGCGGACGAACTGGAGTGCGGCCTCCCGCACTTCGTCATCGTTCGTCGGCGGCTCGAAGTTGTGAAGGCAGCGAATGTTCCGGCACATGCCGTGACGATAACCCGGATCCGCGGTCGACGCAGCCCCTGGCGCGGACGCCGGGACGAGCCGTGCCGGCTCAGCTCAGCTCAGCTCAGGCCCGAGTAGACGTGCAGGCCCTTGAAGAACATGTTCACGATCGTGAAGTTGAACAGCACGGCGCTGAAGCCGACGATCGCGAGCCACGCCGACCGGGATCCGCGCCACCCGCGCGTGGCCCTGGCGTGGATGTATCCGGCGTAGAGCACCCAGATGATGAACGTCCAGGTCTCCTTGGTGTCGAAGCCCCAGTAACGGCCCCAGGCGTCGTTGGCCCAGATCGACCCGGCGATCAGCGTGAACGTCCAGAGGATGAAGCCGACGGTCGCGAACCGGTAGGCGAGGCCCTCCAGCCGCACGGACGACGGCAGCGTCGCGAGGAACCGCAGACCGGTCTTCTCCGCACCGGCGAGCACCTTGGCCTCACGGCGCGTCTGCATCAGCTGGAACACGCTGAGCGCGAAGGCGAGCGCGAAGAACGCGGTGCCCAGCGACGCCACGAACACGTGGATCACCAGCCACACGCTCTTCAGCGGGTCGGACAACGGCACGACCTGCACGTAGAACCCGGTCGCGGCCCCTCCGAGCAGCACGACCACGAGGCCGAGGATGAAGGTGCCGAGGTACTTCAGGTCGAACCAGATGTTCACCGCGAGGTAGACGGCGATGATCAGCAGCGTGCCGGTCATGCTGAACTCGTACATGTTCGACCAGGGCACCCGGCCGGCGGCGATGCCGCGCATCACGACACCCGCGAGCTGGAACAGGAAGCCCAGGGTCGCGAGCGCCGTGCCGATCCGCGCCATCACGAACCGCGGCGGCGCGGCGTCCGCTGCCTTCGCGGCCCCGGCGCTGCCGCTCGCGGTGCGGACCGAGGATCCGCCGACCGCCGCGCCGACGAGCTCGCGTTCGACGACGGCGGCGTCGAGTTCGCCCTCCGCGAAGCGGGCATCCGACGACGCCTGCGATCGCTTGGCGAGATCGAGCGCGTATGCGATGAACGCGGCCGCGTAGATCGCGATCGCCGTCCAGATCGTCAGGATCGACATCGAATCGAAATTCATGCTGTCAGCCTACTTTCGCTAGCGGTCGCTGAGCTTGTCGAAGCGTCCGCTGTCATCGGGCTCTTCGGATGAGGGTGGTGCGGCCTCGGCGGTGGAGCCGTCGACGTCGAGAAGGCGGGCGTGCCCGGCGAGGAGATCCTCGACCGCCGCGCCCAGGGTCGGATCCTCGCCGCGCGCGAGTCCGGCGTATTCCAGCCGGACGGATCCGTCCACGACCGTCACCTTGACCCACACCCGCCGGCGCGGCACGAACAGCGCGAGCACCAGGCCGAGCACGGCGAGCGCCGCGAAGCCGAGCACCCACTGCTCCGACGGATCGTGGTGGATCTGCAGCGACACGTAGCGCTTGACCGCCTGCGAGTAGTCTTTCGCGCCCTTCGGTGCCTCGTTGTCGAAGGTGACGGATCCCATCCCGTTCGGCAGCTGGGCGGTGTCGCCGGGCTGCAGCTGGAGCGAGGTCACCCCCGTCTTGCCGCCGGTGAGCTGGGTCATCTTGCTCGGATCGAGCACGTACACCGAGCGCGGCGTGCCGTCGTCGATGCCGAGGTCTCCCGCGTAGACGTTGAGCGTGAGCAGCGGGTTGATCAGGTTCGGGTACGCGGAGGTGAACGCCCCGGTGCTCAGCGCCGCGGCCGTGGGATAGAAGAATCCGACCATGCCGAGCTGCTGCGGCAGCCCGTCCGGCACCTTCACCACGCCGAGCGAGGTCATGGTGCTGTTGTTCTGCGGCAGGAACGGCACCGAGTCGTGGAAGACGACCTCACCCGCCGCGTTTCGCACCGTGATCGTCGGCGCGTAGCCGTTGCCGAGCAGATAGACGCGGTCTCCGGCGATGCCGAGCGGGTGGTTCACCACCACGGATTCCTTGCGCGTGGCAGAGCCGGGCTCGGACACCGTGACGTGCGCGTTGAAGTCGCCCGCCTGGCCGGACGAGGGCTTGGTCTGATCGAACGGCTGGTACGTGACGTCGAACTGATTCAGCGTCATCCGGTACGGCTGCAGCGCGTCGTCGGACACGAACCGGCCCCGGTTCATCGACGAGTAGTCCAGCAGGGTGTTCACGAAGCTCGTGCCCTCGACGACCACCCGCTGCCCCGTGTACGCGAAGCTGCCGCCGACCCCCACCGCCACGAGCACGCCGAGCAGGGCGAGGTGGAAGATGAGGTTGCCGGTCTCGCGGGCGTAGCCGCGCTCGGCCGACACCGAGAAGCCGCGCTTGTCGTCGTAGCGCTCGACCCGATAGCGCAGCGCGCGCAGCTGCTTCTGCGCGATCTCCACCGTCCGCTCAGCCGCGGCGGCCGCGTCGGATCCGGTCACGGTGCGCGTGGTCTCGCGGAAGTCGTCGAGCCGCTGCAGCCGGGCGGGGGTGCGCGGCGGGCGGGATCCCAGCGCCTTCGCGTGGTGCTTGATGCGCGGGATCACGCAGCCGACCAGCGACAGGAACAGCAGCAGGTAGATGGCCGAGAACCAGGCCGACAGGTAGACGTCGAACAGCTGCATCGAGTCGAGGATCGGGAACAGATCGGGGTGATCCGTCTTCCACTGCGTCACGCCGTTGGGATCCGCCATCCGCTGCGGGAAGATCGAGCCGGGGATCGCCGCGATCGCGAGGATGAGCAGCAGCACCAGCGCCGTGCGCATCGAGGTGAGCTGACGCCAGCCCCAGCGCAGCCAGCCGATGACGTTCAGCTTCGGGGATTCGATCCCGGTGCCGGGCGCGTCTCCGGATCCGTCGATGTGGTCGCTGGGACGCAGCGGATCCGACGACCGCGCGGCCTGCGCCTTCTTCGTCGCGGTCATGGATCCGTCAGAGCGGGAGTTCGACACTGCCGATCACCGCCCCGATGCTGGACATGATCATCTTCCACACTCCGGTCACCATGAGCAGGCCGAGCACGATCAGCAGTGCACCTCCGACGATGTTGACGATCCGCACGTGCTTGCGCAGGAACGTGACGGAGCGCGTGGCCCAGCCGAAGCCGAGTGCGACGAGCAGGAACGGGATGCCGAGCCCGAGGGAGTAGGCGACGCCGAGCAGCGCCGCCCGGCCCACGTCGCCGACGTTGAGCGAGAGCGAGACGATGGCCGACAGGGTCGGGCCCATGCACGGGCTCCAGCCGAAACCGAGCGCGATTCCGAGCAGCGGGGCGCCGATCAGGCCGGCCCGGCCGGACACGTTCATCCGCACGGTGCGCTGCGCGAAGCCGAACATCCCGATGAAGACGAGCCCCATCACGATGATGACGGCGCCGAGGATCCGCGTGATCAGGTCGCCCCAGCGCAGCAGGAACACTCCCGCCGTCCCGCCGATGACCGCGAACAGCACGAACACGAGCGTGAACCCGAGGATGAACAGCAGCACGCCGAGCACCATCTGGCGGCGGGACGGGGAGGCGGTCGTGCCGTCCTGCCCGGTCGGCGCGCCGCTCACCGCACCGCCGACGAAGCCGAGATAGCCCGGCACGAGCGGCAGCACGCAGGGCGAGAGGAACGACAGGAGACCGGCGAGCATGGCGACGGGCAGCGCCAGCCAGAGGGCCCCGGATCCGACGATCGCGTCGACGTTCACGCGACGCGACCGCGACGCGTGCTCATGACGTCTCCTTGAGCGCGTCGTCGATGAGCGTCTCGAGGATCGAGGCGGATCCGATCGGGCCGATCACGCGCGCGGCCACCCTGCCCTGCTTGTCGAGCACGAGCGTGGTGGGCGTGGCCTGGATCGAGGTGGACTCGGCGAACGCCAGCTTCGCGGCACCCGTGTTCACGTCGATGATGCTGGGGTAGCTGACGCCGTACTTCTGGTTGAACGAGTTCGCGGTGTCGGCCTGGTCGTATGTGTTGACGCCGACGAAGGAGACGCCCTTGCCCTGGTATTTCTGCCAGGCGGTCTCGAGATCCTTCGCCTCGACGCGGCACGGGCCGCACGCGGCGTACCAGAAGTTCACCACGGTGACGTCGCCTGCGACGCTCTTGCTGTCGAAGGTCTTGCCGGTCTCCAGCACACCGCCGAACGTCACCGGCTTGGTGCGATCCGCCGCCTTGATCTCGTCGACGCGCAGGCCATCGGAGCCGATGTAGCCCTTGTTGTCGCCGTTGCGGTACTGGTCTGCCACGGGATCGCTCGCGCAGGCGGCGAGGCCCGTCGCGAGACCCACGCCCAGGACGGCGGCGATCAGCCGAGCCGTGCGGTGCCTTCTCGTTCTGCCGTCGGGGAGACCGCGAGGCGGGCGCGACGAACGGGAGAGCATGCTTCGAATCCTACGGAAAGTCTCTATGCATGAGGTGGGCGGGGCTCACACCGTCGGCGAGAGGAACGCCCAGAACAGCGCGCCGGCGTAGGCGAGCGTGCCCAGCGAGGTGAGTGCGAGGGCGATCACGAGCTCGCGGGGAGAGCGGTACATCCACACGATCACCACGGCCGGCAGCAGTGCCAGCAGCGCGAGCAGGCCGACCCACGCGATCGGGTAGAACAGCCCGAGCAGTGCGAGCCCTGCGAACGGCAGGATCACGAACACCGTGTAGAGCACCTGGGTGGCGCGCTTTCCGATCACCACGGTCAGGGTGCGCTTTCCGACCGCACGGTCCTGATCGATGTCGCGGAGATTGTTCGCGAGCAGCACCGCGCACGCGAACAGGCCGACGCAGACCGCGCCGATCCATGCCTCCTGGGGCAGCGCCTTCGCCTGCACCCAGGCGGTGCCGAGGGTCGCCACGAGACCGAAGAAGACGAAGACGAAGACCTCGCCGAGGGCGTTGTAGCCGTACGGGCGCTTGCCGCCGGTGTAGAACCAGGCCGCGACGATGCACACCGCGCCGACCGCGATCATCCACCACTGCTGGGTGCGGATAACGATGCCGAGGCCCGCCACCGCGGCGAGCGCGAAGAAGGCGAGCCCGGTGATCAGCACGCTCTTCGCCGACACCCGGCCGGACGCGGTCAGCCGCGCGGGGCCGACCCGGTGGGCGTCGGTGCCGCGCACGCCGTCGCTGTAGTCGTTCGTGAAGTTCACGCCGATCTGCAGGCAGACGGCGACGGCGAGGCAGGCGAGTGCGATCACCCAGTGGAAGTGCGGATCGCCCAGCCGCGCCGCGCCCGTGCCGACCAGCACCGGAGCGATCGCGAGCGGCAGGGTGCGCGGCCGTGCGGCGCCGATCCAGTCGCCGAGCGTCACCGGCGCGAGCGCCTCGATCGGACGCTTCGCCGGGTTGCCCGAGCGGGGACGCGTCGCCCCGCGCGCGGGTGCGGGTGCGGTCTTCTTGGTCTTGCGGTTCGCCACCCCGGAATCCTAGCGAAGCGGCCTCTCAGCCATCGCCGCACCCCGTCATCCCGCGCCCTCTCGAGGCCGTTCTACCCGCAGGGACAAGAGCGGAGGGCCAGCGCGGGGCCCTCAGCGGCGGCGGGCGTCGGCGATCGCGGCCTGCAGGTCGTCGGCGAGGAGGCGCAGCTCGGCGTCGTCGAGGGTGTGCGCGGTGAGCCGGATCTGCGGCGAGGCCTCGTCGGCCTCGAGCAGGAACCCGCCACCGGTGCGCACGAGCCAGCCGCGCCGCATCATCGCCTCGGAGACGGCGCGTCCGTCCGCACTGCACTCCACCCACACGTTCAGGCCGTCGTCTCCGCGCACCGTGATCCCGCGCTCCCGCAGCAGCGCCCGCAGGGCGTCACCGCGTTCGGCGTAGTGGGCGCCGGCCCGTTCCAGGGCGGCGGGGGTGTCCGGGTGGTCGAGCATGCCGACCGCCACGCGCTGCAGGATCCGGCTCACCCAGGTCTTACCGGGAGAGAGCCGGGTGCGCAGCTGCGCGGCGGTGTCCGGATCCGAGGCGAGCAGGGCCAGGCGCAGATCCGGGCCGAGGAACTTCGACATCGACCGCACCAGGGCCCAGCGCGGGTGCTCTTCCGGGATCACCGAGTGGTACGGCCGGCGCGACAGCAGCGAGTAGTGATCGTCCTCGATGATCAGCACGTGCGGAGCCTCGGCGAGCACGGCCCGCAGCTCCGCGGCCCGACGCGCGGTGAGGCTGATCCCGGTCGGGTTGTGCGCCCGCGGCGTGCACACGATCGTGCGGGCGCCGGCGGCGATCGCGGCCCGCAGCCCGGCCGGCGTGATGCCCTCGTCGTCGAGGGGAATCCCCACGGGCCGGTACCCGCCGAGCTTGACGACGTTGATGCTGCTGAGGAAGCACGGATCCTCGAGCCCGACCACGTCGCCGGGCGCGAGCGAGGCGACGAGCAGGCGCTCCAGGGCGTCCACCGCGCCGGACGTCACGGACAGCTCGAACGGCCGTGGCTGGGCTTCGGCCAGCCAGGCGGTCGCCCAGGTGCGCAGCCCCTCGTCGATGAGCGCGTCGCCGTACAGGGCGGGCGTGCGCAGATCCACCTCCGCGAGCACGGGAAGCGGCAGCAGATCCGGATCCGGATTGCCGCTGCCGAGGTCGCGCAGCACGGTCTCGGCGGCGAAACCCTCCTCCTCGGTGCGCACGAGCTCGGCGACCACGGTCCCGCCCCGGCCCCGGCTCGCCACGGCGCCCGCGCGGGCGAGGGACTGATAGGCCGCGGCGACCGTGTTGCGGTTCACGCCGAGCCGCTCGGCGAGACCCCGCACGGTCGGCAGGGCGGCGCCGGGCGCGAGGGATCCGGATCCGATCAGGTCGCGGATCGAGTCGGCGATCTCATTCGCCGTGCTGCCCCGGATCGTCCGCTCCACGCCCTCAGCCTAGGGCCGCCCCCGCTCGCCCGGCCCGGCCTACCCTGGAGGCATGCCCGACATCCGCGACCGCGACGACATCCTCGTGCTGGTGCGCACCTTCTACGAGAGCGCGTTCCAGGATCCGCTGATCGGACGCATCTTCACCGACGTCGCGCACATGGATCTCGATCACCACCTGCCGATCATGGGCGACTTCTGGGAGAGCGTGCTGTTCCAGGCCGGCGGGTATCAGCGCAACGCGCTCGCGCTGCACGAGGGGCTGAACCGGAAGCATCCCCTTACCGACGCGCACTTCGACCGCTGGCTGCAGTTGTGGGGAGCGACGGTCGACCGCCTCTACGACGGGCCGGTGGCGGACCTGGCGAAGGTCCAGGCGGGCAGGATCGCGGCATCGATGCAGCGCCGTCTGCAGGGACTGTCCGGCAGCCTGCTCGACACGATCCGACTCCGCCCCGACGTCGCCTCCTGAGCTGACCCGCGCGCCGCGCTACTCCGAGGCGGGCACGACGGGCCGGTGCTCGTAGAACGTCTGCAGCACCACCGTCGTGCGGGTGCTCACGTTCGCAGCCAGGCGGATGTCACGCACGAGCTGCTCAAGATGCCGGGGCGACGGGACCCGGACGAACAGCATGTAGCTCGCGTCGCCGGCGATCGAATGGCAGGCCTCGATCGCCGTGAGCGGCTCGAGCAGCTCCGGCGCGTTGTCGGGCTGCGCAGGATCCAGGGGCGTGATCTCGATGAACGCCGCGAGCGGTTTGCCCACGGCTTCCGCGTCGATGATCGGCCGGTATCCGGTGATGACGCCGCGCGATTCCAGCCGGCGCAGCCGCGACTGCACGGCGGAGACCGACAGGCCCGCGGCCTCGGAGAGGTGGGAGAGCGTGGCCCGCCCGTCGAGAGAGATGGCGGCAAGGATCGCGAGGTCGACAGGATCGTCCATACATGGAAGAATATCGGAGTCAATTCAATTCGACAGGAATATTTCCTGTGAAACTCCGATCGGAGGTCCCGATGTCCCTCACCACCACGCACAGCAACGCTCTCATCGGCGAACCCGAGGTCGTCGAGGATGCCGCTGTCGCCGAGCAGTCCGCGGCCTGGAAGCTCCTCAAGGACGCCGCGATCGCGCTGCGCCCGCTGCAGATCAAGGACGGATCCGTCCCGAACGCCGCCGACCACGAGGCGGCCCACGCACACGTCACCGCGATCGTCGCGGGCATCCGCGCGCTCGCCCCCGCCTTCCCGCACGACGCCGAGTACCTCGAGGCCTCCGTCAAGGACTTCGAGCGCTGGGTCGCCGAGGACTTCGGCGTGCCGGACTTCCTCGACTCGCTCAACGCGTTCCAGCCGCAGCAGCACCGCGTCGACGGCATCCGCCACCTCGTCGTGTTCCCGATGTACACCCAGAACGGATCCAGCGATCGCCTCGTCGAGGCGCTGATCGTCGAGACCATCTGGCCCGCGTTCATCGCCGAGCTGGAGGCCGGTGACTACGGCAACCGGCTGTTCGTCTCGTTGCGCCTGATCGACTTCACCCCCGGCTACGACACGAACTCGGCCGTGCTGTTCCCCGAGACCGTGGCGATGCGGGAGATCCCCTCGTTCACCTGGGGCGCGATCTTCCAGGACCGCGAGGCCGCCCGCTACCGCCGGGTCGTGCGCGCGGCGAGCGAGATCACGAACCTCGTCCTGCCCGAGCGCGCGGCCGCGATGCTCGACGACCAGCAGATGACCGAGAAGACGTTCGTGATGTGGGACATCATCCACGACCGCACCCACATGCGCGGCGATCTGCCGTTCGACCCGTTCATGATCAAGCAGCGCATGCCGTTCTTCCTCTACTCGCTCGAGGAGATGCGCTGCGACATGACCGCGTTCCGGGAGTCGGTGAAGATCGAGCGCGCCTTCGACGCGCGTCTGGCCGCCGGCGAGCAGCTCACGGCGACCGAGCAGGAGATGCACGACTACGCGCACCTCGTGCAGTACGCGGTGATCTTCGACCGGATCTTCCGGTTCGCGATCACCGGCACCCGCACGCGCAACTACGACGCCGTCGGCGGACAGCTGCTGTTCGCCTGGCTGCACCAGCGCGGCGTGCTGCACTGGACCGACACCGCCCTCGCCTTCGACTGGGAGAACGTGCCCGACGCCGTGGTGGCCCTGGGCGACGCGATCGATGACCTGTACTGGCACTCGATCGACCGCCCGAAGACCGCGCACTGGCTCGCAGCCTACGAGCTCGTCCGCGGCACCCTCACCCCGCACCCGGCGTCGCAGTGGGCGCGGGGCCTGCCGGACGAGATCCTGGCCGGCGCCCCCAAGGGCTACACCGACGCCGTGCGGGACGACGAGTTCCCCCTGTCGATGTTCTTCGAGACGCTCGAGAAGAAGATGAGGCCGGTCATCGAATCGACCGTGGGGATCCGCGGCACCGACCTCTGAGCCGGGCCCGCGTCGCCCTGTGAGCCCGGGCTCGCGCCCACCGGATCCGCGAGACTCCACTTCTGACATGAGACACCACGCCTGACGTGGTGTCTCATGCAGAAAGTGATGTCTCGCGAACCCGTCCGTCTCACGAACCCGCCCGTCTCACGAACCCGCCCGTCTCACGGGCCGACCTGAAAGGCTGTGGTCATGACAGTGCGCGACAGAACGGTCCTTCTCGCCGGGGCGACCAGCCCATCCGGGCTCACGATCACCCGGCTCCTCATGGAGGCGGGCGCCCGCGTCATCGCGGTCGGCCGGGACCAGAGCAGGCTCGACGACCTCGCCGCCGCGGCAGGATCCTCGGATCCGGCGAGCGGATCCCTCCGCACCGAGGTCTGCTCGCTCACCGACGAGACGGAGGTCGCGGCGCTCGCGTCCCGGCTCGCCGACGCCGGCGAGCACATCGACGGCCTGGTGCCACTGGTCGGCGGCTGGCGGGGAGGCGGCGGCCTCGCCGGCCAGACTGAAGAGGACTACCGCGTGCTCGCGCAGGCGTTCACGGCCGTGCGCGTCACCAGCCGCGCCTTCGACGCCGATCTGCGCACCTCGCAGGCCGGCCGCTTCGCGATCGTGTCCTCCGTCGCGGTCGCCCGACCGCTCGCCGGGGGCGCGAACTACGCGGCGGTGAAGGCCGCGAGCGAGGCGTGGACCCGCGCCGTCGCGCAGGGCTTCGCCAAAGCCGCGCGCGATGCCGACGAGCCGCTGCGTGCTGCTGCCGTCGCGTTCCGGGTGCGCACTCTGGACGAGGTCATCGATCGCGTGGCGGCGCAGATCGCCGGCCTGTGGGACATGGATCCGGCAGAGCTCAACGACCGGATCATCGAGATCACCTGATCACGCAGCCCGCGACGCCTTCGCGCTGTGGCGCTCACGGCGCGCGATGATGGCCTGCGCGGGCCCGGACAGCATCATCAGGAACATCGCCCAGTAGCCGATGTCCGGCACGAGCAGGGCGACGAGCAACGCAGACGCGAACAGGGCGCTCAGCACGATCTCGACCGCGATCCCCCGGTGCAGCAGCGCACCGGGAATCGAGTGCAGCTCGGGATGCGCGCGCAGATAGAGCCGCGTGCCGAGCATCAGCAGCGCCGTCACGAGCAGGGATCCGATGTACAGGATCTTCTGCAGCACATCGGTGGGCATCGACCCGAGCATCGCCGTCGGCACCGGCAGCCACACGATCGTGAACATCCACGCCACCTGGATCCAGACCAGGGCGTTGGTGGTGCGCTCGACACGGTCGAACATGCGGTGATGCGTCATCCAGAAATTGGCGATGAGGAGGAAGCTCAGCGCGAAGCTCAGCAGCTGCCCCCAGTCCTCCGCGAGATACTCCGGCACGCCCTTGCCGTCGTGACCGAGAGCGATCACGCCCTCCATGAGGGGCAGGATCAGCAGCGTCATCGCGATCGCCACGACGGCGTCGACGAACGCCTTCAGCCGCTCGGCGGTGAGAACCGGGTTGGCGGGCTCTTCGCGGATCGGGGTCTGCGGATCCTCGGCTGCCTGGCTCACTTCGGAATGGTCCCGCACCGACACCGACGCGGTCAAGGCGCCGCACCGCACGGCGAGTGAGCGGAGCGGCGAAGATTAGACTCGTGGGGTGAGCATCCTGCATGACGTGAACCTGCGCGGCTTCGCATCCGACAACTATTCCGGCATCCACCCCGAGGTGCTCGCGGCGATCGCGTCCGCCAACGACGGGCATCAGATCGCGTACGGCGAAGACGCCTACACCGCGCGGCTGCAGGACGTGTTCCAGCAGCACTTCGGCGAGGGCGTGGAGGCCTTCCCCGTCTTCAACGGCACGGGCGCCAACGTCACGGGCCTGCAGGCGATGCTCCCCCGCTGGGGCGCCGTGATCGCGGCCTCGACCGCGCACATCAACGTCGACGAGGGGGGCGCGCCCGAACGCATCGGCGGCTTCAAGATCCTCTCCGTCCCGACCGACGACGGCAAGCTCACCCCCGAACTCGTCGACCGCGAGGCCTGGGGCTGGGGCGACGAGCACCGCGCGCAGCCGCTCGTGGTCTCGATCACGCAGTCCACCGAGGTCGGCACGCTCTACACGGCGGACGAGATCCGCGCGCTCGCGGACCACGCGCACGAGCGCGGCATGAAGCTGCACCTCGACGGGGCTCGCATCTCGAACGCCGCCGCCGCACTCGACCTGCCGCTGCGCGCGTTCACCCGCGACGCCGGAGTCGACGTGCTGAGCTTCGGCGGTACCAAGAACGGCGCGATGCTCGGCGAGGCGATCGTCGTGCTCACCGCGGGCGCCGCCGACGGTCTGACGTTCTCACGCAAGTTCAACATGCAGCTGTCCTCGAAGATGCGCTTCGTCTCGGCACAGCTCATCGCGCTGCTCGAGGGCGATCTGTGGCTGCGCAACGCCCGGCATTCCAACGCGATGGCCCAGCGCCTGCGCACCTCGCTCGAGGCGGGCATCGCCGACGGCTCGATCCAGGGCGTCGGCTTCACCCAGCCCACCCAGTCGAACGGGGTGTTCGCGACGCTGCCCGCCGGCGTCGCCGATCGCTTGCGCGAGACCTTCCGGTTCTACGACTGGGACGCCTCGCGCAACGAGGTGCGCCTGATGAGCAGCTTCGACACGACCGAGGCCGACATCGACGCACTCGTCGCACTCGTGGCCCAGGAGACCAGCCGGTAGGGATCCGGATCCGGCGCGCAGCGCCTGTCGTCGGCTCGGGCGCTGGCTCACCCGAGCCGCTCGCTCGCCCGACCCGCTCGCTCGCTCGCTCGACCCGACCCGCTCGCTCGCTCGCTCGACCGAGTGCACGGCTTCGTGCCGACGGCACGGGAAATCCGCGTCAACGAGCCGTGCGCTGGACAACAGGCCGTGCACTCGGCCACGACGGCAAGCCGTTCCGTCGGCAACCGGCCTCAGCGGCGACTCCGAGCGGTGCGGAAGCAGCGACCCTCAGCGCAGCAGGCCGAGGTGCGCGAGCGCCTGTCGGATGAGGGTGCCGCGGCCGCCCTCCATCTCGGCGGCGAGCGCGTCGCTGGCCGCGTCCTCCGGGCTGAACCAGGTCACCTCGAGCGCGTCCTGGCGGGGCTCGCAGGTGCCGGTCACGGGCACGACGAACGCGAGCGACACGGCGTGCTGGCGATCGTCATGGTAGGCGCTGACGCCCGGGATCGGGAAGTACTCGGCGACCGTGAACGGCGCGGGCGACGGGGGCAGCATCGGGAACGCCATCGGGCCGAGGTCGTTCTCGAGGTGACGGAACAGGGCGTCCCGCACGGTCTCGCCGTAGCGCACCCGCCCCGAGACGATGGTGCGCGTCATCTCACCGAGCGGAGTCGCGCGCAGCAGGATCCCGATGTCGGTGACCTGCCCCGACCCGTCGGTGCGCACCGGCACGGCCTCCACGTAGAGCATCGGCAGCCGGCGACGCGCCTGGGCGAGTTCGAAATCTGTCAGCCAGCCGGGGTTCGCCCCGCCGGACGTGCCGAGCCCGGAGAGGCTGTCGGCGAGCGCGCCGGACAGCGCGTCGGGGAGGCCGTCGTCGTCGTCGGCCGGATCGGGGTCGGGTGTGCGTACCGCCATGGTCCTTTTCTACCAGCGAAGTCTCGGATCCGTCCTGTGCGGCCCGAGCCACGCCGCAGGTCCGTCCGTGTCTGCGGCAGGATGGACGCATGGCGGACACCGTGGAGATCGACCGGAGCGCCGTGCGCTGGGCGCGGCGGGGCGAGTCGCTGCCGCTGCTGGTGCTGCTGCACGGGTACGGATCCGACGAGCGCGACCTGTTCTCGCTCGTGCCGTTCCTGCCTGAGGGCCTCACCGTCGCCGCACTGCCGGCGCCGCTGAGTGCGCCATGGCCGATGCCGGGGCGATCCTGGTATCCGATCGAGGAGCTCGAGCGCCGAGACCCCGCGTCGGTGACGGCGGCCGCCGACGCGGTGCTGCGCTGGCTGGATGCCGGGGCCGCGGACGCTCCGACCATCGCGCTGCTCGGGTTCTCGCAGGGCGCGTCGGTCGCGCTGCAGTCCCTGCGCCGGGATCCGGAGCGGATCGCCGCGGTCGTGAACCTCAGCGGCTATGCGGCCCCGGGTGAGCTGACGGAGGATCCGGCCTTGCGCCTTCGGAGGACGCCGGTGTTCTGGGGGCGCGGCACGAACGACGATGTCATCCCGCCGGCCCTCGTCGCGCACACCGCGCAATGGCTCCCCGACCATTCCGAACTGTCCGGACGGGTGTACCAGGGCCTCACGCACAGCGTCTCGGAGGACGAGCTGGCCGATGTGCACCGGTTCCTGGAGCGCTGGCGGGACGGGGCTCGGCCTCAGGCCGAGGGCTGATCCGGATCCGCTTCGGTGCCGGTGTCGAGGTCGGTAGAGGAATCTGCGTCGGGGTCGGGGCCGAGCCCCCGCTCCGCAGCCCGCTGCGCCGCGTCGCGATCCGCCCGCGATCCCGCCGTGAGGAACACGACCATGACCGCGGCGCCGACCCCGACACCCACCGCGATGCCGACGCCCATGTTGTTCATCGCGACGCCCAGCGCCACACCGACGCCCATGCCGATCGCGAGACCGGCGCCCAGTCCCACGCGCCGGAGCATCTCGCCGAAGCCTGGCTGATCGTTCACCATGCCACCACCGTACGCACCGACGAAGCCGCCGGCATCCGCCGCACGACGGACCCGGGCGACGGACCCGGGCGAAGGACCCCTTCGACGCCCGTCGCGACACGCCCGGGTTGCACGATCCCGGATGGGCCGGTAACGTCGCCTGCGGCCTGTCCGCCGTGTGAGGAAGTCCCTTGATCTGAGTCGTCGCCTCCGCGTTTCATCCACGCGTTGATCCGACACTCCTTCCTGCCCGCACGCCGCCTCGGCACAGGCACCTCCGGTCGTCATCGGTCCGTCCGCTTCGCTGCGTCCTTCGACAGGCTCAGGGACCGCGACCGCCCTGGCTCAGGGACCCACCGGTCCGGGGCCACAGCCTCAGGGACCCAGCGGCAGGATCCGGCTCAGCGCACCCGCACCATCTCCGGGAGTCGCTCATGTCAATCACCACTCTTTCCTCCGCGGTCGTGCTCGACCGCGTCACCTTCGTCTGGCCCGACGGATCCGTCGGACTGGACGCGGTCTCCGGCGCGTTCGGCGCCGGCCGCACCGGCCTCGTCGGAAGCAACGGATCCGGCAAGTCGACGCTGCTCCGGCTGATCGCGGGCGAGCTCGCCCCGGCCTCCGGCCAGGTCAGCGCGATCGGCGAGGTCGCCTACCTGCCGCAGCACCTCACGCTCGACACCCGTGCCCGGGTGGCCGAGCTGCTCGGTGTCGCCGAGGCGCTCGACGCGGTCCGCGCGATCGCGGCCGGCGACGTCGATCCGGCCCGGTTCGATGCGGTCGGCGACGACTGGGACGTCGAGGCCCGCGCCGAGTCCGCACTGGCCGAAGCGGGGCTGGACCCGTCGTTCCTCGACCGCACCGTCGGGGAGCTCTCCGGGGGCGAGGCGGTGCTCGTCGCGATCGCCGGGATCCGCGCCCGCCGCGCCCCGATCACCCTGCTCGACGAGCCGACGAACAACCTCGACCGCGCGGCGCGGGCGCGGCTGGGTGAGATGGTGCGCTCCTGGCGCGGCACGCTCATCGTGGTCAGCCACGATGTGACGCTGCTCGAGCTCATGGACGACACCGCCGAGCTCTACGGCCGCGAGCTGAGCATGTTCGGCGGGCCGTACTCCGCCTGGCGCGCGTGGCTGGACGCCGAGCAGGACGCCGCCCGGCACGCCGAGCGCGACGCGGCCCAGGCGTTCAAGAAGGAGAAGCGGCAGCGGATCGAAGCCCAGCTGAAGCTCGCACACCGCGAGCGCACGGCGAACCGGGCCGAGCGCGAGAAGCGGGTGCCGAAGATCGTCGCGCACGGGCGCCGGATGGCCGCCGAAGTCTCGGCGGGCAAGCTGCGCACCGAGGTCGCGGAGAAGGAGGACGCGGCACGCGCGGCGCTCGATGAGGCGGGGCACCGGATCCGCGACGACGCGACGATGAAGATCGAGCTGCCCGACCCTGGCGTCTCGCGGAGCCGGCGGATCGCGACGATCGGCGGCACCGAGCGATCCTGGACCATCCAGGGCCCGGAGCGCGTCGCGCTGATCGGGCGCAACGGCGTCGGCAAGACGACGCTGCTGCGGCGGCTGGTCGCCGCTGTCGCCAATGACGCGCTCGCCTGCGAAGGGTCGGCTGTTTCGAACTCAGTCGATTCCGGGGCCCGGGAGGGAGATTCGCCGGTCAGGTCCCAGGATCGACTGAGTTCGACACCGCACACCGACCGCATCGGCTACCTGCCGCAGCGGATGGACGGCCTGGACGAACGTGCGACGGTCGTCGAGAACCTCGCGGAGCGCGCGCCCGAGATCCCGGAGAAGGAGCTGCGCAACCGGCTCGCCCGATTCCTGATCCGCGGTGCGGCGATGGATCGGGAGGTCGGATCGCTGTCGGGCGGCGAGCGCTTCCGGGTCGCGCTGGCGGCGCTGCTGCTGGCCGATCCTGCCCCGCACCTCGTGGTGCTGGACGAGCCGACGAACAACCTCGACATCGACACCGTGGATCAGCTCGTGCGGGCGCTGCGGGCCTACCGCGGTGCGGTTCTCGTGGTCAGCCACGACGACGCGTTCCTGAAGCGGCTCGATCTCGACCTGACGCTGGAGCTCGACGGGGAGGGGTCGCTCACCGAGGTCGATCTCGGGTCATGAGCAGCCGATCCAGCCGCCGTCCAGACCGCGGGGGCAGGATGAGGGCATGAGCACCCTCGTCCGCCCCCGCAAGGGCCGCATCATCGCCGGCGTCTGCGCCGCGCTCGCGCACCGCTTCGGCTGGCCGGTCTTCCTCATGCGCCTGCTCGCGGTGGTCGCGATGGTGTTCGCCGGTCTGCCGCTGTGGGTCTACATCGTGCTGTGGATCCTCATCCCGAAGGAGAAGTGACGCCGCGCCTCCGGCCCAGGAGGCGCCTTCAGGATCCGAGCCGGTTCCGCTCGCGGCGGATCGCAGCCGCAATGTCCCCGGGTACCGGGATGATGGACGGATGGGCGACGCTTCGACAGGCTCGGCGCACCGCGTGCTCGACCTCTTCACACCCGCGACCCAGGACTGGTTCCGCGGGGCGTTCAACGCGCCCACCCCCGCCCAGGCCGGGGCCTGGGAGGCGATCTCGTCCGGCAAGCACGCGCTCGTGGTCGCACCGACCGGATCCGGCAAGACCCTGTCGGCGTTCCTGTGGGCGATCGATGAGGTGTTCCGCGAGCGCGCCGCCGAGGCCGCTGTGCTTCGACCGGTCCCTGAGTCGAAAGGGAAGAACAAGAAGAACGCCGAGCGTCCCGGCCGCACCCGGATCCTCTACATCTCACCGCTCAAGGCGCTCGGCGTCGACGTTGAGCGCAACCTGCGCTCGCCGCTCATCGGCATCGGGCAGTCCGCTCGGCGGCTCGGGATCCCGACCCCGTCCGTGACGGTCGGCGTGCGCTCCGGGGACACGACGTCATCGGATCGGCGCAGACTCGTCTCGGATCCGCCCGACATTCTCATCACGACACCCGAATCGCTCTACCTCATGCTCACCAGCCGCGCCGGTGAGACCCTGCGCGACGTGCACACCGTCATCATCGACGAGGTGCACGCGGTCGCGGCGACCAAACGCGGCGCCCACCTCGCGGTGAGCCTCGAGCGGCTCGATCAGCTGCGCCGTGCCGCCGGCGCGGAGTCCCCCGTGCAGCGCATCGGCCTGAGCGCGACCGTCCGTCCGATCGATGAGGTGGCGCGGTTCCTCGGCGGTGCGCAGCCGGTCGAGATCGTGGCACCGAAGGCTTCGAAGACGTTCGATCTGCAGGTCGTCGTGCCGATCGACGACATGCTCAATCCGCCTCCCCCGCCGGACACCGACACGACGCCGCGGCCGCCCGGAGCGGAGCGGATCGACCAGGCTGCGGGCGGCGCCGACGCGTTCGGCGAGAACACCGAGATGACCGGATCCGTCTGGCCGCACGTCGAAGAGGCGATCGTCGAGAAGATCCTGCAGAATCGCTCGACGATCGTGTTCGCCAACTCCCGACGCCTCGCTGAGCGGCTCACGGGGCGGCTGAACGAGATCTACAGCGAGCGGATCGGGCTCGATCTGCCCTCCGCAATGGTGCCGGCCGCGATGATGGCGCAGGCGGGATCGACCGCGGGGGCGGATCCCGTGCTCGCGAAGGCGCACCACGGCTCGGTCTCGAAGGAGCAGCGGGCGATCGTGGAGGAAGAGCTGAAGTCGGGCGTGCTGCGCTGCGTCGTCGCCACGAGCAGCCTCGAGCTCGGCATCGACATGGGCGCGGTCGACCTCGTCATCCAGGTCGAGGCGCCGCCCTCTGCGGCGTCCGGACTGCAGCGGGTGGGCCGCGCCGGCCACCAGGTCGGCGAGATCAGCCGGGCTTCGCTCTTCCCGAAGCACCGCGGCGACGTGCTGCACACCGCGATCGTCACCGAGCGCATGCTGGCCGGGCAGATCGAGGCGATCAGCGTGCCGCGCAACCCGCTCGACATCCTCGCGCAGCAGACCGTCGCCGCCTGCGCGCTGGATCCGCTCGACGTCGAGCAGTGGTTCGACACGGTGCGCCGCAGCGCCCCGTTCGCCGCACTCCCCCGCTCGGCGTACGAGGCGACGCTCGACCTGCTCGCCGGGCGATACCCCTCCGACGAGTTCGCCGAGCTGCGCCCCCGCCTGGTCTGGGACCGTGACGCGGGAACGCTCACCGGGCGTCCGGGGGCGCAGCGGATCGCGGTCACCAGCGGCGGCACCATCCCCGACCGCGGACTGTTCGGCGTGTTCGTGGCCGGCGAGACGACCGGCGCGCGCGTGGGCGAGCTCGATGAGGAGATGGTCTACGAGTCCCGTGTCGGCGACGTGTTCACGCTCGGCACGACGAGCTGGCGGATCGCCGAGATCACCCACGACCGCGTGAACGTGATCCCCGCCTACGGGCAGCCCGGCAAGGTGCCGTTCTGGCACGGCGACGGCCTCGGCCGCCCCTTCGAGCTCGGCGAGGCGCTCGGCGTCTTCAACCGCGAGGTGCAGGGGGCCACCCCCGAGAAGGCGCGCGAGCGGCTCACGGCGGCCGGGCTCGATGAGCGCGCGCAGGCGAATCTGCTCGCGCATCTGCACGAGCAGAAGGAGTCCACTGGGACGCTGCCGACCGATCGCACGCTCACGGTCGAACGCAGCCGCGACGAGATCGGCGACTGGCGGGTGATCCTGCACTCCCCCTACGGGCAGACCGTGCACGCGCCGTGGGCGCTGGCCGTGAACGCGCGGATCCGCGAGCGGCTCGGGGTCGAGGGATCGGCCGTGGCCAGCGACGACGGGATCATCGTGCGCGTCCCGGACGCCGACGCCGAGCCGCCGGGCGCCGAGCTGTTCGTGTTCGATCCGGACGAGCTGGAGCGGATCGTCACGGACGAGGTGGGCGGATCCGCGCTGTTCGCGTCGCGGTTCCGGGAGTGCGCGGCGCGCGCGCTGCTCATGCCGCGCACCAACCCGAACCGGCGCACGCCGCTCTGGCAGCAGCGGCAGCGCTCGGCGCAGCTGCTCGAGGTGGCACGCAAGCATCCGGCGTTCCCGATCATCCTGGAGACGCTGCGCGAGGTGCTGCAGGACGTCTATGACCTGCCGTCGCTGCGGCGCCTCGCGACCGGGATCGCCCAGCGGCGGATCCGGCTCGTCGAGGTGCAGACCGCGCAGCCCTCCCCGTTCGCCCGCGACCTGCTGTTCGGCTACGTCGGCGCGTTCATGTACGAGGGCGACTCTCCTCTCGCCGAACGCCGGGCGGCGGCGCTGTCGGTGGATCCCGCACTGCTGGGCGAGCTGCTCGGCACCGTCGAGCTGCGGGAGCTGCTGGATCCCGACGTGATCGCGCAGTTCGAGCGCGAGGCGCAGCGGCTCGACCCGGCCCGTCGCGCCCGCGGCGTCGAGGGCGTCGCGGATCTGCTGCGGATCCTCGGCCTGCTCGACGCGATCGAGGTCGCGGCGCGGCTGCAGGATCCGGAGACGGAGTCCGCCCCGGCACCGGAGGCCGAGGCCGCGGCGCACCTCGCCGCACTGGTCGACGGGCGGCGGGCGATCCCGGTGACGATCGGCGGGGTGCGCCGGATCGCCGCGATCGAGGACGCCGGACGGCTCCGCGACGCGCTGGGGGTTCCACTGCCGGTCGGGATCCCGGTGGCGTTCCTGGAGCCGGTCGCCGATCCGCTCGGAGACCTCGTCGCGCGGCATGCGCGCACGCATGGTCCGTTCCTCGGGTCGACCCTCGCCACCCGCTTCGGGCTCGGGCCCGCGATCGTGCGGCAGACGCTGCAGCGGCTGGAGGCCGACGGCCGGGTCACGAGCGGGTACTTCCTGCCCGACCCTTCGAGCGCCTCGGAGCCGGGGCTTCGGGCATCGGCGACCTCCGCAGGACCCGACGAGACCGAATGGTGCGACACCGAGGTGCTGCGCCGGCTGCGCATGCGCTCGCTCGCGGCGATCCGCGGCACGGTCGAACCGGTGTCGCCCACCGCGTTCGCCCGGTTCCTGCCCGAATGGCAGCATCTGGCGCGCCCGCTCGAAGGCCTCGACGGCGTGGCGAGCGTGATCGAGCAGCTCGCCGGGGTGCCGATCCCCGCCAGCGCCTGGGAGTCGCTCGTGCTGCCGCAGCGGGTGCGCGACTACAGCCCGGCGATGCTCGACGAGCTGACCAGCTCGGGAGAGGTCGTCTGGGCCGGGCACGGCGCCCTCCCCGGCCGGGACGGATGGATCTCGCTGCACCCCGCCGACCTCGCCCCGTTCACGGTGCCGTTCGCGGAAGAGCCCGCCGAGGACGGATCCCTCGAGGCGCAGCTCCTGGCCGCCCTCGCCTCGGGCGGCGCGTACTTCGCCGCCCAGCTGCGCGAGGCGACCGGCGCGGACAACGAGATCTCCGTGGTCGAGGCGCTGTGGAACCTCGCCTGGTCGGGCCACGTCACGAACGACACGTTCGCCCCGATCCGATCGCTGCTGAGCGGCGGCAACCAGGCGCACAAGGTCGCCCGCCGTGCCCCGCGCGCACGGACGTTCCGCGGGATGTCGCTGGCCCGCCCCGCCGCGAGCGCGCGCCCGCTCTCCGTCGGCGGCCGCTGGTCGCTGCTGCCGGGAACCGAGACGGATCCGGCCCGCCGCGCGACGGTCTCGGCCGGGCTGCTGCTCGACCGGTACGGTGTCGTGACCCGCGGATCCGTGCAGTCCGAGGGCCTGCCCGGCGGCTTCGCCCAGGCATACCGCGTGCTGGCCGGCTTCGAGGAGGCGGGGCACTGCCGCCGGGGGTATGTGATCGAGAAGCTGGGGGCCGCGCAGTTCGCGGCGTCCGCCACGATCGACCGGTTGCGCACCTTCGCGGGTCTCGCCGATCCGCCGCCGCGCACGGCGCGCACCCTGGCCGCGACCGACCCGGCCAATCCCTACGGTGCCGCCCTCGGCTGGCCGCGACTGGACGAGGTGTCGCACCGGCCAGGGCGCAAGGCGGGCGCGCTCGTCGTGCTCGTGGACGGATCCCTCGCCCTGTATCTGGAGCGGGGAGGCAAGACCGTGCTCGCGTTCACCGACGACGAGGAGGATCTCCGCGCCGCGACCGCCGACCTCGCGGCGACCGCACGCGCACGACGGCTGGAGACCCTCACGGTCGAGAAGGTGAACGGCGAGGGCATGTACGAGCGCGGCGAGAACGGCAAGGGGCGCGGGTTCGCGCTCGGCAGACTCCTGCAGGAGGCCGGTTTCGTCGCCACTCCGCGCGGATGCACGCTGCGCAAGGCGCTGTGAGCGGAGCCCCGATGCCGGCACCGAAGCGCACGGATCCCGCAACCGCCGAGAGGGCCGCCCATGCCTGAGGGCGACACCGTCTACCGCGCCGCCCGACGCCTCGACCGGGCGCTGAGCGGCGGCACGGTGACGCGATTCGATCTGCGGGTGCCGGAGCGGGCGACGATCGATCTGACCGGATCGGTCGTGCACGAGGTGGTGCCGCGCGGCAAGCACATCCTGATGCGGATCGGGGATCGCACGTTCCGTTCGCACCTGCGCATGGACGGCGCCTGGCACCTGTACCACCCGGGCGAGCGATGGCAGGCGCCCGCGCATATGGCCAGGGCCGTCGTCGCGACGGCCGACGCGGAGGCCGTCGGCTTCGATGTGTCGATGCTCGCGGTGGTCCCGACCACCGCGGAGAGCGAACTCGTCGGGCATCTCGGCCCGGACCCGCTCGGGCCGGACTGGGACCTTTCCGAGGCCGCGCGACGACTCGGATCCGATCCGCGCCCGATCCACGTCGCCCTGCTCGATCAGCGCAACGTGGCGGGTTTCGGCAACGAGTATGCGGCGGAACTGCTGTTCCTGCGCGGCGTGCTGCCCACCCGCCCCGCGACCGAGGTGGACGCCGATGCGCTGCTGGAACTGGGAGCGCGCACCATCCGCGCCAACCGGGATCGCCCCGCGCGCACCTTCACCGGCGTCGCCCTGCGCGGGCGGACCACCTGGGTGTACGGCCGCGCACGTCGGACGTGCCGCCGCTGCGGAGCCCTCATCGAGACCGGCGAACTCGGCGCGGATCCGGCCGAGGAGCGCCGCACCTTCTGGTGCCCGCGCTGTCAGCGCTGAGCGCGCCCGCGGTGGGCGGACCGGATCAGGCCGCCAGCCACAGCCCCTTGCGGTCGGTGTCCACCATCATCCCGGCGGCGACGGTCTCGTCGTCGCCGATGCGCGCGCCGCGGGCGATGCGGGCGTTCGGACCCACCTCGGTGCGCACGCCGATGCTCGCCCCGTCGCCCACCACGGCACCCTGGCCGATGTGGGCGTGGGCTTCGATGTGGGCGTTCACGCCCACCATGGCATCCGGTTCGATCCACGCGCCGCGCGCGACGTGCGCACCGGCCCCGATCTTCGCGCCCGGTTCGACGTAGGCGCCGGCTTCCACGACTGCCTGCGGGTGCACTTTGGCACCGTGCGCGACGAGGCCGCGGCCATTGGCGTGCTTGCGATAGCGCAGCGTCCCGCCGTGGCCGTCCTCGATATCGACGTAGTTCTTACCCACGAAAACCTCCCGTGCCCGGGACTTTTCCCGGATATATCTGCAACCGCGGCGGGGCCGGATCTATTCCCGTGCACGGAGTTCGCGCGTGTCGCGGCGTCCAACGCGACAGCACGTGGCGGAACGGCGCGCCTCTCCGCACGCGCGCCCTTCCGTCCGCGCATTCAAGGACGGCGAGCGCGCTGCCGCGCGGCCGCGAGGCTCGACAATGCCAGCGCCGCCACGAGCAGTCCGAAGTCGCGCAGCGCGATGTCGAGGTAGCCGCCGACACCGATGAGACTCACGATGATGCCGAGCAACCAGGCCGCCACCACGTACCCGCCGATCCGAGGCAGGAAGGCGACGAGGATGCCGGCGACGATCTCGACGGCGCCCACGATGAGCATGAACGTGTGAGCGTCGATGCCGACCAGGTGGTTGATCCACGGGGCCAGATACCGTTCCCAGTCGGGGGTGAGGACCCGCACGTACTTGTCCAGGCCGAACAGGATCGGGGCGACGACGAAGACCGTGCGCAACAGCAGGAAGGCCTGCCTGTTCCCGTCTTGCATCAAGCCGCGTCGGATCTCGGTGGAGGTGGTCATGACTGCTCCCTTTTCTAAATGACTATGAAGTTAAAAATAGAAGATGGATCCTCTAAAATCAAGCAGATCTTCCGTTAGAATGAGGAGATGAGCATCTCCGAACAGGCGGCGGGCATCGGGGCTCTCGCGGATCCCACGCGTCGAGCTCTGTACGAGCACGTGATCGCGCAGCGGGACGCGGTGACGCGTGAGAGCGCGGCCGAAGCCATCGATGTCCCCGTGCACGTGGCCCGCTTCCAGCTCGACCGTCTGGTCGAGCTGGGTCTGCTGGAGGCCGAGTTCCGCCGCCTGACCGGGCGCCGCGGCCCCGGCGCCGGGCGCCCTTCCAAGCTCTACCGCCGCGCCGCCGGCACCATCGCAGTGTCGCTGCCGCCTCGGCGATTCGACCTCGCCGGGCATCTCCTCGCCCGCGCGATCGAACGCTCCGCCGACGGCACGCCGGTCGACGTCGCGCTGGATGAAGTCGCTCGTGCGGAGGGCGACGCCTACGGCACGCGACTCCACGACGACGCTCTCGATGACGCGACGAGCGAGAGCGGTTCGGCCGCCGCCCGGACGGATGATGCGGATCGCGAGCTGGATCGGATGGGGCAGGCGCTGGCCGGTCAGGGGTATGAACCGCGAACCGCGGAGGGCCGGATCGTGCTCGCGAACTGCCCGTTCCACGATCTGGCGCGCGCCCACACCGACCTCGTCTGCGGGATGAACCTCGCGTACATCGAGGGGGTTGCCGGCGGCCTCGGCTGTCACCGCCTCGACGCGAAGCTCCAGCCGGACGCCGAGCGGTGCTGCGTCGTCATCCGCGCCGACGCGTCCTGATCCCGCGCCGGTACGCTGAGGGCATGAGCAGACGAGGCGCGTCCGGCGGCCGCAAGCCCGCCGCGCGACCCGCAAGAAGCGGTGCTCGCGCGTCCGGCAAGAACAACCCCCGGCCGCGCCCGAAGAGCACGGCGAAAATCGTCTTCGACGCCCCGCCCGCAGCTCCGGAGCCGCGCACCCTGCGCCTCGGCGCGGTGCCCGGCGCGACGCCGGGCCGCTGGATCGACACCTGGAAGGATCGGATGCCGCTCGTCACGCTCGAGCTTGTGCCGATCTCGTTCGCGACCCAACGCGCGGCCCTGACCGACGGCTCGGTCGATCTGGCCCTGGTGCGTGCGCCGTTCGAGAAGGACGGGATGCACGTGATCCCTCTCTACGACGAGCTCCCGGTCGTCATCGCGTCCACCGAGTCGCACCTGCTGGCGGCGGACGAACTGACCCCCGCCGATCTCGACGGCGAGACGCTGCTCACGAGCACCGAGGACGTGCTGGGCGAGCTGGACCTCCCCGTCATCCCGTCCCGGATCCCGCCGCTGGACACCGTCGAGGACGCGATCGCCACAGTCGCATCGGGCGCCGGGATCGTTGTCGCCCCGATGTCACTCGCGCGGCTGCACCACCGCAAGGACGTCGAGTATCGGATCCTCCGCGACGTCCCCGTCTCCTCGGTGCTGCTCGCATGGCCGATCGAGCAGGCCACGCCCGACATCGAGGCGTTCGTCGGGGTCGTCCGCGGCCGCACCGCCAACTCTTCGCGCTGACGCACCGAGGGCGGGGCGGTCCGTGAGGATCGCCCCGCCCTTGTCCGTCGCCGGGACTATGCCGCCTGCGCGAGCCGCGCCGCTGCGGAGATCCGCAGCCGGTCGCCCTCGGCGTCCACGACCACGCGCCCGCCGTCGACCAGCTCGCCGGATACGAACAGATCCGCGATCCGATCATCGACCTCCCGCTGGATCAGCCGGCGCAGCGGGCGTGCTCCGTACTCCGGCTCGTAGCCGTGCTCACCGAGCCACGCCACGGCCGCGTCGGTCACGTCGAGCGCGACCTCACGCCCCTCGAGGCGCTGCGACGTCGCCCGCAGCAGCAGGCGCACGATGCGGCCCAGCTCGTCGCGGCCGAGCTTGGAGAACAGCACGATCTCGTCGATCCGGTTCAGGAACTCCGGCCGCATGGCCTCGCGCAGCTTGCCCATCACGCGAGCCCGCAGATCCGCCTGCGAGGCGAACCCGTTCGCTGACGCGTCCTGCGAGGACACGAACCCGAGCGCGCCCGAGCGCGAGGCGAGGAACTCGGATCCGATGTTCGAGGTCATCACGATCACGGTGTTGCGGAAGTCGACCGTGCGCCCCTGTCCGTCGGTGAGCCGACCGTCGTCGAGCACCTGCAGCAGCAGGTTGAACACGTCGGGGTGCGCCTTCTCGATCTCGTCGAACAACACGATCGAGTACGGATTGCGCCGCACCCGCTCCGTGAGCTGCCCGGCCTCGTCGTAGCCGACGTATCCCGGAGGGGCGCCGACGAGCCGCGACACGGTGTGCCGCTCGCCGAACTCGCTCATGTCGAAGCGGATCACGGCCGTCTCGTCGTCGAACAGGCGATCGGCGAGGGCTTTCGCGAGCTCGGTCTTGCCGACACCGGTCGGGCCGAGGAACAGGAAGGATCCGACCGGTCGGCGCGCGTCGCCCATGCCGGTGCGGTTGCGTCGCACGGAGCGGGCGACCGCGGCGACTGCGTCGTGCTGACCGATCACGCGGGTGTGCAGGTCGGCCTCCAACTCCCCCAGCCGCTCGCGCTCGGTCTCGGTCAGGCGACTGACCGGGATGCCGGTGGCGCGCGCGATCACCGCGGCGATCTCGGCCTCACCGACGACCGTGCTCTCCGTATCCGCCCGTACGGCGGACTGTCCGGCCTCGTCGATCCGGGTCTGCACGGCCGCGATCTCGTCGCGGATCCGCGAGGCCTCCTCGTAGTGCTCCGCGCCGACGGCGGCGTTCTTGCGCGCCTCCAGATCGGCGAGCTCCGCGAACAGCGCCTCGACGTCGGTGACGACGCCCAGCCGCAGCCGCAGGCGGGCGCCCGCCTGATCGATCAGGTCGATCGCCTTGTCCGGCAGCACGCGGTCGGGCAGGTAACGGGCGCCGAGCTCGACGGCCGCGCGGATCGCATCGTCGGTGTAGGTGACCGCGTGGTGCTGTTCGTACGCGGGCTTCAGCCCGTCGAGGATGCGCACGGCGTCCTCGATCGAGGGCTCGGCGACCCGCACCGGCTGGAAGCGGCGCTCGAGCGCCGGATCCTTCTCGATCCGGCGGTACTCCGAGAGTGTGGTCGCGCCGACCAGGTGCAGGTCGCCCCGGGCGAGGCGGGGCTTCAGGATGTTGCCGGCGTCCAAGCCGCCGCTCTCCCCGGATCCGCCCGCGCCGACGACGGTGTGCACCTCGTCGATGAACACGATGATCTCGCCCTTGTGCGCGGCGATCTCGTCCATCGTCTTGGTGAGGCGCTCCTCGAAGTCGCCGCGGTAGCGCGTGCCGGCGAGCATCGCGGGCAGGTCGAGCGACACGACGCGGCGATCCTTGAGCTGTGCGGGAACGGCGCCCTCCACGATCGCGCGGGCGAGCCCTTCCACGATCGCGGTCTTGCCGACGCCGGCCTCGCCGATCAGCACCGGGTTGTTCTTGGTGCGGCGGCTGAGGATCTCGATGGTCTGCTCGATCTCGGAGGTGCGGCCGATCACCGGGTCGAGCCGTCCTTCGCGGGCCCGGGCGGTGAAGTCGAGGCCGTACTGGTCGAGCAGCGGCGTCGCGGACATCGCCTGCGGAGCTTCCCGCTCCTGCTCGGCCCCCGCGGCGACGGGCTCGCGCAGGCTCTGCGTGAGCGCCTCCGCCGTGACACCGGCGCGTTCGAGGATCTGCCCCGCGGGCGCATCCTGACCCAGCACCAGCGCGAAGAACACGTGCTCGGGCTCGATGTAGGTCGACCCCGAGGAGCGCGCCACCTGATAGGCGTGGAACAGCGCGCGGCTGGCGCTGGGCGTGATCGCCGCGGCCTCGTCCGAGGATTCCGCTCCTGGTGCGGGCAGGCGCGCCTCGACCGCGTCGATGATGGCCTGCGGGGTCACCCCGATGTTGCGGATCGCCTGGTCGACGGCGTCGTCCTCGACGATCATGCGCAGCACGTGCAGCGCGTCGAGCTCGGTCTGGCCGCGCTCGAGCGCGAAGCGGCCGGCGCGCTGCAGGATCCGCTGGGTGCGCACCGTGAGGAACCGGCTGAGGTCGATCGACCGGGTCTGCCGGGCCTGCTCACCCGCGAGGTAACGGGCCAGGAACTCGTCGAACGAGCCCGAACCCGCGTCGGTGAAGTCGTTGGGCATTTCGCTTCCTCTCAAACTTGAGCGTTGTGCTGTCAACTTCAACGACTCGAGGTCGGAGTTATTCCCGGCGTCATCCGGGGACCCCGACTCGGCCGGGAATCGCCCCTCCTCTAGAATCCTGGAATGGCCTCGCTCCTCTATGTCGGCGTGCGCCCTGAGCTGGATGCGGCGACGGCGGAGCGCGCGTCCTTCCGCGTGGCCCTCGGCGTCGATTCCGACGGCCTCGACCGCATCGATCTCACCACCGTCCCGCTGCCTGCGGACGCGTTCGACCGCTACACCGGTTTCGTCATCGGCGGATCGCCGTACAACGTGACAGACGCCAGCAAGTCCCCGACGCAGCTGCGGGTCGAGGCGGATCTCGAACGCATCGCCGCCCGCGCGCTCGTGGGCGAGACCACGGCCTTCTTCACCTGTTTCGGGATCGGTGTGGTCACCCGCCTGCTGGGCGGCACGGTCACGACCGACCACCCCGAGGAGGCGGCGGCGGCCGAGATCCGCACCACCGCGGAGGGCGCGGCGGATCCGCTGTTCGGCCCGGCCGGCGCGGCGTTCCACGCGTTCACGGCGCACAAGGAGGGATCTGTCGAGGTGCCGCCGGACGCGGTCCTGCTCGCCGCGAACGACGACTGCCCCGTGCAGGCATACCGCGCCGGCGCCGACCTGTACGCGACGCAGTTCCACCCCGAGCCGTCGCCCCGGGACTTCGCCGACCGCATGGTGTTCTACCGCACCACCGGCTACTTCGACCCCGACGCGTTCCACACCGTGCAGGAGGCCGTCCTCGGTTCGGTCGTGACCGAGCCGTCGCGCATCCTGCACCGCTTCGGCGAGCGTGCCCTCCTGCGGGGTCGTTGATCCCAGCCCTCCTGACCGCGGATCAGGGGCGGTCGCTGTGCAGCAGGGCGATCCGGTCGTCCAGATATGCCTCCAGCGGCATGTAGCCGCCCGCGGCCGACCAGCGCACTGAGGGAACGCCGTCGACGTGGGCGAGCGGGCCGGAGGATCCGCCGGCCGCGACCCGGTCGAGGTCGATCGGCGTCCAGCCGACATGCACGATCTCGCCGTTCGCGAAGCCGCCGCGGGAGGCCTCGGCGCGACGCTCCGCCCGCGCCCTGGCCGACTCGGAGGCGTATCCGCGGCGCACGGGCTCTGCGGCGCGGAGCACTTCGGCCGTCGCGAGCAGCGCGTCGTGGGTGAGCAGCAGCACCCCGACGTGCCACGCGGATCCGGCCCGCACGATCCGCGGCGCCCGCCAGCGCGAGGACTTCTCCCGCCCGAGCGCCTCGGCCGGCACGTCGGCGAGGGCGACGCGCGCGGCGGCGAGGAGAGCGCTGATCGCCTCGGAAGCGGCGGGAATGGTCACGCTCCCAGGCTAACGATCGCGGCCGAACCGCGGGGGTCGGCTGTCATCGGATTGGCCACGGTTCGGCGAGCAGGGCAGAATCGACGCACACCCCCTGCTCGCGAGGAGACGCCATGGCGCAGCCCGACACCGCCCGACTGCTGATCGCCTGCGACGACCAGCCCGGCATCGTCGCGGCCATCGCCGGCGTGCTCGCCGCGCACGAGGTGAACATCATCTCGCTGGACCAGCACTCGACCGACGCCGAGGGCGGACGCTTCTTCCAGCGCACCGTGATCCACCGCGAGGGGCTTGCCGCCCACCGCCCCTCGCTGGAGGCGGACCTCGCCGCCGTGGCCGAGCGGTTCGGCATGGACTGGTCGCTGCACGACGCGGCGAAGCGCAAGCGCGTGGCGATCTTCGTGTCGAAGTACGACCACTGCCTGATGGAGCTGCTGTGGCGCGCCCAGCGCGGCCAGCTGGACGTCGACGTCACGATGGTCGTCTCGAACCACCCGGATCTCGCCGACGCCGTGCGCACGTTCGGGGTGCCGTTCGTGCACATCCCGTCCGCGCCCGGCGCCGAGGCCAAGGCCGAGATGGAACGCCGCCAGCTCGAGCTGCTGCAGGGCAACGTCGACCTCGTCGTGCTCGCGCGCTACATGCAGATCCTCACCGACGACTTCATCCGCGACGTCGGCGCCCCGGTGATCAACATCCACCACTCGTTCCTGCCCGCCTTCATCGGTGCCAACCCCTACGCCCGGGCGAAGGAGCGCGGGGTGAAGCTCATCGGCGCGACCGCGCACTACGCCACCGCCGATCTCGACGAGGGTCCGATCATCGAGCAGGACGTGACCCGGGTCACGCACGCCGAATCCGCCGCCGAGCTGCAGAACCGCGGCGCCGACGTCGAGCGCCTCGTGCTCGCCCGCGCCGTGCAATGGCATGCGGAGGACCGCGTGATCGTTCACGGTCGGTCGACCGTCATCCTCTGAGGCGAGCCTGCGCCTTCCGCCAGGTCCGGTGCCGTCGCCGTGTCCCGAGATCAGGCGATGTGACCGAGATCAGGACGATCTGCGCAGATTTGCCTGATCTGGGTCAGTTCTCCTGATCTGGGGATCGGATCCCCGTGCCGGGAGCGAACGAGGGCGGATCCTCAGCGCGTGGGCACTCCGGCCACGAGCTCCGCGAACGCCTCGGCGGCGGTGTCGTAGCGGGCCAGGGGTGCCGACTGCCCCATCCACAGCGACTGCAGCTCGCCCTTCCCCTGCACGGCCGCGGGGGCGCGGAAGCGGCCGGTGATCCAGTTCTGCGCGGGGAACGGGGCGATGGATCCGGCCTGCTCGATCTCGGCGACCGCGCGATTGCGCGCGCCGCGTGCGAGCCGTCCGCTCATGGCGCGGGTGAGCACGGTGCCCTCGGCCGGGGTCGCACGGATCGCGGCCCGGTGCGCGTCGTTCGCCGCCGACTCCGTGGTGCCGAGGAAGGCGGTCCCGGTCTGCACGCCGGCGGCGCCGAGCGCGAAGGCCGCGGCGACCCCGCGCCGGTCCGAGATGCCGCCGGCCGCGATCACGGGCACGCCGACCGCGTCGACCACCTGCGGCAGCAGCGAGAACAGGCCGACCAGGGACTCCTCCGCCCGGTCCAGGAACGACACCCGATGTCCGGCTGCCTCAGCCCCGGTCGCGACGACGGCGTCGACGCCGCCCTCGGCGAGCGCGACCGCCTCGGCGACCGTGGTGGCGGTGCCGACCACGCGGATCCCTCGCGCGTGCGCCTCGGCGACGACGTCCGGTGCGGGAACCCCGAACACCACGCTGAGCACGGCGGGGGCCACCTCCCAGATCGCATCCAGCTGCTCCTGCACCGGGGGCAGGTACCGCTCGGGGCGGGCGGGGATCTCGGCGCCGACCTCGGCGAAGAACGGGGCGAGCGCTGCCGCGTACCCGTCGTGCTCCGGTCCCGGCGCGACCTCATCGCCGGTGGGCAGCCAGATGTTCACGGCGAACGGCCGATCCGTCACGGCACGGATCCGGGCGGCGGTCTCGAGGATCCGGTCGCCGTCATAGCCGTACAGCCCGTACGACCCCAGCCCTCCCGCCTCGCTCACCGCGGCCACGAGCGCAATCGAGGAGAGCCCGCCGAACGGGGCGAGAACGATCGGATGTGCGAGATCGAAAAGGCTCATGCGTCCGACGTTACGCCCGCGCCTGGGCCTTGATCGGGCGTATGACGGACTCAGCGGCGGGCAGGCCTCAGTCGGGGACGACCGGGATGGATCCGGTCATGAACGAGGGCGGCTCCTCTTCCGGCCCGGCGCCCCGGCGCTTGCGCGCGCCCGCGGTCACGCCGACGCTCGCGACCACCACGAGGGCGATCGCGGCCAGGCGCAGGCCGGAGGCGTGCTGGCCCAGCACGAGAAAGCCCGCGAGGGTCGCGAACACCGGCTCGAGGCTGAGCAGGATCCCGAACACCCGCTGCGGCAGTCGACGCAGCGCCGCGAGCTCCAGCGTGTACGGGATCACCGAGGCGAGCAGCGCGGTCACCGCCGCGAGCAGGAGCACCTTCGGATCGCCGACCGCGGTCACCGCGGCGGGCACCCCGAACGGCAGCAGCAGGATCGCGCCGACCGCGAGCGACACGGCGAGCCCCTCGGTACCGGTGGTGACCGCGCCGACCCGCGCACTCATCCGGATGTACATGATCCAGAAGCCCGCGGCGATGAGCGCGAACAGCACGCCCAGCGGATCCAGTCCCTCGGCGCCGACCATCCCGTCCACGCCGAGCAACCCCATCCCGATCAGCGCCACGCCGACCCAGACGGCGTCGGCGACCCGGCGGGTGAGCACGGCGGAGAGGACCAGCGGTCCGAGGAACTCGATCGCGACGGCAGGGCCGAGCGGGATCCGGTCGATCGCCGCGTAGAACATGCCGTTCATCGCGGCGATCGAGATCCCGAACAGGATCGCGGCCGTCCACTGCGCGCGGTTCCACCGCCCCAGCCGGGGGCGCGCGATGATCAGCACCACGACCGCCGCGATCAGCACCCGTAGCCCGGTGACGCCCCAAGACCCGAGCTCGGGGAAGATCATCGTCGCGACGGCGGCGCCGAAGGGCAGCGAGAGGCAGGATCCGACGACGAGCAGCACGCCGAGAGCGGGCTGCGGCGGTCGGTTCTGGGCGCTCATCCGACAAGCCTGGCACGACCAGGGCTCCGCGCGCGGACACGGGCGTCACACCCGGGGCTCAGCGCGGCGTGAGCCCGATCCGCAGCGGCGCGCCGGGAGCGGCAGCCTGGACGAGGGCCGCGTCCAGGGCGGCCAGTGGGTGCACCACGCCCACCGCCTCGGCGAACGGATGGGCGCGCCCGCGGCCCGCCATGAACGCGGCGGCGGCGTGCAGCTCGGCGCCGGTGTAGTTGTGCACCCCGGCGACGGCGATGAGGCCGCGGACGATCCGCTCGGCGTCGAGCGGCACCGGATCCGTCGGGAACACGCTGCCCAGCAGCACCACCGCACCGCCCACGTCGACGGCGTCGAGCGCGGCGGCCACGGCGCGCCCCGAGGCCTCGATCACCAGGTCGGCGCCCTCTTCGACGACATCGTCCGGGCCGACCGCGGCGAGGCCGAACCGCTCGGCGAACGCGCGCCGCGCGGGGTCGGGATCCGCGATCCGCACGTGCCCGCCCAGTTCGGCGGCGATGACGGCCGCGGTCAGTCCGACGAGTCCGGCGCCGAAGACCAGCACCCGCTCGCAGGCGAGCACCGCGGCGTCCTCCCCCGTCACCGGAGAGGGATCGGGCCGCCCCCGTCCGCGCAGCGCCGCCCCGCGAACGATGCCGGCCCAGGCGGTCGCCGTCGCGCACGACACGGGCGCGAGCGCGGCGGCGGGCAGAGCCTCGGGCACGCGCACGATCGTCGTGCCCGCACGCAGATGCACGTGCCCGGCGAAGGACCCGGTGAGCTCCCAGCGGGGCTCGATGCGGGCGTGTCCGTACTTCGCGAGATCCCGGCACTTCTGGGTGAGCCCGGCGACGCAGCGGTCGCAATGGCCGCAGGACACCGTGACCGACCAGATCACGCGGTCGCCGATGTGCAGTTCCGCGCCGTCCGCACCCCGCACGCCCTCATCACCGATCGCGATGATGCGCCCGACGCTCTCATGCCCGAGCACGAGGGGCGTGGGGGCGTGCCGCCGCCCCTGCACGGTGTGGATGTCGGATCCGCAGATCGTCGACATCTCCACCGCGACGAGCGCGTCATGCGGGGCGAGGGCGACACCGGGAACCGCGAGCGCTTCGTGCGGGATGCCGACGCCGAGCCAGGCCATAGCGACGGCGGCCGGCCGCAGCGGCACGTCGTGCCGGTGCACGGGCTCGGCCGGGCGGAGCAGCGCCGTGCGCATCTCAGCCGGCCGCGATCGGCACGGGGACCGGATCCGCGGCGACCGGATCCGCGACGCGTGCAACACCAGAGAACCCGGGAAGCAGCCCGCGTCCGGCGAGCACGGCGGCGAGCTCTGTCACGTCGGCGAGCACCGCGTCCGGGGCCGCACTCTCCAGCGCAGCCCGGTCGTGCGCGCCGCTCAGCACTCCGGCGACGAAGCCTGCGCCGGCGCGACGGCCGGACTGCACGTCGCTGATCGTGTCGCCGGCGACAGCCACCGCCTGCACCGACGACGCGCCCGCGCGCAGCAGCGCGGTGAGCACGAGATCGGGGGCGGGGCGGCCTCGGCCGGCGTCGACGGGCGAGAGCGCCCCGTCGACGAGGTCGCGCCAGCCCAGGCCGTCGACGAGCGCGTCGCGGGTGACGGGGGCGAAGCCCGTGGTGAGCCACACCTGCAGGCCCGCGTCGCGGAGGGCGCGGATCGCGTCGGCCGCGCCGGGGATCTCGGTCACGCCCTGCGCGGCGACGATCTCGGCGTACGCGAGCTCGAACTGCTCCGTGGCGCGCTCAGCCACGGCGACGTCGCCGTCGGCGAGGTGCGTGAACACGTCGATCTTGGACTGCCCCATGGTGTCGCGCACGTACTGCAGGGCGGCGTCCCAGCCGATGCGGGCGGCGACGCCGGTGCGCTCGGCCGCGCGCTGGAACGCCTGCTCCACGACCCCGTCATCGAGCACGGTGGTGCCCGCCATGTCCAGCACCACAAGTTCGATCGGGGTGCTCCCCTGCGGCGTGTGCGCGCTCATGCGTTCTCCTCCTGTGCGATGCCGCCGACGGTGGCGGACGTTGATGCGATGTCCGAGCCCCACCCGAACACGCGGGTGGTCTCGGTCTCGGCGAGCCCGAGGCCCGTGGTCATGCCGATGCCGGTGGTCACGGCGAGGACGAGCACGCCGGGCTCGGGCTCCTCGATGAGGAACTCCTCCGCGGCCGACGCGTACACGCCCTGCCAGCGCTCCAGCACCCGCACCCGGCGGATGTCGAACAGCTCTTGCGCGCCGGTGAGGAACGCGTCGAAGGCGGCCTCGGACTGGAACGGATCCGGCTGCACGGCCTTGCGATGCGAGTCGCCGAGCAGCAGGGTGCCGTCCGGCAGCTGGGTGTACATCTGGTTCAGGTCGAGGGCCGCCAGGTCGGGGTGGCGCGTGTGCAGCCGCTCGCGGAGCGGCTTCGCGGTACCGAGCGCGGCGAACCGGCGGTAGCGCACCAGCGACCAGCCCGTGAGCACCGGAGCGTGCAGGGGCGCGGGCAGATCGACTGCGACGCGCATCATGTCGAGCGCGCAGCGCACCATACCGGCCCGCTCTGCCACTTCGGGCAGCAGCTGATCGAGGTCGTGGTTCACCGCGACGACGACGTCGGTGGCCACGATGTCGCCACGGGTCGTGTACACGACGCCCGTCGCGACGCCCGTGACGGCCGTGCGGAAGCGGAACTCCACGCCGAGCTCGACGAGGTGCCGCACGATCGCGGCCCCCGCCTCGCGCGGGTTCACCTGCAGGTCGCCGTCGACCAGGGCACCGCCGCGGACGATCTCCGCGCGCACCGGCGCCAGCGCGGTCACCTCCGACGGCCCGAGCAGCCGGATCCCGGCGCCGGCCGCACCGCTCGTCGCGTCCACCGCAGTGGCCTCGTCGAGCAGCGCGAGCTCATCATGTTCGCGGGAGACCACGAGCGTGCCCGACGCGCGCACCCAGAAACCGGCCTCGGCGGCGAGCCGCAGCCAGATGCCGCGGGAGGTCTCCCCGTAGCCGCGCGCGAGCCCTTCCTGCGCCCCGATGCAGAGGTGCCCGAAGTTGCGGATCGTGGATCCGACCGGACGCTCGGTGCGGTCGACCACGACGACCCGCAGGCCACGGCGGACGGCGGCGTACGCGGCCCCGAGACCGACGATCCCGGATCCGACCACCGCGACGTCGAAGCGATCCGCGATCCCGTCGCCCCGGCTCACCGGAACACCTTCCGCATCCACATCGCGAGTCCCTCGACCACGAGCACGGTGGCGAGGATCATGAGCACGATCGCCGTCACCACCTCGTAGCGCGATCCCTGCCCGGCGTTCAGCAGGTAGTAGCCGACGCCGCCACCGCCGACGATGCCGAGGATCGTCGCCGCGCGGATGTTCGTGTCGAGCATGTAGAAGCTGTGCCCGATCAGCGCCTGCACGCCCTGCGGCACGGTCGCCGACGCATACGTCTGCAGCCGGGTCGCACCGACAGCGCGCAGCGCCCGTTCCGGACCGCGGTCGACCTCCTCGAAGGAGTCGGCGACGAGCTTTCCGAGCAGGCCGATGCCGCCGATCGCGAGCGCGACGATCCCGGCGGTCGCGCCCAGGCCCGTCACGACGATGAGCACGATCGCGAGGATCAGCTCGGGAATCCCGCGGATGCCGACGAGCAGGAACCGGGCGACGCCGCGCACGGTTCCGGTGGGCGCCACGTTGCGGGCGGCGAAGGATCCCAGGATCAGCGACGGCAGCAGGGTCAGCACGGTCGCGGCGAGCGCGATCGCGATCGTGTCGCGCATCGCACCGATCATCACGGAGGCGTCGTAGTTGCCGAAGTCCGGGGGCCAGAACTTGGCCACGGTCTCCGGGATCTTCGCCCACACGGTGACGAGGTCGCCCCATTGGATCTGGCAGACGAGCACGCTGCCGATCACGATCGCCACCGCGACCCAGCCGGCGACCGTGTTGCGGCGGCGTTCGGGGGTCCACGGCCGGTGCAGGGCGGTGGCCGGAGAGGCGGCCCAGGCGGGTGCGGGAGCGACGGACGCCTCCGCGACGCGACGGAGCCGCGGGTGCAGGATCCGGTCGATCCAGGAGCGGGTCTGCGCGGTCTCGCCGAGCATGGCGCCGCGCACCGCGCTGGAGATGACCTCCATGACCACGCAGAGCACGAAGATCACGAGGGCGATGCCGAGGCCGCGACCGTAGTTGAGCGCCTTGAACGCGTAGGACATCTCCAGGCCGAGGCCGGCGACGCCGACGTATCCGAGCACGACACTGCCGCGCAGGTTGATGTCGTTGCGGTGCAGCACTGTCGCGACCCAGCTGGGCAGCACCTGCGGCAGCACGCCGGCGGTGAACTGCTGCAGCGTCGTGCCCCCGGCGGCGCGGATCGCGAGCCGCGGCCCCTCGTCGATCTGCTCGATCGCGTCGGCGAACATCTTCGAGATCATGCCGATGGAGTGGATCCCGATCGCGAGGATGCCGGGAAGCGTGCCCAGGGAGAACATCAGCACGAACGCCATCGCGAGCACGACATCGGGGATCGAGCGCGTGAGCACGCCGATGAAGCGCGCGGCACCGCGCCAGCCCGGACCCGGCGTCGTGTTGGACGCGGCGAGGTAGGCGATAGGCGCCGAGAGCGCGGCGGCGAGGAGCGTGCCGACCAGCACGAGCCCGACCGTGAGTGCGATGAGCCAGAGCAGGTCGAGGGGCGCGGGGAACGTGAGCGCGCCGACCCGGGTGAAGAAGCGCTGCGCGTTGTCCCCGCTCTGGAACACGCCCGTGAGCGAGAATCCGCTCTGCACGAGCGAGAGGATCCCGAGCACGACGAGCGCGATGAGGGTGAGCCCCGCAGCGACCCGCTCGGGCGAGACGCGGGGGCGCGGCGCCCGGGACGCGATGTCCCCGGGGACAACCGGGCGGCTCGCGCGCGGCGGGGCGGCGAGCGCGGTCACGCGGGCACGCCCGCAACGGTCGCGGAGCTTTCCGGAACCCCGGCCGCTGAGCCTGTCGAAACCCCGGTCGCTGAGCCTGTCGAAGCGTCGATGAGCTCGGAGGTGACGGCGGTGAGCTCGGCCGTGGTCGTCGCGACCCGGCCGTAGATCTCCATGACCGCGGCTTTGCTGAGACCCGCGGTCGGGGTGTCCAGCACGACCTCGCCGTGCCGCAGGCCCACGATGCGGTCGGCCCAGCTGATCGCGAGATCGACCTGGTGCAGGCTGCACACGACGGTGAGGCCTTCGTCGGCGGCGATCTCGCGGATCAGCGCCATGACCTGGTCGCTGGATTCGGGGTCGAGCGAGGCGACGGGCTCGTCGGCGAGCAGGATCTCGGGGCGCTGCATGAGCGCGCGGGCGATCGCGACGCGCTGCTGCTGACCGCCAGAGAGCGTGTCGCTGCGCTGGTAGGCCCGATCCAGCAGCCCGACCCGGTCGAGGTGGCCGAGCGCCTGCAGCTTCGCGTCCTTGCCGTACCCCCAGAGCCCGAGACGCGGCCCGCGCACGGCGGAGAGCGATCCGGTCAGCACGTTCTCCAGCACCGTGAGCGACGGCACCAGCTCGAACTGCTGGAAGATGAAGCCGACCCGGCTGCGCAGCGCACGCAGCGCTGTGCCCTTCAGCGCGGGAACGGCGGATCCGAGCACCTCCACCTCACCGGACGTGGGAGTCTCCAGGCCGTCGAGGTGCCGCAGGAGCGTCGATTTGCCGGATCCGGACAGCCCGAGCAGCACGACGATCTCACCACGCGCGACGGACAGGTCGGCGCCCTTCAGCGCGGTGGTCGCGCCGAACTGCTTGGTGACGCCGGACAGACGGATGACCGGCTCGGCCGGGGCGGGGGTGCTCATGATGGTGCGCTCCTGGTTCGCATCGGAATCACTCCGCGAGACTCCGGATCCGGCATGAGACACCACGGCAGATGTGGTGTCTCATGCGGAAGGTGGCGTCTCGCGAGGGTCGGGGCCGCCGGACGATGCCGACGGCCCCGGAAGGGATCCTCAGATCACTTCTTGCACTGATCGGCCTTGGTCTTCTCGCAGATGTCGCGGATGATGTCGTAGTACTTGTCATCGACCGGCTTCGTCGCGTAGAACGTCGCCTTGAACGCCTCGCTGTCGGCGCCCTTGATACCGGCCTTGACGATGTCGTCGATCGTGATCTCCTTGAGCGCGGAGACGACCTTGTCGCTGGTCTCCTTCGGCAGCACCGAGGAGTAGACGAGCGGCGCACCGGGGACCATCGTCTTGGCGACGACGGTGACCTTGTCGCTCTTGGCGACCTCGGAGTCCTCGGCGAAGCCCGCCTCGCATTCCTTGGCCTCGCCGACCTTCTGCACGCTCACGTCGTGCTTGCCCGCGAACACCGGGGTGACGCCGGTCTTCGGGTCGATGCCGTCCTTGAGCAGGTTGTAGCTCGGGAACAGGTAGCCGGAGGTCGAGGACGGGTCGACGAAGCAGACCTTCTTGCCTGCGAAGTCCTTGATCGAGGTGATCGAGGATCCCTTCGGCACGATCGCCTCGGAGTAGTAGCCCGGCTCCTGGCCCTTCTTGGTGACGATCGAGGAGATCGGGGTGAGCTTGGCGCCCGCGTTGGTGGCGGTGATGTAGGTGAAGCCGGAGAACGACGCGACGTCGACCTTGCCGGCCACGGACGCCTCGATCAGGGCGGCGTAGTCGGTCGACTCGTGGTATTGGACCTTCTTGCCGGTCTGCTTCGCCAGGTAGTCCATGAGCGGCTGGTAGTTGGTCTGGGTGTCGACCGAGTCGGGCACGACGCCGAACACGAGGGTGTTCGCGTCGACGGCGTAGCCGCCGTTCGCGGCGGGAGCAGCAGTGGAGTCACCGGACGAGGTGGCGTTCGCCGCGCCGGAACAGCCGGCGAGGCCGAGAGCGAGGACGGCGGCGGCGGCCACGGCGGTGAGAGCACGAAGCTTCATGAGGACCTTTCGGGAGGGGAGGTGCGGAAGGAATCCTCGAAGACTCTCTCAAGTCCGACGGCGAGATGTATACCTAACTCGGCACAGTTCCTCGACTGTTCACCCGGGCGTTGCTTGCGTGAACAGTGATGAAACGCCGCTTTCCGGGAGTGTCGACGTCAAGTAGTATGCCTATGTGCACGAGGTTGTCTATACCCAGATCGCCGACGATCTGCGCGCCAGGATCGCCGCCGGCCAGTTGCGTCCCGGAGACGCGGTCCCCACCGAGGCCGAGCTCGCCGAGCGCTGGCGCACGTCGCGCGGCCCGATCCGCAACGCGCTCGCGGCCCTGCGCGGCGAAGGCCTCATCGAGACCGCGCGCGGCCGCCCGGCCCGGGTGGTCGAGCGCAAGGCGACGCAGGCCGTCGACGTGTCAGTGCCGTTCACCCGCTGGGCCCGCGAACTCGGCGCTCGGCCCGGTGCGCGCACGCAGGAGCTGAGCCTGCGCCGCGCCGGCACGGAGAAGGCACAGGCACTCGGCGTCTCCCCCGACGACACGATCGTCAGCGTCGTCCGGCTGCGCTTCCTCGATGACCGCCCGACCATGCTCGAGCGGCTGTTCTACACCGAGGAGGTGGGCCGGCTGCTGTTCACGATCGACCCCGACACGGTCTCGATCACGGAGTACCTCGGATCCCAAGGGCACCCCATCATCGGGCTGCAGCACGAGATCGACGCGGTCGCCGCCGACGAGCAGGACGCGGCGCTGCTGCAGGTGCCGCCGGGCACCCCGATCCTGCGCCTCAGCCGCACCTCCCGCGATGCCGACGGCCGCATCTTCGAGGCCAGCGAGGACCGCTACCTGTCGAGCATCGTGCGCTTCACCGTCGCCGGATCCGGCATCTCCCCCGAGGGTCAGTACCTCCGCGCGGTGGGTGGCTGATCCGCACGACGCCTCCGTCCACCCCAGACTGCGCATCAGGCGGGATGGGATACTGGACGCATCCATGACGAGGAGGTCGCCCGGTGGCGGACAACGAACGCGCGCTCGAAGACGGCATCGTGACGGACCTCAAGGATCGGATGACCTACGGGTCGTATCTCGATCTGGATCGCCTGCTCGGCGCGCAGCACCCGGTGAGCGTGCCCGAGCATCACGACGAGATGCTGTTCATCATCCAGCACCAGACCACCGAGCTCTGGCTGAAACTCGTGCTGCACGAGCTGGGCACCGCCCGCGACCGGCTCGCCGAGGATGACCTGCGCTCGGCGCTCAAGCACGTCGCGCGAGTGAAGCACATCCAGGAGGTGCTCACCCAGCAGTGGTCGGTGCTGGCCACGCTGACGCCCACCGAGTACGCGCAGTTCCGCGGCGACCTGGGCAACTCGTCCGGCTTCCAGTCCGTGCAGTACCGGGCGGTCGAGTTCGCGCTCGGCAACAAGAACGAGCGGATGCTGGGCGTGTTCCGCGCGCACCCGGAGAACCTCGCAATGCTGACTGCGGAGTGGGAGCGGCCGACCCTGTACGACGAGTTCCTGCGCCTCGCCGCGCGCCGCGGACTGCCGATCCCCGCCGAGATCCTGGAGCGCGACGTGCGCCAGCCGTACCGGATGCACGACTCCCTCGTGCCGGTGCTCACGCAGATCTACGAGCACCCGCACGAGCACTGGGATCTGTACGAGGCGTGCGAGGAGCTGGTCGACGTCGAGGACAACTTCCAGTTCTGGCGCTTCCGGCATCTGCGCACCGTGACCCGCACGATCGGCCGCAAGGTGGGCACCGGCGGATCCAGCGGCGTCGACTTCCTGCAACGCGCGCTCGATCTCACCTTCTTCCCCGAGCTGTACGCGGTGCGCACCGAGATCGGCCGGTAGCCCCGTGGCAGAGGGGTCGTACATCGGAGGGTTCACCGACCATCACGTCCACCTGCAGCTCGTGGACCCGAATCGGCTCGAGCAGTCCCTGCTGGGTCGCGTGCTGGATCTCGGATCCGCCCCGGCGGCGGTCTCGCGCTTCGCGCAGATCGTGGCGGCGCGATTCGGCGACGACCCGAGCGGCGTCTCGATCTCGTACGCCGGCGCGTTCCTGACCCCGCCTGGCGGATATCCCTCGGACCGCGCCTGGGCACCGCCCGGCTCGGTCCGCGAGGTCGCCACCCTGGCGGATGCGGCAGCGGCGATCGCGGAGATGAAGGCCGCAGGCGCCGCCGTGATCAAGATCGCGAGCAACAGCACGGCCGGTCCGGTGTTCGGTGACGGCATGATCAACTCGATCGTGCGCACCGCCGACCAGCTCGGTCTTCCCGTCGTCGCGCACGCCGAAGGCCCTGGCGAGGCCGAGCGCATGCCGGGACTCGGAGTCCGCGCGCTCGCGCATGCGCCCTTCAGCACGCCGCTGAGCGACACCGAGGTGGCCCGTCAGGCCGGGCGGATCGCCTGGATCTCGACCCTGGCGATCCATGACGGCGAGGCCAGGGAGATCGCGATCGACAACGTGCGGCGCTTCCACGCGCATGGCGGGACCGTCCGCTACGGCACCGACATGGGCAACGGCGACTCCCCCGTGGATCTGAACCCGGCCGAAGTCGAGGCGCTGCGGGAGGCGGGGATCCGCGGAGCCGCGCTGATCCGTGCGCTCGTGCCGGTCGCCGCCACGAACGGTCGCCGCTTCCTGCTGCCCGCGCGCGACGCGGATCCGTTCGACGTCGTCCCCGCCGTACCGGTGCGCCCGACGTCGGGGGCCTGAGGCCGCCGGTCAGACAGCGCCGAGGTCGATGCCGGCCGCCGCGGGCTCGGCGTACGCCACCTCGCGCCAGACGTCGCCGACCCGCTCGAACGACGTCACGCTCGACAGCGCGCACCGACGGCTGCGCGGATCGTGCCGCAGCGGCAGCCCGGCGACCGAGAGGTGCGTGATCCAGATCGGCGCCTGATGCGAGACGAACACGACGTCGCCGCCGTCCGCCTCGTGCCACGCGTCGTCCATCGCCGCGCGCATCCGATCCGCGATCGAGACGTACGGCTCTCCCCAGCTCGGCACCGACGGCCGGCGCAGGTGCCGCCAGTTCCACGGGTTCATCAGGGCACGCCGCATGCGCGTGCCCTCGAACACGTTCCACGGCTCGATGATGCGCTCCTCGAGCCGCGGCACGAGCCCGAACGCCGTGGCGAACGGCTCGGCCGACTCCTGGGTGCGCTCGAGCGGGGAGCAGCGCAGCTGCGTCACCGGCCGGTCAAGGCCCACGACGTGGTCGGCGGCGGCCTGCGCCATCCGCCGACCCGCGTCGCTCAGGTGATAGCCGGGCAGCCGCCCGTACAGCACGTGGTCAGGGTTGAAGACCTCGCCGTGCCGGACGAGGTGCAGTCTCTCTGCGGGCATCCCGGGTCAGGCGCGGCGGTACTGGGCCGAGCCGAATCCGATGATGAAGTAGCCGATGAACGAGAACAGCCAGAGCAGGAAGAACGAGAAGGCCCCGCCCTTGCCGAAGTTCTTGCCGAGCTTCACCGCGACGATGATCGCGAAGATGATGTTGACGATCGGGATCAGGTAGAGCAGCACGAACCAGCCGCTCATGCCCGCGATCTTGATCAGGTAGATCGCGTTCACGATCGGGATGATCGCGAGGATCCCGGGGTGGCCGGCCTTCGTGAACACCTTCCACAGCGCGATCGCGATGATCACGTAGAGGATCAGGGAGAAGGTGATGCTGCCGCCGGAGAACAGCGCGGCGTAGACGTTGCTGACCGCGTCGGTCGCGTCTGCGGTGGGGAGGATGTGCATGGGAGCGCCTTCCAGGATCGGTCGAGGGGTGGTGCTTGCCGCGAGTCTAGTGAGGCCGCGCCCTCCCCCACGAGGGGCGCGACGCGTCCCCGTAGAATGGCGGGTATCCCTTTTCCCCTAGCTGGAGGCATATTCCGTGCTTCGCACCCACACGGCAGGCGCACTGCGCGCCGCGCACATCGGTCAGACCGTCACCCTTGCGGGGTGGGTCGATCGCCGTCGTGATCACGGAGGAGTCGCCTTCATCGATCTGCGGGACGCCTCAGGGATCGCCCAGGTCGTCATCCGCGACGAGGAGATCGCCCGGCCGCTGCGCAGCGAGTTCGTGCTGCAGGTCACCGGCGAGGTCTCGCGTCGCCCCGCGGGCAACGAGAACCCGAACCTGCCGTCGGGCGAGGTCGAGATCGTGGTGGCGGACGTGGTCGTGCTGAACGAGTCGGCGCCGCTGCCGTTCCAGGTCTCGTCCGGCCTGGTCGAGGCCGATCCGGTCGGCGAGGACGTGCGGTTCAAGCACCGCTACCTGGACCTGCGCCGACCCGCCTCGATCGCGCCGCTGCAGCTGCGCTCGAAGGTCTACAAGGCGCTGCGCGACGTGCTGCACGAGCGCGCCTTCGTCGAGGTGGAGACGCCCACTCTCACCCGCTCCACCCCGGAGGGCGCCCGCGACTTCGTCGTGCCCGCGCGCCTGCACCCCGGCAGCTGGTACGCCCTGCCGCAGAGCCCGCAGCTGTTCAAGCAGCTGCTCATGGTCGGCGGCGTGGAGAAGTACTTCCAGATCGCGCGCTGTTACCGCGACGAGGACTTCCGTGCCGACCGCCAGCCGGAGTTCACCCAGCTCGACATCGAGATGGCCTTCGTCGATCAGGAGGACGTCATCGAGATGATGGAGGCTGTCCTCACCGCGATGTGGGCGACCATCGGCGTCGAGGTGCAGACCCCGCTGCCGCGGATGACCTATGCCGACGCGATGGCGAAGTACGGCTCGGACAAGCCCGACCTGCGCTTCGGCCTCGAACTCGTCGAGGCGACGGACTACTTCTCCGAGACCACGTTCCGCGTGTTCCAGGCCGACTACGTGGGCGCGGTCGTCATGCCCGGCGGCGCCTCGCAGCCGCGCAAGGTGCTCGACGCCTGGCAGGACTGGGCCAAGCAGCGCGGCGCCCGGGGACTGGCGTACGTCCTGTTCAACGAGGACGGCACGCTCGGCGGCCCGGTCGCCAAGAACCTCAGCGAGGCCGAGCAGGCGGGTCTCGCCGCGCTCGTCGGCGCCGCCCCCGGCGACTGCGCCTTCTTCGCCGCCGGATCCGCGAAGGACTCCCGCGCCCTGCTCGGGGCCGCGCGCGTCGAGATCGGCCGCCGCCTGGGCCTGCTCGACCCCGACGTGTTCGCGTTCACCTGGGTCGTCGACGCGCCGATGTTCGAGCCGGCCGCCGACGCGGTCGCCTCGGGCGACGTCGCCGTCGGTGCCGGCGCCTGGACCGCCGTGCACCACGCGTTCACCGGCCCCAAGCCGGAGTTCGAGGCGACCTTCGACACGGATCCGGGATCCGCCCTCGCCTACGCGTACGACATCGTCTGCAACGGCTCCGAGCTCGGTGGCGGATCCATCCGCATCCACCGCGAGGACGTGCAGAAGCGCGTCTTCGAGGTCATGGGCATCTCGGACGAGGTCGCCGAGGAGCAGTTCGGCTTCCTCCTCGAGGCGTTCACGTTCGGCGCTCCCCCGCACGGTGGCATCGCGCTCGGCATGGACCGCGTGCTACAGCACCTGTCCAAGACCGAGTCGATCCGCGAGGTGATCGCGTTCCCGAAGACCGGCAACGGGTTCGACCCGCTCACCGCCGCGCCGGCCCCGATCACGGCTGCCCAGCGCAAGGAGGCCGGCGTCGACGCCCAGCCCGAGGTCGTCGGCGCCTGACCCGCGTTTCGTCTCGCTGCTCCTTCGTCGCTGCTCGCTCAACGACCCCAGAAATATCGGGGTCGTTGAGCGACGACCGAGACGAACGCGTCCCCAGGAAAACTCGGGTCGTTGAGCGAGGACGGAGCGCAGCGACGACCGAGACGAAACGCCGTCTCCCGCGTGAAAGGATCGGGGCATGCTCGCCGATCTTGACCTGCCCGCGCCGCTCGAGACCCGGATCGGCGTGGTGACGCTGCGACGTGCACGGCCCGACGACGCCGCCGCGATCATCGCGCTGCTCGCCGATGACGCCATCAGCGCGTCCCGCGGGGACATGGCCGCGGAAGAGGACCTCCCGGCATACACGGCGGGCCTGGAGTCGGTGCTCGCGGATCCGTCGAACGATCTCCTCGTCGCCGAACACGACGGCACCGTGGTCGGAACGTTCCAGCTCACCCGGATCCCCGGGATGTCCCGCCGCGGCGCGACCCGGCTGCTCGTCGAGGCGGTGCGGGTGCGCGCGGATCTGCGCTCCACCGGGGTCGGATCCGCGCTGATGCGCTGGACCACGCAGGTCGCGGCACCCGCGCTCGGCACCCCCATGGTGCAGCTCACCTCGGACGCGCAGCGCGTCGACGCGCACCGGTTCTACGAGCGCCTCGGTTTCGTGGGCTCGCACCGCGGCTTCAAGTACGCGGCGCCCCTGCCCTGACGTCGGCGATCACTCCACGTCGTCCGGATCCGAGAGGTCCTCGACGGCGACCGGACGGGATCCGGCGAACATGACGCCGACGCCGTAGTCGTCTCCGATCTCGAGGCCGCACTCGGCGAACCGCATCATCCAGGTCCCGTCCGGCCAGACGACCGCCTCCGGGGCGCCGAACGGCGGATCCTGGGCCGCGAGCAGTGCACGATCGGCCTCCGACAGGTCACCGCGAGAGGCGGGCAGCTCATCCACGAGGTAGCCGATCGCGGCCTCGCTGAGCGCGCCGAAGCCGGCGACGATGCCCTGCGCGGCGTCTCTTGCCTCCGCACTCGGCTCCTCGGCCGGCTCGGCGATGATGCTCACCGTCCAGCCGCCGTCGCCGCCTTCGATCCCGGCGGTCCAGCAGGCGATGCCGTCCGGCGACTCGACGCGGATGAGGGTGGCGCCGTCGAGGTCGATCGCGTCGGGAAGGTCCATGCTCCGATCCAACCAGGCGCCCGGGCCGCAGGGAAGCCGTCGGCCCTTCGACAGGCTCAGGGACCGGCGATCCCGGACGGAGCCGTGCCGTTCATTGCGCGTTCACCCCTCCCCGGTCCGCCGGTAACCCGTCCGCCGTACATTCCTCTCAACCCGACCCGGCGACGCGCCGGACACCGAGAGGAAATCATGCTCATCAGCTCCCGCCGCGCACGCATCGGCGCAGGCATCGCGCTGGCGACCAGCGCCGCGCTCCTGCTCTCCGCCTGCTCCGGATCCGCCTCCGCCGACCCGAGCGGCTCCGCAGGCGCCGGCGGCAACGCCGCCACCGCCACGTCTCTCAAGGACTTCGGCACTCTGGCCGACCTGGAGAAGGCCGCCGCTGCGGAGGGCGCGCTCAACGTCGTCGCCCTGCCGCACGACTGGGCCAACTACGGCGAGATCCTCGACGCCTTCAAGAAGAAGTACCCGAAGATCACGGTCAACGAGGCCACCCCCGACGCGTCCAGCGCCGAGGAGATCCAGGCGGCGAAGACGAACCAGGGCCTGGACACCGCGCCCGACGTGTTCGACCTCGGCCTCACCGTCACCCTGCAGAACACGGACAAGTTCGCCGCGTACCAGGTGGCGAAGTGGGACGAGATCCCGGCAAACCTCAAGGACAAGACCGGCCTGTTCACGGGCGACTACGGCGGGTACATGTCGATCGGCTACGACTCGTCCAAGTTCCCCGCGCCGAAGGCGCTCGCCGACCTGAAGAAGTCCGAGTACAAGGGCGCCGTGGCGCTGAACGGCGACCCGACGCAGGCCGGCGCCGCCTTCGCCGCGGTGGGCATGGCCACGGTGCAGTCCGGCGGCACGCTGGACGACTACCAGAAGGGCATCGACTTCTTCTCCGAGATGCAGAAGGCCGGAAACCTGCTCAAGGTCGACGTCACCACGGCGACCGTCGCGAGCGGCGAGACGCCCGTCGTCTTCGACTGGGACTACCTGAACACGGCCCACAAGAAGGACAACAAGAACTGGAAGACGGTCGTGCTGCCCGGCACGGGCTACGCCGGCTACTACAACCAGGCCGTCAACAAGGCGGCCCCGCACCCCGCGGCCGCGCGCCTGTGGGAGGAGTTCCTGTACAGCGACGAGGGCCAGAACCTGTGGCTCAAGGGCGGCGCACGTCCGGCCCGCATGGACGCCATGACCAAGGCGGGCACGATCGACAAGACCCTCGCAGCCGAGCTGCCGGCAGCGCCCAAGGACACGGTCGTTCCGACCGAGGCGCAGAGCACCAAGGCGGGCACGCTGCTCGGCCAGAAGTGGGCTGCGGCGGTCCAGTGACCTCCTCCGCCACCGCGGCTCCGGCCGCACCCCGCGCCGGGTCGGAGCCTCGTGCTTCGGCCCGGCGCGGTGCCCCTGCGCTCGTCCGCCACGGGCTCGCGACGATCGGCCTCGTCCCCTTCGCCGCCTATCTGCTGCTGTTCCTCGTCCTGCCGACGATCCTCGCCGTCGCCACGGGGTTCTTCACCCGCAGCGGCGCCCTGACCGGGAGCAATCTGTCGGCGCTCTGGGATCCGACCATCCTGCTCACGTTCGGCAACTCCGCCGGGATCTCGCTGCTCACCGCGGTCATCGGCGCCGTCGTCGGCGCGCTGGTCTGCTATGCCCTGCTGGGCATGAACCCCGCGGGCACGGTGCGCACGGTCGTGGAGGCCGCGTCGGGCGTGCTCGCGCAGACCGGTGGCGTGATGCTCGCGTTCATGTTCATCGCGTCGATCGGGCTCCGCGGGGTCATCACGATGCTGCTCAAGGATCTCTTCGGGGTCGACCTGTTCGCACAGGGCCCGTGGATCTACGAGCTGCCCGGCCTGATCCTGCCCTACCTGTACTTCCAGATCCCGCTCATGGTCATCACGTTCATGCCCGCTCTCTCGGCGCTGAAGCCGCAGTGGGCCGAGGCGAACCTCACGCTCGGCGGCACGCGCTCGAGCTTCTGGCTGCGGATCGGGATCCCGGTGCTCGCGCCCGCCTTCCTCGCCAGCTTCCTCCTGCTGTTCGCGAACGCGTTCTCCTCGTACGCGACCGCGGCGGCGCTGGCCAGTCAGGGCTCGCAGATCGTGCCGCTGCAGATCCGCGCGGCGCTCACCAGCGAGACGGTGCTGGGCCGGGAGAACCTGGCCGGAGCGCTCGCGCTCGGCATGATCGTCGTCGTCGGGATCGTGATGTGGCTGTATTCGCTCGTGCAGCGCCGGGCTGCGAGGTGGCAGGCATGAACGGTCTCACGCCGTCCGCGCTCACCCGCTGGATCATCGGGATCCTCGTCGGGCTGTTCTTCCTGGTGCCGCTGGTCGCGACGCTCGCGTACACGTTCCGCGCCGAGACCGGCGGGTTCACGCTCTCGCACTGGGCCGGTCTGGGAGATCCCGCCAAGGCGTCGGTCTACCAGCCGATCTGGACGGGCCTGGGCAACTCGCTGATGCTCGCCGTGGTGACGGTGCTGATCGTGCTGCTGGTGCTCGCGCCCACCATGATCCTGGTGAACCTGCGGTTCCCGCGTCTGCGCCCCGTGTTCGAGTTCGTCGTGCTGCTGCCGATCTCGATCCCCGCGATCGTGCTGGTCGTCGGCCTCACGCCGATCTACCTGCAGATCGGGAGGAGCCTCGGCACCGGCGCCTGGACGCTCGGGTTCGCCTACGGCATCACCGTGCTGCCGTTCGCGTACCGCTCGATCCAGGCCTCGATCGACGCGGTCGACATGCGCACCCTCGCGGAGGCGGCCCGGTCGCTCGGCGCGGGGTGGGTGACGGTCGTGCTGCGGGTGCTCGCGCCGAACCTGCGCCAGGGACTGCTGGCTGCGTCGCTGCTGTCGATCGCCGTCGTGCTCGGCGAGTTCACCATCGCGTCGCTGCTCAACCGCGACGTGCTGCAGACCGCGCTCGTGGTCGTGCAGAAGCAGGACGGGTGGGCTCCCGCGATGTTCGCGCTGATGGCCCTCACGTTCAGCTTCCTCCTGCTCCTCATCATCGGACGCGCCGCCCGCGGCCGCTCCGGAAAGGCCGACTCATGAGCGACATCGCGCTCCCCCGCACCGCCGACAACTCCCTGCTCAGGGGCTCGAGCGACGGCACCCGCGTGCAGTTCGAGGGCATCGTCAAGAGCTACGGCCGCACCCCGGTGCTGCACGGCATCGACCTGGACATCGCCCCCGGCGAGTTCGTCTCCCTGCTCGGGCCGTCCGGCTGCGGCAAGACCACCCTGCTGCGGGTGCTCGCGGGCCTGGAGGAGTCCGACGGCGGCGCTGTGCTGCTGGGCGGCAAGGATGTGTCCGGCATCCCCACGAGCAAGCGCGACATCGGCATGGTGTTCCAGTCCTACTCGCTGTTCCCGCACCTGCGCGTCGTCGACAACACGGCGTTCGGGCTGCGCCGGCGCAAGGTCGCCACCGCCGCCGCACGCCGCCGGGCATTGGACGCGCTCGCTCTGGTGGGCCTCGAGGCGCACGCCGACAAGTACCCGCACCAGCTCTCCGGCGGGCAGCAGCAGCGCGTCGCTCTCGCCCGTGCGCTCGTCACCGAGCCCCGGGTGCTGCTGCTGGACGAGCCGCTCTCCGCCCTGGATGCGAAGGTGCGCGTGCAGCTGCGCGACGAGATCCGCCGGATCCAGCTCCGCCTCGGGATCACCACCGTGTTCGTCACGCACGATCAGGAGGAGGCGCTCAGCGTCTCCGACCGGATCGCCGTGATGGACGCCGGGCGGATCGACCAGATCGGCTCTCCGGAGGAGCTGTACCTGCGCCCCGCGACCGCGCACGTCGCCGCGTTCGTCGGACTCTCCAGCATCGTGCGCGGCCTGGCCGACGGCACGACCGTCCGCGTGTGGGGCACCGAGCTGCCGCTGCAGACCCCCGCGACCGGGGAGGTCGACGTGCTGCTGCGCCCGGAGAACGTGCGCCTCGTCGAGGCCGCGGACGCCGCGGTGACCGCCTCCGTCGAGGAGAGCATGTTCCTCGGCAGCATGCGCCGCACGCTGGTGCGCACGGAGGACGGCGCGCTCGTGCGCGTGCAGCACACCGCCCGGATCCGCCCCTCGTTCGGCGACGTCGTCGGCATCGCGGTGGACGCCGAACCGGTCGCGGTGCGCCAGGTGGGCTGAGCCGGATCGATTAGCCGGGCGGCGCCAGCCCCAGATGCGGGAACAGCGCGCCGAACGTCTTCAGCAGGCCCTCGGGGAGGGCGCCGACGTGGTCCTCCCCGGGGATGCTGAACACCCGCGTCTCGAACCCCGCCTCCTGGGCGATCTGCGCCGAGGAGCGCACCTGCGCCGTGAAGAAGGCGTCCTGGGCGCCCGCCGCGAACAACGCCACGTGACCGGCGAACGCGCCGGCGTTCTGCGCCGCCTTCGCCGCCGGTTTGGCTGCGGCGTATGCCTGCTCATCTCCGTCGAACACCTGCTGCAGCACCTGGTCCGGGAACTCGGTGCCCTGATACGACTCGCCCGAGACGCTCACGATGCTGCCCCACAGCGCGGGATCCTCGACGCCCCAGTCCAGCGCGCAGCCCCCGCCGTTCGAGAATCCCGCGATGGTCCAGGCCGCGGGGGCCGGCAGGATCCGCAGGTTCTGGCGCGCCCAGGCGGGGATGTCCTTCGTGAAATAGGTCTCCACCCCGCCGTACGCGGCGGAGTCGACGCACGCGGGATTGGCGTCCGGCGTGCCCAGCTGATCGGCGATGATGACGATGGGCGCGAGGCCGTGGTGGCGGGCGGCGAGCTGATCCATCGCCGCGCGGATGGGCTCGGGATCCGGATCGCCGGGCTGTCCCATCATGAAGACCACGAGGGGCAGCGCCGGGGCGTTCTTCACGAGCGCGGCGGGCGGCAGGTACAGCGACGCGTCACGTGGCGTGAACCCCGCCGTGGACGGGATCCGCTTCGTGCCGGTGAGGAGAGTCACGGTGCCCTGTACGGGCAGATCGACGGGCGCCGTCCACGTCTCGTAGAGCGGCGAGGTGAGCGACGGCGGCGCGGGGAGCGGCGCGGTGAGCGGGCGTCCCTGCTTCCCGATCATGCCGACGAGCAGCGCGCACACGCCGAGCGCGCACAGCGCCAGCAGCGCGCCGATCCGGATCCGGCTTCGCACCCTTGCCGACGGCATCTGCTGTCGCCTCCCCTCCACGCTGCGCCCGGGCTCAGCCCGCCAGCGACCGCACCAGCGCCACGTACTCGGCGGGCGAGGCATCGGGCAGATACGCGCGCCCGATCGCGAGGCCGATCGCCGGCAGCTGACTGTTGTCAGCGTAGAACAGATACATCGAACGGTACTCGGGGTTGAACTTGCCCTTGTAGCGCAGCAGGGACGCGAACCCGTAGGCCGGCTCCAGCACCCGGCTGAGCCACTCCAGCAGCCGCTTGATCGCCGCCGACTCGGCGCCGTCGTCCTCGCCGCCGTCGGCGCTCTGCGCGAGCGGCGCGCCGGACAGGCTCATCACCTGCAGCCCGAGCTCCTTCATGTGCAGAGCGGCCGACGCGATCGCGAACTCCATCACGCCCGGCATGGCACCGTCGGCGCGGCGCATGAAGTCGAGCGTGCGGCCGATCAGCTCTCCCTCGCGCCACACCGGCATCCAGCTGGTGACCGCCTGCAGTTCGCCCTCCGGACCGAGCGCGAGCAGGATCGCCACGTCGGGATCGCGCAGCTCCTCCATGCCTCCCAGCGTGAACCGCATCTCGGGCAGCGCCTTCTCCGCGATCCACTGCTCGCTGAGCGCGTCGAGCTGGGAGACGAGACCGGCGGGCAGCTGCTCCCACGTCGTCCACAGCGTCGTCAGGCCGTCGCGCTGGCCGCGGTTGTACGGCTGGCGCACCTTGGTCCAGACCTTGCCGGTGAGCTCGAACCGCTCCAGGGGCACCACCGTCTCCTCGGCCACGGAGAGGCGCTTCCAGCCGAATCTCCGGAACGCCGGGACGAACTCCTCATGGGTGCTGTAGAAGACCGGGGTCCAGGCGTTCGAGTCGCAGAAGTCCAGGAAGCCCCGGATGGTGTGCTCCGCGTCGCCGGGGGTGCACACCGGATCGCCGACTGCGATCGCGATGCCGGACACGACGCGATAGGCCACCGCACCGCGGCCGTCACGGGTGAACCAGTGCTCGTTGCCCTCCCAGGTGCCCATGAACCCGAGCGTGCCGCCATCGGTCTCGCGCAGCTGCGCGCGGAAGCGCTCCGTCTCGTCCGCCGTGCTCACGGAACGGCCGCGCAGCAGCGTCAGCATGGCGGCGGCGAAGACGAGCCAGAACAGCCCGCCGACGTCGCGATGCACGGCGCGCGACAGGCCGGTCAGGGAGGTCTTCGATCCGGGGTGCCCGATGCCTGTCGGCAGGAACCGCCGCAGAGTGCCCCCGAGGGTCGACCAGAACGACGCCGGATGACCGGCGGTCATCACGAGGATCATGTCGGCGGCGACCAGCACCGCGAACGCGATCCCGATGATCCACACGAACCTGCGCACCGCCCGGCGCGAGGCGCGCACCGCGAAGCGCCGGTGGGTGAGCGCGAGCAGCACGCACATCGCGACCGGGACCAGGATCGCGAGCACTGAGAATCCGGGGAACTGGCGGTCGATCGTGACGACGTCGGCCGGATGCGTGAACTGCCGCACCGCGACGCTGATGCCGGTCAGCAGCGCCATCATCGCGTTCACGCCCATGGCGAGGAACCAGGCCGCGCGCCGCCCGGAGCGCAGCCCCCACGCCGCGACCAGGCTGAGCAGCAACGGCACCAGGCTCATCAGCACGACGCCGGTGCCTGTGGCGACGGCGGTGCTGAACGTCGTCACGCAGCGGTCCGAGACGGTGTCCGAGCAGTTGTCGATGATCCCGGAGATGTCCACGCCGCGCAGGCCCGCGACCACCGGTGCCAGCGGGCCCGTCCCCACGCCGGTGATGAGCACGATCAGCGGGCCGAGGCCGGTGACGGCCACCATCGCGGCGATGAGGGTCCTGGTCTCGCGATAGGAGCTGCGATGCCAGGCCGCGCGGGCCCGGCCCCTGCTCAGCAGAGCGCCCGCGACCAGCCCGATCAGCGCGGAGAACAGCCGGTACACGCTGTCCGAATCCCCGCCGTACAGCGTGAACGTGAGCAGCAGCGCGAAGCCGATGAGCCGGATCCGGCGGCGGTGCAGTGCGGGGGCGAAGGCGCTGCCCGCCATCACGGCGCCCATGATCCCGATCAGCGGGTCGAAGACCTGTCCACGCGCGTCCACCCGCGCCCAGACCTGGCCCCACGACCAGGCCAGCGACTGCGTGCCGATGCCGAGCAGCACGCCCAGCACGCCGGTGACGACGAACGCGAGCGCCGTGCGCAGCGTGCCCATCAGCCGCTCCGCGTAGGCGAGCAGCGTGAGGGCGATCACGAGCGCGATGATCAGCTCGCCCCAGGAGTCCGGCACGAGAAGCGCGGTGAGGGGCGTCCACCACTGCCGCTCCCGGCCGAGCGTGAGCGGGCTGGCGCCGAGCCAGTCCGGGTGCTCCCCCCAGAACGTGCCGAACGCGGCGCCGGTGATGACGAGCAGGGCGCTCAGTCCCACCGAGAACGGGTGCCGACGCAGGGAGCGTCCCGCACGCGCCGCCGCGCCGGCCATCGTCGCGCGAACCGAGAAGCTCATCCCGCCGCCAATCCCCATCGGGGATAGAGTACCGAGAACGCTTTGGCGAGGCCGCCTCTCAGGCCCGGGCCCGTGTGCGTCGCGTTCGGCACGAGGTAGAACGTGGTGTGGAATCCGGCGGCCTCGGCGAGCGCCGCCGAGGTGCGGTTCAGCGGGCCGTATTTCTTGTCCAGCGCGCCGGCGGCGAAGATCGCGTAGTGCCCCGCGTACTCCCCCGGGTGCTCGGTGAGGATCGCGGAGGGCTTGTTCGCGTCGAACGCCGCCACGTCCCCCTTGTAGACGGGCTTCAGCACCGAGGCCGGATCCGACGATCCCGCCCACGGCTCGCCCGATGCGGTCGCGATGTTCCCCCAGATGTCGGGGTGCCGCGCGCCCCACATGAACGCGCACGCGCCGCCGTTCGAGTAGCCCGCGATCGTCCAGTACTTCGAGTCCTGCAGCACCCGCAGGTGCGTGCGGATGTAGTCGGGGATGTCCTTGTTGAAGTAGGTCTCCACGCCGCCGTAGGCCGCGGAGTCGACACAGCCCGGGTTCTGCGACTGCGAGCCGAGCTGGTCCGCGATCACGACGATCGGGGCGAGCCCGTCGTGCTTCGCGGCGAACTCGTTCAGCACATCCACCATCGGATGCGGGCTCGGCCAGCCCGGCAGACCCATCATGAACACGACGACGGGCAGGGGCGGCGGATCCGTCACCAGTGCGGCGGGCGGCAGGTAGATCGTGGCGGAACGGGGCTTGAAACCCGCCGAAGACGTGATCGCGTGCGAGCCGTTCAAGGCGCCGTACCTGCCCTGTGCGGGCATGTCGCTCGGGGGCGTCCACGTCTCGTACAGGGGCTTGGTCTCATCGACCGGGGTCGTCAGCGGCGGGGCGAAGTTGTCGATCGAACCCAGGGTGTTGATCCCCAGGAGGTCGCCCAGGCTGCGGTCCAGCCCGAACGCCTGGTTGATGCCGAGGAAGATGGACAGCACCGAGGTGATGACGGTGAGGATCGCGACGGCCTTGCGCCACCAGTGCGACGACCACAGGCTGACGACGCACAGGCCGATCGCCGCGAAGCCTCCGGTGGTCCACCACTTCACCGTGTCCGGCATGGGCACGCCGAACGCGTTGCTCGCATCGGCCCAGACCACCAGGAACCAGCCGACCAGCGCGCCGGCGGCGACCCCGATCAGCAGGCGCACGAGCCAGCGCCGGCGCAGCGGCCGGATCAGCAGGGCGACGACCCCGCTGGCTGCCAGACCCCAGATGATCAACGGCGCAGGTCCGTCGACGAGGTTCAGATCCAGCAGCCAGCGCAGCATGTCGGGGGCCTCGTTCTCCCGCCTCCGGGCGGGGGCGACCACTCATCGTAATCGGTGCCCGCTCGATGAATCGGATGTTGCCGCTATGCCGGGGCTTGGAGACTCCTATGATCTGATGCGCGACGCGCTAAAGAAGCGCGGATCGGGACAGGATCCCGATCCGCGCCCTGCGTGCCGTTGAGCTCTCAGAGCACGCGCGCGAGGAAGTCCTTCGTGCGCTGGTGCTGCGGGTTCGCGAGCACCTCGCGCGGATCGCCCTCCTCGAGGATGTGGCCGCCGTCCATGAAGATCAGCCGGGATCCGACTTCGCGGGCGAAGCCCATCTCGTGCGTGACCACCATCATCGTCATGCCCTCGTCGGCGAGCGTGCGCATGACCTGCAGCACCTCGCCCACGAGCTCGGGGTCGAGCGCCGAGGTCGGCTCGTCGAACAGCATCATGTCCGGGTTCATGCACAGCGCCCGCGCGATCGCGACGCGCTGCTGCTGACCGCCGGAGAGATGGCTCGGATAGGCGTCGGCCTTGTGGCTCATGCCCACCCGCTCGAGCATCTCGTTCGCGACCTTCTCGGCCTCGGTCTTGCCGCGGCGCTTCACCTGGCGCTGGGCGATCGTGAGGTTGCCGAGCACCGTCATGTGCGGGAACAGGTTGAAGCTCTGGAACACCATGCCGATGCGGGTGCGCACCCGGTCGATGTCGGTGTCCGGATCGGTGATGTCGATCCCCTCGATGACGATCTTCCCGCCAGTGGGCTCCTCGAGCATGTTCACCGAGCGCAGCAGCGTCGACTTGCCGGATCCGGAGGGGCCGATCACGCAGACGACCTCGCCGGCGCGGACCGTCAGGTCGATGCCCTTGAGCACCTCGTTGTCGCCGAAGTGCTTCACGAGCCCCTGGATGTCGATCGCCGGGGCATGCACGTTGATCAGGTCGGTGGTCATCGTTCCCTCGCCATCCGTCGCTCGAGCCAGGCTGTCAGCCGCGTGAGCGGGATCGTCACGACCAGATACAGGAGCGCGGCCATGACCATCGGCGTGGCGTTCGCGTACGTGGAAAGGCCGTTGCGCGCGTACGTCGTCAACTCGTACGTGAGCGGCGTCGCGCCGGCGATGAAGAAGAGCGACGTGTCCTTCAGCAGCAGCACGAACTCGTTCGTGAGCGGCGGGATGATGATGCGGAAGCCCTGCGGCAGCACGATGAAGAACATCGTCTTGCCGCCCGACATGCCGAGCGACCGTGCCGCCTCGGTCTGCCCCTTCGGCACGGCCTGGATTCCCGCACGGATGGTCTCGGCCATGTAGGCCGACGACACCACGATCAGGCCGAGCGTCGCCGCCCCCACCGGGCCGCCGGGGATCTTGATGTGCAGCGCGATCGGCACCATGAGTGCGAAGCCGAAGATCGTCATCAGCGCGGGAATGCCGCGGAAGAACTCGATCCACACGGTCGCCGCCCACCGGAACGGCGGGATGCTGCTGAGTTTCATCAGCGCCAGGAGGATGGCGAGGACGAGACCGCCGGCGAACGACTCGATCGTGAACAGCAGTGTGTTCTTGAGGCCGACGGTGATGATGCCAGGGAGCATCTTCAACGCGACCTCGGGATTCGCGAACTGCTTCGCGACCGTGGGCCAGTCCGTGACGATCGCAGCCCAGGCGATGAGCGCGATGATCACCGCATAGACGGTGTAGTGGTAGACCCGCGTACGGGTCCGCTTCTTCAGTGCCATCGGCGTGGGTCAGGCCCCGGTCACTTCGCCGCGGTGAAGTACTTGTCGTAGATCTTCTTGTACTCGCCGTTGTCCTTGAGCGCCTTCAGCTGCTCGTCGACGGCCTTGCGCAGTGCCTCGTTCTTGCCCTTCGCGAACGCGAAGCCGTACTGCTCGTCGGTCTTGTAGGTCTCGACGACCTTGTAGGACGGGTCGTCCTTCTCGTGCTGCAGGTTGACCGGCAGGTCCTGCAGGATCGCGTCGATCTGGCCGCCCTGCAGAGCCGGCCACAGCACGCCGTCGTCGGAGAACTGCACGAGGTTGGCACCCTTGGCGTGATCCTTCGCGTAGGTCTCACCCGTCGTGCCCTGCTGGACGCCGACGTTCTTGCCGGACAGGCCGTTGATGTCCTTGATGCCGGAGCTGGTCTTGACCAGCAGCGACTGCAGCGAGTCGTAGTACCCGGCGGAGAAGTCGATGTTCTTCTTCCGCTCGTCGGTGATCGTCATCGCCGAGGCGCCCATGTCGCATTGGCCGGCGAGCAGGGCCGCGCCCGACTGCAGGGTGTCGAAGTTCGTGACCTGGAACTGCGTCTTCAGGCCGAGCTTGTCGCCGATCGCGGTGAGCAGATCGACGTCGAAGCCGGTGTACTTCCCGGATCCTGCTGACTCTTCGTACTCGAACGGCTTGTACGGGATGTCCGAGCACACGGTGAGGGTGCCTGCGGTGATCAGGCCGTAGTCCGTGCCGCCGGCGCTCGCGCTCGGGGATGCGCTGCCTCCGGTCGAGCAGCCGGCGAGAGCAAGGGTGGCGGCTGCCACGAGAGCAAAGCCGTAGGCGATCTTCGAGCGACGTTCCATGAGTCCGACTCCTGTGTCGTGGACGCTGTTGTCCGTGTGCGGGTTGCGCCAATCTTGGCACGGTGCAGTTACCGGCATGTAACGGCGGAAGCCGTGGACGGGTCTCGGTTCGGTATCAGGATCCGCAGTTCCGCGGAATCACGGGCGTCGTGCGCGGCCCGAGATGTCCAGAATGTCTGGGATCCGAGACAAAGAGTTGACCTGGCGCTCACCGACCGCCTGTTCCTGCGCCTCAGACCTCGAAGTCGACCGCGGATCGATTGCCGACGACCGAGCGCACGTACGCGACGACCTCCTGATGCGCGGGGTGCACCTGATAGGCCTCAAGACCGGCGAGGTCGTCGAAGTCGGCGACGAGCGAGACGTCCCAGTTGGCGTCCGGATACGCGACGTTCGCGCCCGTGGACAGGGCGCGGATCTCGGGCACCACGCCCACGAGCGCCGCCAGCCGGGATGCGATCCCGGCCGCGTGCTCTGCGCGCACCGCCGGATCCTCTGCCGCCATCTGCCAGCTCACCACGTGCCTCAGCGTCATGTCGCCGCTCCTTCCGCCGCCTTCGCGGCGATCGCCTCGCGCAGCCGATCCGGCGAGATCCGCCAGTGGCCGTGCAGTTCGTCATCGATGAGCAGCACCGGGATCTTCTCCCAGTACTTCTCGTACAGCGCCGGATCGTCGAGGATCGACAACTCGGTGATCTCGAGGTCTTCGGCGACGCCGTCCGGCAGATCGGCGATCACCGCATCGACGACATCGGACGCGACCTCGCACAGGTGGCAGTCCGGCTTGCCGATCAGCGTCAGCGCGATCATGGCGCGGGAGTCTCGACCGCGCGCCCCTCGGCGATCCACTGCGCGGTGCCGCCGTCGACGTTGGTCGCGTCGTAACCGCGCGCCTCGAGCGCCTCGACCACCCGCGCCGAGCGTCCGCCGAGCTGGCAGATCACGTCGAATGCGCCGTCCGGCAGCTCCTGCAGCAGATCGCCGATCTCCGACATCGGCAGGTTCACGGCACCGGGCACGTGCCCCGTGGCGAACTCGTCGCGCTCGCGCACGTCGATGAGCGGAGTGCCGGAGCGTTCGGCGAGCTGGGCGACGGTGATCGACTTCATGGATCCGATTCTTCCAGACCCGGAAGGTGCCGGACGCTGAGGCTCCCGACCCGCATCCGAACGCACGAAGCGCCCCGACGATCACGAGGATCGGGGGCGCTTGGTGACTGGTGCGCTACGCGCAGCCGCTTACTTCTTGTTGCGGCGCTGGTGGCGAGTCTTGCGAAGCAGCTTGCGGTGCTTCTTCTTCGCCATGCGCTTGCGACGCTTCTTGATGACAGAACCCACGGAAACCTCACTAAGTCAGGGGCTGGGCGTCGAGCCGTCGACGCCCGGGATCGGGGCACGGAAAATGCCTCGGGACAGTCTAGCGCACCCGGCCGGTGTGCCTGACGCCGCAGGGATCGGCCCCGGACGCGTGGAGCTCCCGGCGGCCGGCCGCGCCGTCAGCCGACGTCGGAGATCGGCCGCTGCAGCGCGGCGGTGACGGCCGACTCCGGCACGCGGTAGCTGCGCCCGAAGCGGATCGCGGGAAGCTCGCCGGCGTGCACGAGGCGGTAGACCGTCATCTTCGAGACGCGCATGATCGCCGCGACCTCGGCGACCGTGAGAAACCGCACGTCCGGTAGCTGTTCGGGCATCCCCATTACCCCCTCTGCCGCTCCGCGCCCTGCGTGCGGGTTGCGATAACTGTAGGGGCTGGATGGGACGCGTGTAAACCCGTGTGGTCGGTGTGGCAGCCGGATCGCGGGGCGCGCCTGTCTGGGCGGAGTGCTCACCCGTTATCTGCGCCGGGGCGGAGGAACCCGCTCTCGTACGCCATCACGATCGCCTGGATGCGATCGCGGGCGCCCAGCTTGGCGAGCATCCGTGCGATGTGCGTCTTCACGGTCGCATCCCCCAGGAACAGCGCCGCAGCGACCTCGCCGTTGGTCCAGCCGCGGGCGACCAGGGCGAGCACCTCGCGTTCTCGGACGCTCAGGGTCTCGAAGGGCGCGAGCGCCGCCGACGATCCGCCGGTGCGCGCGAAGCGCTCGATGAGCCGCCGGGTGACCGAGGGCGCGAGCAGCGCGTCGCCGTCGACGGCCTGACGGATCGCCGAGACGAGCTGCTCACGCGGCGCATCCTTGAGCAGGAATCCGGCCGCTCCCGCGCGCAGAGCCTCGAACACGTACTCGTCGAGGTCGAAGGTGGTCAGCACCAGCACGCGCGCGCGGCTGCCAGCCTCGGTGAGCCGCCGCGTGGCCTCGATGCCGTCGAGCACCGGCATCCGCACGTCCATCAGCACCACGTCGGGCTGCTCCTGGCCGACCCGGCGGACGCATTCGGCACCGTCGGCCGCCTCACCCACCACCTCGATGTCGGACTCCAGGTCGAGGATGAGACGGAACCCCGTGCGCACCAGGGTCTGATCGTCGGCGATCACCACCCGGATCATGCGGCGCCTCGCGTGCCCGGCGCGAGCGGAAGCACGGCCTGCACGGCGAATCCGCCATCTCCCTCGGGGCCCGCGCTGAAGGATCCGCCCAGATCGTGCACGCGCTCCGCCATCCCCCTGATGCCGTAGCCCGATGACGCCGCCGTCACGTCGAGAGTGGATCCGGCCCGATTCCGCACGGAGACCGAGAGCTCTTCGGCACGCTGCACGATCGTCACCGCGACGGCGGCGCGGGCGGCGTGCTTTCGCGCGTTGGTCAGCGCCTCCTGCACGATGCGGTAGCAGGCGAGATCGACGGCGGGCGGGATGGGCACTGCGCGGACGAGCCGGAGATCCAGCTCCACCGGCGTGCCGGCACCGCGAGCCGACTCCACCAGCGCCACGACGGCCGATGCGCCCCACGGTGATCCCGGTTCCGCCGCATCGTCGTCCTCGCGGAGCACGTCGAGCACCCGCCGGATGTCGGTCAGCGCGGACCGCGCGGTGTCGCGGATCGCCTGCACCGGCTCCAGGGCGCGCGCGGGTGCAGCCGCGAGAGCCGCCTCGGCGGCCTCGGCCTGCACCGCGATCGCCCCGAGACTGTGCGCCACGACGTCGTGCAGGTCGCGCGCGATACGCAGCCGCTCCTCCGCCGCGGCGAGCCGCGCGGCCTCCTGCTGGCGCTGCTCCGCCACCGTCACCCGGCCACGCCACCCCCGGCTCGCCCGTCCGAGCAGCCAGACCCCGCCGAACAGGAGCAGGATGAACACATAGTCGACCCCGTCGGCGATCCGCTCCTCGACCAGCAGCGCACCGACGAACACCGCACCGGCGAGCGCGGCGACGCCCTCGGAGCACCACGCCGCCACCGAGTACATCGCGATCGCGAAGACTGCGAGCGACCAGAGCGATCCGGGCGGCTGTGCGATCAGGGTCTGCACGAGGCCCGCGACCAGGATGAGGGCGACGGTCAGCACCGGGGAGCGCCGCCGCCAGAGCAGGGCGAGCGTGGTGACGATCGCGACCGGGACCGTGAGCGCGACCGGGCCTTCCGCGGGGTTTCCGGTGGTCGCGCTCGCCACCGCGACGAGGCACAGCGCTCCGGCCAGCACCACATCGGGTGCGGGGAATCCGCCGAGCGAGCGTCGCCGGAAGCGCGCGATCGCGTGCCGCATGAGCCTCATGCTATGCCGCTCGTTTCGTCCGCGCGTCCCCCGCGCGGGCTACAGCCGGACCGCCGCAGGGCCGACCCGGTTCCGTCCTGGACCGGACGCGCCCGTGGCTGCACGACCGGGAAGCTGGCGTGCATCCAGCACTCCCCGAAGGAGCCCACTCATGTCCACCCGTTTCAGCCGGATCGTCGCCATCATCGCTCTGTGCGTCGGACCACTCACCCTCATCGTCACGAACATCGCGCAGTGGATGCTGCAGCCTCGCGGCGCGCATCCGACGCCCGCCGACGTGGCCGCGCAGTTCCCCGCGGTCTGGCTGGCGATCGGGTCGCTCGCCGTGTTCGGCCCGCTCGTCTGGCTCGCGGGCCTGCCGGCGGTCGCCGCGCTCGCCCCCCGTCGCGGTGCTCACCTCACCGCGATCGGCACGCTCGTCACGGGCGCCGGACTGGCCGCCGGGATCGGCCACCTCGCCGCCTTCTTCGGCGGATACGGGGCGATCGCCATGGCGGCGCTGCCGGGGGACGCCGGTGCCGCCATGGTCTCCGCGACAGACGCCGAGCCTCTCGGCGGCGTTCTGCTGATCGTGTTCCTGATCTGCTATTCGATCGGACCCGTCGTCCTCGCGCTCGGGTTGCGCATCGCACGGCGGGTCGCCGTCTGGGTGCCGATCGCCGCGATCCTCACGGCGGGGGCGAACCTGTTCGGCGGACCCATCGCCGGCGTCGTGCAGCTCGTCGCCCTCGCCGCGACCTGGGGCGCGATCATCGTCGCGGTCGCCCGCAGCGACGTCCGGCCCGTCCCGGATCCGGTGCTGAGGCCCCGCACCGCGTGAGCGCCCCCTTCACTCCGCGGCCGGTCGCGATCACTCCGCGGCGGGTCGCGCTTCCGCCCCCGTGGGCGTCGTGAGCCCGTGCTCGTAGGCGAAGACGACGGCCTGCACCCGATCGCGCACCCCGAGCTTGGTCAGCACCCGCCCGACGTGCGTCTTGACCGTGGTGTCCGAGACGACCAGCTCGGCGGCGATCTCCGCGTTCGTGAGGCCGCGCGCGAGCTGTTGCAGGATCTCCCGCTCACGGCTCGTGAGCCGCTCGTACTCGGGCGCCGCTGCGGAAGCCGCGCGCGGACGCTGCAGGAACGTCTCGATCATCCGGCGCGTGACGCTGGGCGCGAGCAGGGACTCCCCCGCGTGCACCGCGCGGATCCCGGCGACCAGCAGCTCCGGTTGCACATCCTTCAGCAGAAACCCGCTCGCCCCCGCCTGCAGGGCGTCGAAGACGTACTCGTCCATGTCGAACGTGGTCAGCATGAGCACTCTCGTCCGGTCGCCGACGACAGGATCGCGGGCGATGTCGCGGGTGGCCTCGATGCCGTTGCGGCCTGGCATGCGCACGTCCATCAGCACGATGTCCGGGTGCAGCGCCCGGGTCTGCGCGACGGCGTCGTCACCGTCGACCGCCTCGCCCACGACGTCGAGGTCGGGCTCGATCTCGAGGATCATCCGGAACCCGCGCCGTACAAGCGCCTGGTCGTCGGCGATCAGCACGGAAATCGTCATCTCAGCTCCTCCGGATCCCTTGGATCCGCTGGATCCCTCGGTTCCCCGGTGAACGGACCGGGGAACCGCGCGACCAGCTCGAAGCCCCCGTCACGGACGGGCCCCGCGCGGAGCGTCCCGCCATAGAGGGCGGCGCGCTCGCGCATGCCGAGCAGCCCGTGCCCCGGTTCCGCGTCGCGTCTCACGTCCTCACGTCCGTCGTCCCGGATCCGGATCACCAGTCCGTCGCCGGCGGAGACGTCGACGAGGATGCGCCGGGGATCGACTGCGTGACGGAGTGCGTTCGTGAGCCCCTCCTGGATCACCCGATAGGCCGTCAGGTCGAGGCCGGCCGGAAGCGCGCCATCGAGCCCGCTCACCCGGTACTCCACGGGAAGCCCGGCCTCCCGGAACTTGCGGATCAGCGGATCCACCTGCGCGAGCCCGGGCGTCGGCTCCCGATCCGCCTCCTCGTCGTCCTGGCGCAGCATCCCCACCATCCGGCGCATGTCCCTCAGCGCATCCCGGCCCACCGCCTCCACGGTCTCGAGCGCGCGCCTCTCCTCCGCCTGCTCGGGGGTGAGCCGGCGGCGCACCGCCGACGCCGTCACCGTCATGACGCTCACACTGTGCCCGATCACGTCGTGCAGCTCGCGGGCGATCCGGTTGCGCTCCTCGACGACCGAGCGCGCCTCTCGTTCCGCGCGCGCGGAACGACGCTGCACGGCGTGCAGCGCCTGACTGCACACGAGCGCGCCGACGAGCCAGGAGACCAGCCACGGCGAGGCCCAGCCGAGCTGCTGCAGGCGGATCAGCGGCGTGGTGACCACCGGATCGAACAGATCCCACGCCAGCCACAATGCGGCGATCTGCACGAGCCCCCACCACGAGCGCCCGCGATCGACGTACCGCCCGGTCGAGTACGCGCCGATCGCTCCGGGCAGCGCGACGCCCATGCCCTCCGGCGCCCCGAACAACGCGAACTCGACCACGCTGACCACGACGATGGCCGTCATGCAGGTCAGCGGCGCGATCCTGCGTATGACGAGCAGCAGTCCGGTGATGACGTACACCGCCGCCTCGGCCGGCACCGGCCCCTGCCGGTGGGTGGCGTTGATGCCCCAGACCGCCTCCGCCAGGCCGGAGCCCGCGACCACGACCGCGATCGCGATGTCGAAAGCCCAGCTGCGGCGCCTCACGTGCTCACAGTAGATCCGGCCGGCGCCTGGGCGCATCCTCCGCGCTGATGATCCCGTCGTCGTCCGTGCGGACGACGAGAAGATCGTCACCGGTCACGATGCGGCCCGCGTCGTCGCGCGCCTAGCCTGCCTGGCATGCCCCACTCGGGGCACGGATTCAAGGAGGAATCATGTCCGCAACGACCCTTCCCCGTTCCGCAGGAACAGGGCTTCTCGTCTACGCCGCCGGCACGTTCGCCGCGTTCGCCTTCGCCGGCTCCCCCGGCGGCGACTACAGCGCCGGCGGCGTCGCGTCGTACATCGGCCCCGCGCACGCCCCGGTCGCGTTCACCCTCTGGTACGTGGCGGCTCTCAGCGCCCTGGCGTTGGTGGTCTTCGGCGCCGGCGTGCGGCGCACGCCCGCGATCGGCGGGCCGATGGCGGCGCTCGCGACCATCGGGGCTGCGCTGAGCGCGACCGGCGCGTGGCTGGCGGGCGGCGTCGCGGTCGGGATGGTCGAGGGCGGCGGCGCGGTGCAGTCCGGCGTGCCGGCGCCGGTGGTGTACCTCATCACGGAGATCGGAAATCTGATGTGCGTGTGCGCGCCCGCACTGTGCGTCGGCGTCATCGGGATCGTGCTCGCCGTGCGGGGAGCTCTGTCTCCGTGGCTGCGCGTCGTGTCCGTGATCGGTGGGATCTGCGGGATCCTCGCGCCGTTCTACCTCACGTACTTCGCATACCTGCTGTGGGTTCTGGTGCTCGGGATCGTGGTCCTGGCCCGGCGGACGCCGGCGACGGAATCCGCGCGCACGACCGCAGCGCTGTCGAGCTGAACGCTCAGGCCCCGAGCCGCTTGAGCGCGGTCTGCACGACGTGCTTGGCGGATGCCGCGGCGCGGCCGACGACCTCGGCCGCGTGCGCGGCGCCGTCGGGCAGCGGAGGAACCCCGGCAAGACCCGAGATGTCGGGCGCGGAATCGCCGTAGGCGTCCGCGAGGAACGGGACCAGCCAGTCGTCGACCTGTTCCAGCGGCGCGGCCTCGATGCTGTAGAACCGGCGCTGGCCGTCTTCGCGCACCGTGACCAGCTCTGCCTCGCGGAGCACCTTGAGGTGCTTCGAGACGGTGGGCTGGCTGATGCCGAGTTCGCTCACGATCTGCGTCACGCTCGTGCCGGCGTCTCCTTCTTCGGACCGCTGGCGCAGGAGCTGAAGGATGTCCCGTCTCGTGCCGTCGGCGATCACGTCGAAGATGTCGGTCATGCCTTCACAGTAGCCGCGCCGCGGGCGGAGTACCATGACGAACGCCTTGCGAGCGGAGGATCGGAGGATCAGTCACATGCCCCGCACCCACGCCGCGCGATCCTTCTCCGCGGTTGCGCGACGCACGATCCGGTTGGGCAAGACCGTCACGACCTCGTCCCCGTCGCGTTTCGCGATCGTCGTGTTCTCCGCGCTGATCCTGATCACGACGGCCCTGCTGTCGCTGCCGATCGCGACCGCGGATCGCCGGGTGACGCCGCTCGCCGACGCCCTGTTCACCGCGATGTCCACGATCTGCGTGACGGGCCTGTCCACCGTCGACATGGCCACGCACTGGTCCGGCTTCGGGCGGGCGGTGATCTTCGTCGGCGTGAATGTCGGCGGTCTGGGCGTGCTGACCCTCGCGAGCGTGATGGGCCTGGTCATATCGAAGCGCCTGGGGCTGCGCGCCAAGCTCATCGCGGCCGGCGACACGAACCCGATGCGCGCGCACGGCGGCCCGGTCAACGAGAGCCAGACGGTGCGGCTCGGCGAGGTCGGCGCGCTGCTGCGCACCGTCGCGATCTCGGCGTTCACGATCGAGGCCGTGCTCATGGTGCTGCTGTACCCGGCGTTCGTGGTGGCGGGCGCGGATCCGCTCACCGCCCTCTGGGAGGCGCCGTTCTACGCGGCGATGGCGTTCACGAACACCGGCTTCACGCCGAATCCGGGGGGTCTCACCCCGTTCGCGAGCAACTACTACGTGCTCACGGTGCTGATGCTCGGGGTGTTCCTGGGCAGCCTCGGCTTCCCGGTCATCTACACGCTCGCGCGGCAGCGCTGGCACGTGCGGCGCTGGTCGCTGCACGCCAAGCTGACGATGATCACCACCGTCCTGCTGTTCGTCGCCGGCGCCGCCGTGTTCCTGCTCCTCGAGTACGACAACCCGAAGACCTTCGGATCCATGGACGCCGGCGACACCACGTTCCAGGCGTTCTTCATGTCCGCGATGACACGCTCCGGCGGGTTCAGCGTCGTCGACGTCGGCAGCATGAACGGATCCTCCCTGCTGGCCGGATCCATGCTCATGTTCGTCGGCGGCGGATCCGCGTCCACGGCGGGCGGCATCAAGGTCACCACCCTCGCCGTGCTCGCCCTCGCCGTGATCAGCGAGGCGAAGGGCCGCCCGTCGGTGCAGGCGTTCGGACGGCGCATCCCCTCGGACGTGCAGCGCGTCGCCCTGAGCGTCGTCGCCTGGGGCGCCACGGTCGTCGCGATCTCCACGATCGCGATCTGCCAGATCACGAAGTACGACGTGGTCGATGTGCTCTTCGACGTGGTCTCGGCGTTCGGCACCGTCGGGCTGTCCACGGGCGTCACCGAGCGGCTGCCGGATGCGGCGACCTACATCCTCGCCGCGACGATCTTCATGGGGCGCGTTGGTACAGTGACACTGGCCGCGGCCGTGGCCGCAACATCCCGCACGCAGCTGTATTCGCTGCCCGTGGAAAGGCCCATCGTTGGTTGAAGTGCTGCGCAACGACGCTCCGGTGCTGGTGATCGGGCTGGGCCGCTTCGGCGCCGCCTGCGCCGGCGAACTGGATCGCCTGGATCGCGAGGTGCTCGCGATCGACACCAACCTCGAGCTCGTGCAGAAGTGGTCGGAGCGGGTCACGCACGCGTTGCAGGCCGACACCCGCAACATCGACGCGCTGCGCCAGGTGGGCGCCCAGGACTTCCAGGTCGCCGTGGTCGCCGTCGGCTCGTCGATCGAGGCCTCGGTGCTCATCACCGCCAACCTCGTCGACCTCAAGGTGCCGCAGATCTGGGCCAAGGCGGTGTCGCAGTCGCACGGCAAGATCCTCGCCCGCGTCGGCGCGAACCACGTCGTCTACCCCGAGCGCGAGGCCGGCGAGCGCGTCGCCCACCTCGTCTCCGGCCGGATGCTCGACTTCATCCGCTTCGACGACGACTTCGTGCTGGCGAAGATGTACCCGCCGAAGTTCATCCGCGGCGTGGGCCTGAACCAGTCCGGGGTGCGCAGCAAGTACAACGTGACCGTGGTGGGCGTGAAGAGCCCCGGGAAGCCGTTCCGTTACGCCGAGGCCGACACCGTCGTGACCAACCACGACCTCATCATCGTGTCCGGCACGAACAGCGACATCGAGCGGTTCTCCTCCCTCGACCGCTGAACGGGCCGATGTGCCCCGGCCGGCCGTTCAGGCGCCGGCGGCGAGCTCCCGGGCGCGGGCGAGGGCGGCGTCGGTGGCGCGGGCGAACAGGTCGTCCAGACCGGCGTCCTGCAGCACCGCGATCGCACGCTCGGTGGTGCCCTTCGGGCTCGTCACGCGGCGGCGCAGCTCGGCCGGATCCTCGCCCGACGCCTCCAGCAGGGCGGTGGCGCCGATGAACGTCTGCTCGGCCATGAGGCGGGCCTCGGGCTCGGCGAAGCCCTTGCCCATCGCGGCCTTCGTGAACTCCTCGATGAGCAGGAAGACGTAGGCGGGGCCGGATCCGGAGATCGTGGAGAGCCGATCGATCTGCTCCTCGGCGACCTCGATGACCGATCCGACGGTCTCGAACAGCCGGCGCACGAGCGCCCGTTCCTCCGCGGTGACGTCGGCGGCCGCGGCGAGCCCGGTGACGGCACGGCCCACGGTGGCGGGGGTGTTCGGCATCGAGCGCAGCACGCGGGTTCCGGCAGGGAGGTGCGCGGCGAAGGTCGCGAGCGTGACCCCGGCCGCGATGCTCACCACGATCGCGTCCTCGCGCAGATGCGGGGCGATCTCGTCGAGCAGATCCGGCACCATGCCCGGCTTGACGCCGACGACGACGATGCGCGCCGCGGCCGCGGAGTGCGCGTTGCCGTCCGGCCGCTCTTCGAGGGCGATCGAGCGCACGCCCTCGAGATCGGCGAGCTCCGCGGCCCGCGCGGCCGTGCGGTTGGTGGCGGCGATCCCCCCGTCCACCGGGATCCCGCTGGCGACGAGACCCCGCAGGATCGCGCCTCCCATCGATCCGGCACCGAGGAACGCGACAGAGGGGAGAGCATCGACCATGCCGCCATCCTACGAGCCGGGTGCGACATAAACTCGTGGCATGAGTGCATCCGGTGGCGGCAAGGCGATCCTGGCGGCGTTCCTCGCGAACATGGGCATCGCGCTCGCGAAGATCGTCGCCTGGCTGCTCTCCGGATCCGCCTCGATGCTCGCCGAGGCGATCCACTCCATCGCCGACTCCGGCAACCAGCTGCTGCTCATGCTCGGCGGACGCAAGGCGCAGCGCCGGGCCGATCGCGAGCACCCGTTCGGCTACGGCCGGGAGCGGTTCGTGTCCGCGTTCGTCGTCTCGATCATCCTGTTCTCCGTCGGCGGCCTCTTCGCCGTCTACGAGGGCGTGCAGAAGCTCATCCACCCGCACGAGCTCGATAAGACGTGGTGGTGGCTGCCGATCGCGGTGCTGCTGGTCTCGATCGTGCTCGAGTCGTTCTCGCTGCGCACGGCGATCAAGGAGAGCAACCACGTGCGGCCCGAGGACCAGTCCTGGGTCTCGTTCATCCGCCATGCGAAGGCGCCGGAGCTGCCGATCGTGCTGCTGGAGGACACCGGGGCCCTCACCGGTCTCGTCTTCGCCCTGCTCGGCGTCGGCCTCACCGTCATCACCGGCAACCCGCTCTTCGACGCGCTCGGCACGCTCATGATCGGCCTGCTGCTCGTGCTCATCGCGATCGTGCTCGGGATCGAGACCAAGAGCCTGCTCGTCGGCGAAGGGGCGAACGAGGCCGACTACGACCGGATCGTGGACGCGATCCTGGACGGCCACGAGGTGGAGAAGCTCATCCACATCAAGACCCTCTACCTGGGGCCGGACGAGCTCATGGTCGCCGCGAAGATCGCGCTCCCCTCGGACAAGACCGTGCGCGCCGCCGCCGACGACATCGACGCGATCGAGGTCCGCATCCGCGCCGCCGTTCCGGCCGCCCGGGTGATCTACCTCGAGCCCGACATCTACCGTCCCGCGCAGGATCCGTCCCCGTCGACGGACGCGTTCGTGCTGCGCTCGGCGGACTGAGCCCGGCCGATCCCGCGACCATGGTGGATCCGCTCGCCGAGGCGCTCGCCGATCCCGGGCTGCCGGCTGAGACCCGGCAGAAGCTGCAGAACGTGCAGGACGTGCTGCGAGCGGATCCGCAGGCGCATCTGCTGTCGCTGTTCTTCGAGGGCGATGAGCCGCGTGCGTCCGTGGCCTTCGGTGACGTGGATGCGGCGGAGACGATCGTCGTCGTGCTGCACGGCATCGATACGGACCTCGCCGACTTCCCGAGCTGGGCGGCGCTCACCCGGCGGCTGTGTGCGGACACGATCCGCGCGTCCGCGCTGCGCGGCGGTGCCGGACGGGTCGCCGCCGTGGCCTGGTTCTGCTACGACTCCGGGACCCAGCTGACGGCGCTCTCGACCAAGCATGCGACCGTCGGCGCCGCGCGCCTGGCGGGCGATCTGGTGCGGATGCGGCACCACCACCCGCAGACGAGGATCGCCGTGATCGGCTACTCGTATTCGAGCACGCTCTTCGGCGAGCTCGTGCTCATGGACGGTGCCGGCCCCGTCTCCGAGGCGTTCTCGATCGCGTCCGCGGGGATGACGCGCATGGCCGCCGATGCCGTCGCCGAGGCGCTCGCGGACAGATCCTTCTCGTTCTACGCCACCGAGTCGAGCACCGATGTCATGGCGCCGATGGGACGGTTCGCCGCGCATCCGGTGGATCCGCGCGACATCGCGGGCGCGATCGTGTACGACTCCGATGGCGGCGCGGTGCCCGGGCTGCCCGGCGTGCATGGCGAGGCCACCGAGGGTCACGCTTCGCGGACCGAGCTCGACGAGCAGGGCGTGCGGCACCGCGGGTACTACGACCCGGAGGCGCAGGCGTATCTGTTCCTCGTGGACCGGCTCGCCCGGCTGGACGCACGCCCACGGCGCTGACCCGGCTCAGCGCCGCTGCGGTCAGCGCCGTGCGGTCAGCGTCGTGCGGCGAAGAACGCCTGGAGCTGCGCGACCGCCTCGGCCTCGCGGACACCCCCGACCACCTCGGCCCGATACGGCAGCCGGCGGTCGCGCAGCAGGTCGTACCGGGACCCGGCGGCTCCCGCCTTGTCGTCCCAGGCGCCGAACACCACCCGGGCGATGCGGGACTGCAGGATCGCGCCCGCGCACATCACACAGGGCTCCATCGTGACGACCAGGGTGCAGCCCTCGAGGTTCCAGGATCCCCACGTCGCGGCGGCCGCACGCAGTGCCACGATCTCGGCGTGACCGGTCGGATCGGCCGTCTCCTCGCGGTTGTTGCGCCCCTCGGAGAGGATCCGTCCCACGGCGTCCAGGACGACGGCGCCGACCGGGATCTCCTGCGCCGCGGCGGCCTCTGCGGCGAGCGCGAGCGCGCGGTTCATCGCCGTGTCGTCCGTGACGGATCCTGCAGCGCTCACCGGTCCTCCCGGGGATCGAGCCTAGCCGTGGGCACGACCCGGCGTCTCGTGCGGTGCACCGCGGGACGCGTGAGTAGCATGCCGGTGAGGTGATGATGAGCTCCCGGGCGAATGCAGACGCGGCGGGCAGGCGCTGGGCGGCGCTGCCCTGGCCGGTCGCGTGCTGGGTAACCGTGCTGCTGCTGACCGGGATCGTGCAGATCCTCCGTGCGCAGTGGTTCGACACCGCCGTGTTCTTCGCGGCGGCGCTGTTCGTCGTCGTGAGCCGCTGGATCCCGGCGCGCGCCGCTCGTCGGGTGCCGCAATGGGCGATCCTCGCAGGTGCGGCCGCGGCCGGGCTCGTCGTGTGCCTGCTGCCGCGGCACAGCGTCGGGATGATCGCCATGATCATCGCCGTCGGGGCCGGAGCCCTGGCTCTCACGTGGCCCGGGGGATCCGCAGCGTCGTCGCGGTGGACGCGCGGACTCCGACTGCTGGGCGGGGCGTGGTGCGGGCTCGTGGTGGCGGGATGCCTGTGGGAGCTGGCCCAGTTCGTCCTCGGTCAGCTGCATCCGGCCGACCCCTCGTACGCATTCAGCAACCTGCTGGATCCGCTGCTCGACGTCGCGCCCGGGAAGGTCCTGTTCATCGCCGCCTGGCTGGCGTGCGGAGTGCTGCTGCTGCGTCGAGGAGGAGGACGATGATGCTGCTCAGCATCGGGTACTTCGGTCTGTGCGCCGCTTTGCTCGTCGTAGCGACCTGGCGGATCCGGCTGCGGCATCCGGAGGCCACCGTGACCGAGCTGTTCGATCGCCTGCTCGACGATCGCGCGGTGCGGATCGCGGTGATCGTGATCTGGTGGTGGCTGGGCTGGCATTTCCTGGCCGGTGCGACGCTGTGAGGGCAGGCCACGGCAAGTAGCCTGTACCCATGCGCGTTCACGTGGCCGATCACCCCCTCATCACCCATAAGCTGACGGTGCTGCGCGATGAGCGCACGCCGTCGCCGGTGTTCCGCCAGCTCACGGAGGAGCTCGTGACGCTGCTCGCCTACGAGGCGACCCGGAACGTGCGGGTCACGCCGATCGAGATCACCACGCCGGTGACGACGACGACGGGCGTGAAGATCTCGGAGCCGCGGCCGATCGTCGTGCCGATCCTGCGTGCGGGCCTCGGCATGCTCGAGGGCCTGGTGAAGCTGCTGCCGACCGCCGAGGTCGGGTTCCTGGGGATGGTGCGCGATGAGGAGACCTTCGAGCCGACCACCTACGCCGAGCGCCTACCCACCGACCTCAGCGGGCGGCAATGCTTCGCCATCGACCCGATGCTCGCCACGGGCGGCTCGCTCGCCGTCGCGATCCAGTTCCTGCTCGACCGCGGCGCCGACGACGTCACCGCGATCTGCCTGCTCGGCACGCCCCAGGGCGTCGCGGCGATCGAGAAGCTCGTCGGCGACCGCAACGTCACGCTCGTGCTCGGCGCTCTCGACGAGGGCTTGAACGAGAAGGGCTACATCGTGCCCGGTCTCGGCGACGCCGGCGACCGGCTCTACGGCACGGTCTGAGCAGCCCTCAGTCTCGATCGGCGCCCACGAGGTGCGCGAACGCGCTGAGCCGGGCGACGCCCTCGGGCGTCCAGGGCAGGTCGTCGAGCAGCGCCGGGGAGTGGATCAGGTAGGCCGCCACCTTGGCGCGAGAGATCGCCACGTTGAGCCGGTTCTGCAGCAGTAGGAACTCCGGACCGCGTGGGGCGTCGCGACCGCTCGACGCGGCCAGGGACGTGATCGAGACCACGGCCTCCTTGCCCTGGAAGTTGTCGACCGTGCCGACGGCGACATCACCGAGCCCGGCCGCCGCGAGCGCGTCGTGGATGAGCTGCTTCTGCGCGTTGTACGGCGCGACGACGATGATGTCCGCCGGCTCCAGCGGCCGCGGCGCCGCGCCCTCCATGCCGTCCGTGTACGCCCGTCCGACGAGGTCGCGGACGATCCGCACGACCTCCGCGGCCTCCTCCGGCGACTGCGTGGCGTTGCCGCGATGCCGGATCGGGTGCACGTGCAGACCCGGCTCCACGCCCTCGATCCCGCGCCGCTCTGTGCCCTCGGCCGAAGCCAGGGCACCGGCATAGGCGAGCTGTGAGACCGGCGCGGCGACGGCCGGGTGCATCCGCCAGGAACGCGCCAGGAAGGATCCGTGCGCGGGGTCGATGACGGATCGCTCATGCATGACCCAGCCGAGCGCCGAGGTGTCGACGGGTTCGGGGTGGGTGCCCTGACTCACCTGCGGCAGCTGCTGCGGATCGCCGAGCAGCAGCAGGCGCTGCGCCGAGACGGCGACCGCGATCGTGGAGGCCAGCGAGAACTGTCCCGCCTCGTCGATCACGAGCAGGTCGAGCTCTCCCCGCTGCACGCGCTTGGTGTTCGAGAAGTCCCACGCGGTGCCGCCGACCACGCAGCCGACGCCCGCGGCCGAGGTGTGCTCGGCGAGGTAGCCGGCCAGGCCGTCCTTGCGGATCACGGTGTACGCCGTGGCCGCCTGCGGATCCTTCGGCGCCTTCGCGACCTGCGCGGCATCCACGCCCGCCGCGACGACCCGTTCGAGCAGGTTCTCCACGATCGCGTGCGACTGCGCGACCACGCCGATGCGGTAGCCGTGGTCGTTCACGAGGCGTGCGATCACGTGCGACGCGGTGTAGGTCTTGCCGGTGCCGGGCGGGCCCTGCACCGCGAGGTAGCTGCGATCGAGATCGAGCACGCCCTGCACGATCGCGTCGGCGGCGTTCGGGCTGTCTCCCGTCTCGGCAGTGGTTGCCGTCTCGGCGGTGGTGCCCGGTTCCGCAGCGCTGCCCGGTTCCGTCACCGGCAGCGGGCCGCCGGAGACCGTGCGCGGAACCACTCGGCGCAGCACGTCGGTCGCCGGATCCTGTCCGAACGAGGGAGCCGCGGACAGCATGTTCCCCGCCCACTCCTCGATCGCGCCCTGCAGCGAGTTCACCCGCGGCGGCGACGCCGGGGTGAGCGCGAGGGGCAGGTCATCCCAGGTCTGACCGCCGACCGCGCGCTCGCGGATCCGGTACCCGTCTTCGAGCACCTCGACGATCTCGACCTCGTGCGGCACGTGGATCACGCGTGAAGGGAACACGCCGTCGAACGGCGGCGGGGCCTCGTACAGGGCGTAGGGACTGCCCCCGACGCCGAGCGTGCTGCCCGGCGCCAGCTCGCCGTGCAGGTCGACGAGGCGCGTCATCGTGCGGGCGCCCTCCTCGATCCCCCACTCCATGGCGAGCGAGGACCGCTCCGGATCCACGCGCAGCACGTCGCGCGTCGACTCCCACAACGAGACCGGCTCGCGCAGCCGCTGGAAGTGCGAGATCCAGAAGCTCTTCGCCTCCCGCGGGAAGTAGTCGATCGCCGCGGCGGCGACCCGATAGGTCTGGCCGTCACCGCCTTCGGCCTGCACCCGCTGCGCTTCGGCCTGCAGCGCGACCGACAGCGGTGCGGGCTCGTAGGCGCGCGTCTCCGGCTCGTCGGGCGGGGCGGGCAGCACACCGGCTTCGCGGGCCAGCGAGACCAGCCAGTTGCGCAGCCGCCGGGTCGAGACGCAGTCGTAGCGGTTGTAGTCGGCGAGGTCGGCGAGGATCTCATCGGCCTCTTCCGTGCGGCCGTCCGAGACCAGTCCGCGCGCCTGCACGTACTGCACGATCGAGTCGTCGCCCTTCTGCACGTCGCTCGTGCGCACCTCGGCGCCCATGTACAGCGGCTCGAGCTTCTTGATCGAGTAGGACCGGGAACCCACCCGCACCGAGCGCAGCACCAGCGGGTAGAGGTCGACGAACACGCCCTCGCGCAGCAGCCGGTCCACCGCGGCTTCGCCCACTCCGTACCGCTCCGCCATGTTCTGCAGATGGGAGGTCTCGTAGGGCGCGTAGTGGTAGATGTGCAGGTCGGGATGCGCCGCCCGGCGCGCGGTCACGAAGTCGAGGAAGTCGAGCAGCGCCTGCTTCTCCGCTGCGAAGTCATGCGCCCACAGTGCGCTGTACTGCTCGGCGTCGTCGACCCAGCCGAACAGGTAGTCGAGCCCCCACGGCTTTCCCTCGCCCGGCTCGGTGTAGAGCGGATCGCCCTCGAAGTCGAAGAACAGGTCGCCGCGGCTGGGGCGCGGCATCAGGCCGATCGCGGTAGCGGAGATGACCTCGAACGGAGGCGAAGTGGCCCCGTCCCCGCCCCCGGCGGCTGCGTCCGCCGTCATCGCCGCGAGCTGCAGCCGCGCCTGCGCGCGCAGGGCCTGGAACGTCTCCGCGTTCATGCCCTCCGGCACCTCGGGCGCGCGGGCGAGGTCGTCGATCGTGCGGATCCCTACGGCACGCAGCCGGGCGCGCTGCACCGGACGCATGCGGGCGACCATCAGCAGGTCCCGATGCGCGAGGACCTCGATCTCGCACGTCGCGCAGCGTCCGCAGGCGACGATCTGCAGGTCGCCCCGGTCGTCGCCCCAGGCGAGCGGCGCGCCCGCGGCGCCCTCATCGATCCGCCGATCCGCGATCAGTGCTCGCAGCCGCGCCCGGCGCACGTGGAACAGCGGCAGCAGGTCGCGCACGGCGTGCGTCGAGATGCTGCGATCGCCGAGGATCAGGTCGACCTCGTCGGATCGCGGGATGCCCAGCCTGTCGAGCTGATCGACATATGCCGCCAGCTGCATGAGCGCGGTGACGCGTGCGGTGCGGGCGAGTTTGGAGTCCTGCACCCGCCACCGGCCGTCGGCATCGCGCAGCAGGAAGTCGGCGAAACCGACGAACTCGGGCGTGGAGAACGCCGCCTGATAGATCACCGTGGCGTCGGAGCGCAGCGCGCGTTCGGTCTCGGCGACGATCGCGGCGAGCGCCTCGTCATCCGTCGACGACACCTTGGGCAGCTCCACCACGCCCGGACCACCGTCGGTCGAGCGGCCGTGGCTCGCGAGGTAGTCCTCCAGCACCACGACCTCGTGCACGTCGCCCATCGCGGCGGCGCGCGCGAGCGTCGCATCCTCAGGATCCTCGACCGCCTCGACCCGGCCGAGCTTGGCGTCGATCCGGCGCGCCCAGGCGAACTCGCACTCCGCCGCGAGCTTCAGGTCGGTGGCGCTCCAGATCACCCGGCTGCCCGTGCCGACTGCACCGCTCCGGTCGGGTCCGGACGGGGTGATCACGCGCACGAGGGCTCCTGCCGTTTCGGGAGGCGGCCGATCAGGCCGTCGCTTCGACCCTAGACGGGGGGACCGACACCCGGATCCGCGTTCAGCGCCACCAGGTGTCGTCGGGGGTGACCGGCTGACGGCGCTTGTGCGACGTGGCGACGTAGCGCGCCTCGATGCGCCCCGCCACATCGACGGGAACGTCGCGCCCCTCGAGATACGCGTCGAGCTGCTCGTAGGTGAGACCGAGCTCGTCCTCGTCTGCCCGGCCCGGCGTGCCGTCGAGCAGGTCGGCCGTGGGCACCTTGTAGGCGAGGCGATCCGGCGCTCCGAGTGCGAGCAGCAGCGCCCGGCCCTGGCGCTTGGTGAGCCCGGCGAGCGGGGTGAGGTCCGCCGCGCCGTCGCCGAACTTGGTGAAGAACCCGGTCACGGCCTCAGCGGCGTGGTCGGTGCCGATCACGAGCAGACCGCGCTGGCCGGCGATCGCGTACTGCGTCACCATGCGCAGCCGGGCCTTGATGTTGCCGCGGTTGAAGTCGCTGATCTCGCCGATCCCGGCCGACTCGAGGTCGGTCTCGAGCCCGTCCACGCCGTGCTCGATATTGACCTCGATGCCCTCGTCCGGGGAGATGAACGCCATCGCGGCGGTCGCGTCGTCGGCGTCGTGCTGCACCCGGTAGGGCAGACGCACCGCGATGAAGGTCGCCTCTCCCCCGGAGGCCCGCACCTTCTCGACGGCGAGCTGGGCGAGGCGTCCCGCGAGCGTCGAGTCCTGCCCGCCGGAGATACCCAGCACGTAGCCTTTGGCGCCGGTGCGCGCGAGGTAGTCGACGAGGAAGCCGACCCGCCGGTCGATCTCGGTGGCGGGGTCGATGTCGGGGCGCACCCCGAGGTCGGCGGCGATGTCCTGCTGCAGGGTCATGATTCTCCTTCGGTGACGGATCCAGTATCCGCCCCGTTCGTTTCGAGCATGTGAACCTGCGAGAGGATGGCGGGATGAGACTTCTCGTCGCCGCCCTCGCGTCCGAACTGCAGGCCTTCCCCGAGACGCTGGACGGCTTCGACCGGCTCGTCACCGGGCCGGGCAAGCTCAAGGCCGCCTACGGCCTGACCCGTGCGCTCGACGCGACTGCCTACGAGGAGATCGTCGTGGTCGGCACCGCAGGGGGCGTGGATCCGGCCCTTCCCGGCGGCGTCTACGAGGTCACCGCGGCGATCCAGCACGACGTGCAGGATCTGGACGGCGTGATCGGGCAGCACGTCTCGCTGCCGCCGCGGGTGGCGACGGGCCGCGACGGCCTGGTCATCGCGACCGGCGACAGCTTCGTCGACGACGTCGCGGTCGTCGAGCGCATCCGGGGCCTGGGCGGCGTGCTCATCGACATGGAGACCTACGCCTACGTCTGGGTGGCGGATCAGTTCGGCGTGCCGATCCGCGTGCTCCGCGCGATCTCCGACACCGCGCAGGATGGCGCGACGACCGTCTGGGACGAGACGGTCGCGGCCTGCAGCGTGCAGCTGCGCGAGCGGATCCGGGACGAGTACCGGGTCTGATCACGCTCGCCGCCTTCTACCTCTGCTCGCCTGTCGCGACACGCCCTTGAACACGCTCCGAAGAGGCGACTGGCGACAGGCGAGCACAACTCCCCCGTGGGCGAACACACCCGCCGTGGACATTTCAGTTAACGCTCGCTAATCTAAACGGGTACCGTCATCACCCAATGGAGGGTCCCCGTGCCCATGTCATCCGCGCCGAGCGCCCCCGCGCCGACCTACCGCGAGCTGATCGACGAACTGCGCGAGCGTCGCGCCGCGGCGGCCCTGGGTGGCACCGAGAAGGCCCGGCGCAGGCACACCGAGCGCGGCAAGCTGCTCGCCCGCGACCGGGTCGACCGCCTGCTCGACACCGGAAGCCCGTTCCTCGAGGTGGCTCCGCTCGCCGGCGACGGCCTGTACGGCGGCGACGCCCCGTCCGGCGGCGTGGTCGCCGGGATCGGCCTCGTCCACGGCCGGCACGTCATGGTGGTCGCGAACGACGCCACGGTCAAGGGCGGCACCTACTACCCGATCACGGTGAAGAAGCATCTGCGCGCGCAGGAGATCGCGGCGGAGAACCGGCTGCCCTGCATCTACCTCGTCGACTCGGGCGGCGCGTTCCTGCCGATGCAGGACGAGGTGTTTCCGGATCGCGACCACTTCGGCCGCATCTTCTACAACCAGGCGCGCATGTCGCGGGACGGGATCCCGCAGATCGCGGCCGTGATGGGATCGTCCACCGCGGGCGGCGCCTACGTGCCGGCGATGAGCGACGAGACCGTGATCGTGCGCAATCAGGGCACGATCTTCCTCGGCGGGCCACCGCTGGTGAAGGCCGCGACCGGCGAGGTCGTGACGGCGGAGGAGCTCGGCGGCGGCGACGTGCACACCCGGATCTCGGGGGTCGCCGACCACCTCGCCGAGAACGACGCACACGCGCTGCAGATCGTCCGCGACATCGTCGCGACCCTGCCGCCCATGCGCGAGCTTCCCGATCCCCCGGCTCCGGTCGAGGATCCCCCCGCCGTCGACCTGCTCGACGTCGTCCCGGTCGAGCTCACCGCGCCCTATGACGCACGCGAGATCGTCCGCGCGATCGTCGACGGCGGCGCCTTCAGCGAGTTCAAGCCCGAGTACGGCACCACCCTGATCACCGCGTTCGCCCGCATCCACGGGCACCGAGTCGGGATCATCGCCAACAACGGTGTGCTGTTCGGGGAGTCGGCCCTCAAGGGCGCGCACTTCATCCAGCTCTGCGAGCAGCGCCGCACGCCGCTGCTGTTCCTGCAGAACATCACCGGGTTCATGGTCGGACGGGAATATGAGGCCGCCGGGATCGCCAAGCACGGCGCGAAGATGGTGAACGCGGTCGCGACCGCGACGGTGCCGAAGCTCACGGTCGTCGTCGGCGGATCCTTCGGCGCCGGCACCTATTCGATGTGCGGGCGGGCGTATTCCCCCCGGTTCCTGTGGCTCTGGCCCGGTGCGCGCGTCTCGGTCATGGGAGGGCCGCAGGCGGCGTCCGTGCTGTCGACCGTGCGCCGCGATCAGATCGAGGCGGCGGGCGGATCCTGGTCCGCCGCCGAGGAGGCCGAGTTCCAGGCCCCCATCCGCGCCGCCTACGACGAGCAGGGCAGCCCGTACTACTCCACCGCGCGCCTCTGGGACGACGGGATCATCGAGCCCGGCCAGACCCGCGACGTGCTCGGCCTCGCGCTCGACGTCGTCCTGCGCGCCGAATCGACCGACACGCCGGGCTTCGGCGTCTTCCGGATGTGAGCGTGATGCGCCGTACTGAGCCTGTCGAAGTGTTCCACACCGTCCTCATCGCCAACCGCGGCGAGATCTCCTGCCGCATCATCGCCACGCTGCGCCGGCTCGGGATCCGCTCGGTCGCCGTGTACAGCGACGCCGATGCCGGTGCGCGTCATGTCGCCCTGGCCGACGTCGCCGTGCGGATCGGGCCCGCACCCGCCGCGCAGAGCTACCTGAACATCGACGCGGTGCTGGCCGCCGCCCGCGAGACCGGTGCGCAGGCGATCCATCCGGGCTATGGCTTCCTCGCCGAGAACGCCGCGTTCGCGCAGGCTTGCGCCGATGCGGGGATCGTCTTCATCGGCCCGAGCGCGGACGCGATCCGCACGATGGGCGACAAGATCACGGCCAAGCTGGCCGTCGCCGAACGACAGGTGCCGACGGTTCCGGGCATCGCCCGCGCGGGCCTCACCGATGCCGAGCTCGTGGCCGCCGCCCCCGCGATCGGCTACCCGCTGCTGATCAAGCCGTCGGCCGGCGGCGGCGGCAAGGGCATGCACGTGGTCGCATCCGAGCCGGAGCTCGCCGACGCGATCGCCGCCGCACGGCGCGAGGCGAGCGCGAGCTTCGGCGACGACGCCCTGTTCCTGGAGCGCTACCTCTCCACGCCCCGGCACATCGAGGTGCAGATCCTCGCCGACGCGCACGGCAACGTGGTGCACCTCGGCGAGCGCGAGTGCTCGCTGCAGCGCCGGCACCAGAAGGTCATCGAGGAGGCGCCCTCGCCCCTGCTCGACGAGCGCACCCGTGCGTCGATCGGCGCCGCCGCCTGCGAGACCGCGCGCAGCGTCGACTACCGCGGGGCCGGCACGGTCGAGTTCATCGTGGAGGCCGCGCGCCCGGACGAGTTCTTCTTCATGGAGATGAACACGCGCCTGCAGGTCGAGCACCCGGTCACCGAGCAGGTGACCGGGTTCGATCTGGTGGAGCAGCAGCTGCTCATCGCCGCGGGCGCATCGCTCGGCTTCGGCCAGGACGACGTCGTGCTGAGCGGGCACAGCATCGAGGCGCGCGTGTACGCGGAGGATCCGGCGGCCGGGTTCCTGCCCACCGGCGGGCGGGTGCAGCGCGTGATCCACCCGGATGGAGAGGGGATCCGCGTCGACACGGCGATCGCCGACGGGCTCGACGTCTCGATCGACTACGACCCGATGCTCGCGAAGATCATCGCGCACGGATCCGACCGCGACGAGGCGCGCCGCCGGCTGGTGCGGGCGCTCGACGAGACGGCGGTGTTCGGCTTCCCGACGAACGTGGAGTTCCTGCGCGCCCTGCTCGAGCTGCCCGAGGTGGTCGCGGGAGAGCTGGACACCGACCTCATCGCACGCCGGTTCGACGCGATCGTGTTCGCCGAGGCCGATGCGCGGGTGTTCGCCGAGGCGGCGCTGCTGCTGGACGCCGCCGCCGGGGCGACCGGCACCGTCGGGGCCGGCGGCCCGTGGTCGCGCCGGGACGGCTGGCGCCTCGGCCCCGCGGCGCCGCGCCGGTATGCGCTGGTCTGCGGCGAGCGCCGCGCCGAGGTGCTCGTCTCGGGATCGGGAGCTGCGCTGACGGTCGCGGTGACCGGATCCGTGTCGCCGGGAGAGGTAGACGGATCCGGTCAGGGATGGATTGTGCCTCTCAGATCCGTGCGGCAACCGCACAATCCATCTCCGGCGGCAATCGGATCCGGTCACCCGGGCGACCTCGTCCGCACGATCACGATCGACGGCCTGGCCCGCACGGTCGCGGCGCTGAACTCGGGATCCGACCGGATCGCGATCGCGCACTCGGGTGCGGTGTTCGAGGTGGCCTTCGAGCCGGTCGTGCACGGCGGCGCGTCCGCCACAGCCAGCGAGCCGCACCTGGACTCGCCGATGCCCGGTACGGTCGTGCTGGTGCACGTCGCGGACGGCGCGCAGGTCGAGGAGGGGGATCCGGTGCTCGTGGTCGAGGCGATGAAGATGGAGCACGTGCTGCGCGCAGGTGTCGCGGGGACCGTCAGCCTGCACGTCATGCAGGGCGACACGGTGGCGCGCGGACAGACGCTGGCGACGATCGCCGCGGCCGTGGCGGCGATCGATGGGGAGGCGTCATGACGGGGAAGCGGATCGAGCAGCGCGGGCTGTATTTCGAGGAGTTCGAGGAGGGTGCGGTCTATCTGCACCGCCCCGGCCGCACGGTCACCGAGGCCGACAACGTGCTGTTCACCACCCTGACGATGAACACGCAGGCCCTGCACCTGGATGCGGCGTGGAGCGCGGGCACCGAGTTCGGCGAGCGCCTCGTGAACAGCATGTTCACGCTCTCGACCCTGGTGGGGCTCTCAGTCGCTCAGCTCACGATGGGCACGATCGTGGCGAATCTCGGCTTCTCCGAGGTCTCCTTCCCCGCCCCCGTCCGGATCGGGGACACGCTGTACGCCGAGACGATGATCGTGTCGAAGAGGCTGTCGTCGTCGCGTCCCGGGCAGGGGATCGTGCAGTTCGCGCACACCGGTCGCAACCAGGACGGCGTCGTGGTGGCGCTCGCGACCCGCTCGACGCTCATGCAGTGCCGGCCGGAGGGCGACGCGCGATGAGCGACGTCCTGCGCGGCCCCGCGCTGCTGTTCTGCCCGGCGGATCGCGATGACCGGTACGCGAAGGCCCTGGCCGCCGCCGACACCGTGATCCTCGACCTGGAGGACGCGGTCGCCCCCGCCGACAAGCCCGCCGCCCGCGCGCGCCTCGCCGCCTCGGCGCTGGATCCAGAGCGCGTGATCGTGCGCGTGAACCCCGCCGGGATGCCCGATCATGCTCTCGACCTCACCGCCCTCGCCGGCACCGCGTATCGCACCGTGATGCTGGCGAAGGCGGAGGGCGCCGCGGATCTCGACGCCCTGCACGCCGCCGGGCACCGCGTGCTGGCACTGTGCGAGACGGCGCGCGGCATCGTGCGCGCCGAGGAGATCGCCGCGCACCCGGCCACGATCGGACTGATGTGGGGGGCCGAGGATCTGATCGCGAGCATGGCGGGCCGCTCCAGCCGGCTCGAGAGCGGGGCGCACGCCGGTCGCTACCGCGACGTCGCCCGGCACGCCCGCGCCCGGGTGCTGCTGGCAGCGAAGGCCGAGGGCCGGGCCGCGATCGACTCCGTGCACCTCGACATCGCCGACGTCGACGGGCTCAGGGCCGAGGTGAGCGACGCCGCCGCGAGCGGCTTCGACGCGACGGCGTGCATCCATCCGAGCCAGGTCGCCGTGATCCGCGAGGGCTATGGCGCGACACCGGCCGAGCAGGACTGGGCCGCGCGCGTGCTCGCGGCGGCAGAGACGCAGCCCGGCGTGTTCCGCTTCGAGGGCCGCATGGTCGACGAGCCGGTGCTCCGCCAGGCCAGGGCGATCCTGGGGCACTGACAGGAGTCGCCCGGGATCACGAGAACGCGCGATCCCGGGATCCCGCTCACCCGGTCGTGCGTGCGGCGAGCAGCTCCTGCACGCGCCCGACCGGCAGACCGGCGACGGATTGCTTGTGCCCGACCGTGTCCTCGCCTGCGACCAGCACGTTGAGCACCGCCTCCTCGGTCGCCTCGACCACGGCGGTGTACAGCGGATCCATCCGCCCCCACGGCACCGCCCGCAACTCGTCGAGCACGATCTCGCTCCTGCTCTCGGGGAACCGGCTGGCCAGCGCGCCCTGATTCGCCGTCGAGAAGGCGAGGAAGATGTCGCCGGAGAAATGCGATCCCGCGGTGCCCGTGCGCGCGAGGCCGAGCGAGACGCGCCGGGCCATCGCCGTGCACTGTCCCGGCAGCAGCGGCGCATCCGTGGCGACCACGACGATCACGCTGCCCGCCCCCTGCGGAGGCGCCGGTGCCGGACTCGCCGCACCGACGCTGGACTCGGAAGCGGATGCGCCGACGCGGGCCGCCGCCTCCGCCTTCAGCGTCGCCCCCACCGGCACCCCGCGCACGGTCAGTTCCGACATCTCCCCGAAGTTCGCCTGCAGGAACACCCCGACGGTGTACTCGGCGTCGCCCAGTGCGACCCGCCGCGAGGCCGTCCCGGATCCGCCCTTGAATCCGTAGCAGATCATCCCGGTTCCGCCGCCGACCGCGCCCTCGGCGACCGGCCCCGATCGTGCGCCGTCGAGGGCCGCGACGGCATGCTCCGGACGCACGTGCAGACCGTTGATGTCGTTGAGCCGGCCGTCCCAGGTCTCGGCGACCACGGGCAGCAGCCACTGATCCCTGGCCCCGGGCACCGCGTCGAGCATCCAGCGGATCGCGCCCTCGTGCACCGCGCCGACCGAGTGCGTGTTGGTGATGAGCACGGGAGTGCCGAGGCTGCCGGACTCCGCGATCCACACGGATCCCGTCATCTCGCCGTTCCCGTTCAGGGAGTGCACGCCGGCGGCGACCGGATCCGCGGCACCCCCGCGTCCGCGCGGCAGGATGGCGGTGACCCCGGTGCGCACGACGGTGGCGTCGCGGCGATCGATGAGCGTCGTGTACCCCACCTCGATCCCCGGGACGTCGGTGATCGCGTTCTCCGGTCCGGGCGTCCCTGCGCCGATCAGGCCCAGCGCCCGCGCCCGCGCGCGGCTCATGCGACCCTCTCATCTTCGAGCTCTTCGTCCGCCGGGTTCGGCAGGGTCCAGCGATCCGGCTTCCCGCGCAGATAGACCGCGTAGTAGATCAGCCCGAGCGCGAAGATCGCGACCGCGACGCCGACCGGCACCCAGTCGGTGACCAGGCTCATCACGAGGATCGCGAGCGTGGCGAGCGTCATCAGGATCGGCGCGACGGGCCAGAGCGGCATCCGGTACTCCGCAGCGTCGGTCGTGCGGTTGATCCGTCCGATGAGGGCTGCGAGCCCGACCAGCGCGTACAGGATGACGATCCCCGCACTCGTCGCGACGAGCAGCACCGTGAACGGCACGAGCCACAGGCAGAGCGCCGCGATCACGCCCACGATGATCGTCGCGACGACCGGGGTGCGCAGCGTCGGATGGATCCGTCCGAGCGGCCGGTTGATCGCGTCCGGCCAGGAGCGGTCGCGCGCCGAAGAGAACAGCGTGCGGCCGAACTGCAGGATGATCGCCAGCACCGCGTTGATGACGGCGATCGCGATCCCGACGCTCACGATGGTGTTGACCACAGGCCCCGCCCGCTCGGTGAGGAACTGGGTCATCGGCGCCGCCGACCCGACCAGGGCGCCGAGATCCTTGCTGCCCAGCAGCACCGCGATCAGCGGCACGAGCTCGGCCACCACGGCGATCGCGAGGGACCATAGGATCGCCCGCCCGATCGTGGACCGGGCGTTCTTGGTCTCCTCCGCGTAGTAGACGGCGGCGCCGTAGCCGTTGAAAGCGAACAACGCCGTCGCCGTGTACGAGACCACCAGCCCGGCCGAGGCGCTCACGAGCGCGCCACCGGCCCCGCTGGTCGTCACCGTCCACAGCACGGAGATCGGCTGGCTCACGTGCAGGAAACCGACGACGGTCAACACCACGAGGGCGCCGATCTCCAGGACCAGGAAGATGCCGGTGACCCAGGCGTTGGTCTTGATGCCCAGGCAGGCGATCGCGGTCGTCACCAGGATCACGACGATGCCGACCCACTCGCCGCCGAGCGCCTTCGAGAGCACGCCGAGATACTGTCCCGCGCCGGAGGCGATCACGCCGATGATGAGCACGCCGCTGACCAGGTTCAGCAGGAAGAGTCCGAAGCCCCACGGCTTGCCGAGGGTGCGGGCGACGAACGCGTACTCGCCGCCGGTGATCGGGAACGCGCTGGACAGCTCGGCGTAGCAGAGCGCGACGAAGATGCCGATGATGGCTCCGATCGCGAACGCGAGTGCGGACGCTCCCCCGATGCCGTTGATCACCGCGGGCACGATGATGAACACGCTCGAGGCCGGCGTCACCGCCGAGAGCGTGATCAGGATGTTCTCTTTGAACGTCAGCCCCCGGGAGAGCTGCTGCTCGTACTTCACCACGTCGGGCACCACCCCCGGCATCTTCGCTCCCCGGGCCTCGGCCGCTTCGCCGAGATCCCCCTGCAGTGCGTCGCTCATCGTTGAGCCTTCCGTTCGCGAATCGAATATCTGACTTGCCAATCAAATCGATATGAATCTGGACTGTCAAGCATTTTCAACGGATTATTGCCACGCGCTTGATTGTCGAGTCAATTAGTATTGGCGCGACGCAGTCTCGCGTTTCGCGCCCCAGACGGCGCGGGATCCTGAGATGATGACGGCATGGCAAGCGCAAAGAAGGCATCGGACCGTCGCGATCAGCTGATCCTCGCGACGCTCGACGCGATCCGCGATCGAGGCATCGCGAATCTCCGCATCCAGGACGTCGCCACGCGGGCCGGGGTCGCCACAGGCACCGTGCACTATCACTTCAACGACCTCGATCAGCTCATCAACGACGTCTACGCGTGGGCGTGCGATCGGTTCTACACGACCCGCTTGAACGCGCTCGCGGGCGTCGAGGACGCCAGGGATCAGCTGGTCCTGATGATCGACGCCGGCGTGCCGGAGAGCGAGAACGATGCGCTCGTGATCGCGATGCATGACATCGACCTGTACCGCCGCGGCAACGCGACGATGGGGCTGCTTCTGCAGGCCCTGTACGAAAGGCAGGTCGCGCTCTACTTCGCAGCCCTGCAGCTCGGCGTCGCGCAGGGGCACTTCCGGCTGAGCGGGCCCGTCGTCGACCTCGCGCAGAATCTCGTCGCCCTCGAGGACGCATACGAGCTGCACATCATCAGCGGCAACCGCTCGGCCGCTCCGGATCGGGCGCGCGAGCTCATCCTCGGCTACGCGCGCACCGTGACCAGCTGCGCCGACCTGCAGCTGCGGCGCTGACGGCGGGCCCCCTGGGTCCGTGAGAAACCACTTCGTGCATGAGACACCTCATCTGCCGTGGTGTCTCATGCAAGATGTGGTTTCTCGCGGATCGGGTTCAGCCCAGGAGCTCGCGTCCCGGGCTCAGCCGAGGAGCACGCGTCGGGCGGCCTCGGTCAGGATCCCGCGCTCATCGGCGGACGCGGCGACCTCGGTGTTGTGCGCGGTCGAGTTCAGCAGCCCGAACGCGGCGTGCATCGTCACCTGACGATCCGCGGGGGTGACCTCGGGACGGATCCGTCCGACGACTTCCGCCCAGACCGTCAGATACTGGCGCTGCAGCTTGCGGACCTCGCGGTTGGCCGCCTTCGGCAGCGTGCCGAGCTCACGATCCTGCACCCGGATCACGTCGCGATGCGTGAGGGCGAAGGTGAGATGGAAGTCGATCAGCGCGTCCAGCAGCTCGCGATCGGATCCGTGCGGCGCGGCGACGATCTCTGATCCGCCCTGCAGCAGGAACTCGCTCGTGCCGATCAGGATCTCCTCGAGCATCGCCTCCTTGCTCGGGAAGTGCCGGTACAGGGCAGGGCCGCTGACGCCGACCGCGGTGCCGAGTTCGCCGATCGAGACCGCATGGAATCCGCGGTCGGCGAAGAGCTGCGCCGCGGCGTCGAGGAAGCGCTGTCGGGTACGCGCCTTCCCCTGCGCCCTTGCGGTGGTCATCCGGCCAGGATAGCGATCCTGGACAGCCGAGTGAATGCTCGCTAACCTTTATTTCAGTTACCGATCGTTCACTGAGGAGCAGATCCATGTCCGAATCGATCCCGTCAGAACTCCCCGACGAGTATCGCGAGCTGTCGGCGACCGTGCGGGACTTCGCCGAGCAGGTGGTCGCCCCCGTGTCGGCAGAGCACGATCGCGCGCACAGCTTCCCCTACGAGGTCGTCGCGGGCATGGCCGAGATGGGGCTGTTCGGCCTCCCCTTCCCCGAGGAGTACGGCGGGATGGGCGGCGACTACTTCGCGCTCTGCCTCGCGCTGGAGGAGCTCGCGAAGGTCGACCAGAGCGTCGCGATCACCCTTGAGGCCGGGGTCTCGCTGGGCGCGATGCCGATCTTCCGATTCGGCACCGAGGACCAGAAGCAGCGCTGGCTGCCGTCGCTCGCGGCAGGCACGACGCTGGGCGCATTCGGCCTCACCGAGCCCGACGCGGGCAGCGACGCAGGCCGCACCCGCACCACGGCACGCCTCGAGGCGGGCAGTGCGGGCGACGCGGGCACCGGCGAGTGGGTGATCAACGGATCGAAGCAGTTCATCACCAACTCCGGCACCGACATCACGGCCTTTGTCACCGTCACCGCGGTCACCGGGGAGACCGAGCGCGGCAAGGAGATCTCCACGATCATCGTCCCGTCCGGCACCGCCGGGTTCGAGGTGGCGCCGCCCTATGACAAGGTCGGCTGGAACTCCTCCGACACGCACGGGCTGTCGTTCGCCGACGTTCGCGTGCCCGCGGAGAACCTGCTCGGCGAGCGCGGGCGCGGCTACGCCAACTTCCTGCGGATCCTGGACGAGGGCCGCATCGCGATCGCGGCGCTCGCGGTCGGCGCCGCCCAGGGCTGCGTGGACGAGGCTGTGCGCTACGCCAAGGAGCGCCAGGCGTTCGGCACGCACATCGGCGGGCACCAGGCGATCGCGTTCAAGATCGCCCGGATGGAGGCACGCGCGCAGGTCGCCCGGCGGGCGTACTACCACGCGGCGGCGCTGATGCTGGCTGGCAAGCCGTTCAAGCAGGAGGCCGCGATCGCGAAGCTCACCGCGAGCGATGCGGCGATGGACAACGCCCGCGACGCGACGCAGGTCTTCGGAGGAAACGGCTTCATGAACGAGTACCGAGTCGCGCGGCACTACCGCGACTCGAAGATCCTCGAGGTCGGCGAGGGCACCACCGAGGTGCAGCTCATGCTGATCGCCCGCAGCCTCGGGCTGTGACGGATCCGGGCTCCGTGAAGCGAGAGACAATGGCCGTATGAGCAGCAACAGGGACGCGGTCATCGTCGCAGCCCGGCGCACGGCGGTCGGCATCGGCAAGCCCGAGCGCGGAGTGTTCAGCGGCATCCACCCGGTCGACTTCTCCACCCACCCGATCCGCGCGGTGCTCGCGGACACGGGGATCGATCCCGCGCTCGTCGACGACGTGATGTGGGGGTGCGTGTCACAGGTCGGCGAGCAGTCCTTCAACGTCGGCCGCAACGCCGCCCTCGCCTCCGGCCTGCCGGAGGCCGTGCCCGGCATGACGATCGACCGGCAGTGCGGATCCTCGCAGCAGGCGATCCAGTCCGCGGCCGCCGCGATCATCGCGGGGTTCGCGGACGTCGTCGTCGCGGGCGGGGTCGAGGTCATGTCGCGGGTGCCGATGTTCTCCAGCGTCGCGGGGAAGGATCCCTACGGTCCGCTCATGCACGAGCGCTTCCCCGACCTCGGCAATCAGGGCGTCGGCGCCGAGCTGATCGCGCAGAAGTGGGAGCTCACCCGCACCGAGCTCGACGAATTCTCCGTGCGATCGCACGAACGGGCGGCTGCAGCGACCGCCGCGGGTCTGTTCGCCGAGGAGATCGTCCCGGTCCCGACCGCGGCCGGTGTCGTCACCGCGGATCAGGGGATCCGTCCCGATTCCACCGTCGAGCGTCTCGCCACCCTGCCGACGCCGTTCCTCGAGGGCGGGGTCGTCACCGCCGGCAACGCCTCGCAGATCTCGGACGGCGCCGCCGCCGTGCTCATGATGACGAGCGCCCGTGCCGCCGAGCTGGGCCTCACCCCGATCGCGCGCGTCCACAGCGTCGCGGTGGTGGGCTCGGATCCGATCCTCATGCTCACCGGACCGATCCCGGCGACCGCGAAGGTGCTGGCACGCGCCGGCCTGGGCATCGCCGACGTCGGCGCGTTCGAGGTGAACGAGGCGTTCGCACCGGTCGTGCTCGCCTGGCTCGCCGAGACCGGGGCGGATCCGGCGCTCGTCAACCCGCGTGGCGGCGCGATCGCGCTGGGTCACCCGCTGGGCGGATCCGGCGCGCGCCTGACCGTGACCCTGCTGCACCACCTGCGGCAGAACGGGATCCGGTACGGGCTGCAGACGATGTGCGAGGGCGGCGGCATGGCCAACGCCACGGTGTACGAACTGCTCTGACCCGAGCCGACCCGGGGGCTCTGCCCGTCGAGAGCGGGGCCTCAGCTCTCGATCACGCTCGGCCCGTCGGGGGTCGTGCGCACCGTGAGCTGTGCGGGGATCTGCTCCTGCATCGCTTCGACATGGCTGATCACGCCAACCGTGCGGCCGCCCGCCCGCAGCTCGTCGAGGGTGCGCAGGGCGACCTCGAGCGTCTCCGCGTCGAGGGAGCCGAAGCCCTCGTCGATGAACAGCGTGTCGAGCCGGATCCCGCCCGCACGCGCGGTGACGACCTCGGCGAGCCCCAGCGCGAGTGCGAGAGAGCTCAGGAACGTCTCACCGCCGGACAGCGACTGCGCGGGTCTCGTGTGGCCGGTGAACGCATCGAACACGACGATCCCGAGGCCGCTCGCGGCGCCGCGAGCGGCCCGGGCGTCGCTGTGCCGGAGCGCATAGCGGCCCGCCGACATGTCGGCCAGGCGCAGGTTCGCGGCATCGACGATCTGCTCCAGCTCCGCGGCGAGCACGAAGGTCTCCAGGTTCATCCGGTACGTGTTCGCCCCGCGGCCGGCGAGCGTGTCGGCGAGGCTGCGCAGGATCTCGTGCTCCTCGGCGGCCGCGGAGCTCTGCTCGTGCGCGGCCGTCGCGGAGACGAGGAGCGATCCGAGCTGGCCGGCGGCCGTGCCGGCGCGGCTCGCGGCGTCGACCGCGGTCGTCCAAGAGGTCCGGGCTTCCGCCTCGCCGGCCTCGAGAGGAGTGAGGTCGATGACCTCGTCGGGGAGCGTGCGCAGTTCGAGATCGAGCAGGATCGCGCGCTCCTTGCGGCGCTCGGCGGCGTGCGCGGTGAGGCGCTCGTCGAACGCGGACTGCGCGGCAGGGGTGCGCAGGGCGGCTGAGGCCGATGCCGGATCCTCGAACGGCGAGTCGGCCAGCGCCGCGGTCTGCTCGTCGAGCGCCAGGGCCGCGGTCTCCCGTTTCGCGGCGCGGTCGTCGATCGCCGTGGCGAGCGCGTGCGCGGCGGCGATCCGCAGTGCCGCGTGCTGCAGCCGCTGGGCGACCGTGGCGAAATCGCCGCGGGCCGCGACCACCTCGGCGCGCGCGGTCTCGAGCGTGTGCCGGGCGAGCGCAAGGGCCTGGGCGCCCTCGGCGCGACGCAGTGCCACGGCGTCGAGTGCGGTCTCGAGCACCGCATCCTCGGCCTGCGCCTCTGCCCGGCGCCGCTCCGCGTCGAGAGCCGCCGCGCCTGCATCCGCGGCGTCCGCGCGCTCCGCGGACACGGCGGCGAGCTCCGCCTGCGCGTCCTCGAGCGTGCGCCCGTCCGCCCGCGCGGTGGCCGCCGCCGCCTCCGCCTCGAGCGTGGACAGCGCCGCCGTGGCCACCCGCACCTGCTCCGCAGCGCGTTCGCGGTCCTCGGTCGCGCGCGCGACGTCGTCCACCGAGACAGGATCCGCATGCGCGGCCGGGGCCGGATGCTCGGTCGACCCGCACACGCCGCACGGCTCGCCCGCTTCCAACGCCTCGGCGAGCTCGCCCGCCATGCCCGCGTCCCGGCGGCGGCGCAGATCGGCGGCGCGGGCGAATGCGGACGCGGCGTCGCTTTCGCGGTCGGCGACCTCGCGCGTCGCCGCAACACGCTGCGCTTCGAGGCGCACGGATTCCTGCGCACCCGTCACCCGCACCGACGCCGCGGTGACCGAAGTCTCGAGATCCGGAAGCCGAGCGGCACGACGGCGCAGCTCGTCGCGCTCACGCGTGAGCTGCTCGATCACGTCGGGCAGCGCGGAACGCTGCGCGACGAGCGTCGCAGCGTCCGCCTCAGCGGAGGCGACGGCGCCCTCTGCCGCCACGACCTCGGCCTCGTGCTCGGCGATCCGCGCTTCGTGCGCCGCGGCCTGCTCCCAGGCGCCGCTCTCCCGTGTGCGGGCAGCGGCCCAGTCCCGCAGCGGTTCTGACACGGATCCGTCCGGCGCCGCCGGATCCTCCTCCACGATCGTGCGCCACTCCTCCGCGGCCCCGGCGGCCGCCTGGTCCGCCGACGCAGCCGCCACTGCAGCCCGCTCTGCCGCGATCAGGACGTGTCGGATCGCCTCCGCCGCCCGGGCGCCATCGAGCGTGCGGCGGTCCTCGGCGATCCGCTCCTCCTCCGCGTCGAGCGCCGCCAGCGCGGCCCTGGCGCGGTCCCGCTCGGTCTGCGCCTGGCGCTGCTCGCGCGCGGACACCAGCGCGGCGCTCGCCGCGCGGTGCGCGCCTTCGGCGGCGGCGCTCTCCTCGGAGCGGCGCTCGGCCCGGTAACCGGCGCGGGCCTTCGCCCGCTCGAGTGCATGCAGCCGGTCGCCGATCGACTCCGGTCGGGCAGGCTCAACCGCGGGAGCGTCCGCACCCGGCGCGAACGCGGCCGCACCCGGCGCCTCTCCCGCGATGGTCGCTTCCAGGCCGTGCTCGACGACGAGCTGCTCCGCCGTCTCGATCCGGGCGCGCACCGTGGCCTGGCCCGCGTCGAGCGCCTGCTCCGAGGCACGGCGACGTTCGTCGAAGCGGGCCTGGTAGTCCTCGAAACGGCCGGTGCCGAACAGCTTGCGCAGCAGCTGCTGACGCTCCTTGCTGTCCGCGAGCAGGAACTTCGCGAACCTGCCCTGAGCGAGCAGGATCACCTGCAGGAACTGCTGCATGTTCAGCTGCAGGATCCCGTCGAGCTCGTTCCCGACATCGACCTCACGGGCGGCCCGCCCGATCCATTCCCCGTCGACGAGCTCATCGAGCGCGACCGCCGAGGCCTGCTTCGTCAGCCCGCCGCCGCGTCTGGCCGGCCGTTCGTAGTCCGGGGAGCGCGTCACCCGGAACCGCCCGGCGACCGTGCTGAAGTCGACGACGACTTCGGTGATGTCGCCGGGCTCGCAGTGGTCGCTGCGCAGCCGCTTCTCGCCCTTCTCGTAACGGGGCACACTTCCGTACAGCCCGAAGCAGACCGCGTCGAGGATGCTCGACTTGCCCGCCCCGGTGCGTCCGCCGATGAGGAAGACGCCGTCGTCCGCGAACGCGTCGAAGTCGACGGTCTGCCGTCGCAGGAACGGCCCGAATCCCTCGATCTCGAGGCGGTGCAGCCGCACTAGACGAGCGCCTCGGCGCGCACCCGGTCGTCGAGCACCGAGCGGATCAGCTCCTGCTCGTCGGCGGTCGCAGCGACGCCGTTGCGGACGTGGCCCAGGAACGCGTCGATCCGCTCCTCATCGGTCGCCGCGGCGCGCAGGCGCTGCGCGTACGAGCGCTCGGCATCGACGGCGACCAGCACCGGCTCGTGCTGCACAAGGGCGCAGAACGGATACTTCTCGCGCAGCCGCCGCATCGGCTCGGTCTGCGGCAGGTCGTCGGTGTAGACCGCGCAGACCCAGTCGTCGGCGTGCGCGGCGACATTGTCCGGCGAGAGGATCTCGTCGAAGGAACCGGTCAGCGTCACCAGCGGGCGCGGCACCGGCAGCGGCAGCCACTCGGCCGCGACGGCACCGTCTGCGGCGAGGTCGATCAGCCAGGATCCACGCGGCTTGTACTGTTCGCCGAAGCTGTAGTGCAGGGGCGCCCCGGCGTACCGGACACGCTCGGTGAGCACCTGCCGCCCATGGATGTGCCCGAGCGCGACGTAGTCGACGCCGTCGAACACCGAGACGGGGACCATGTCGATCCCGCCCTGACGGATCTCGCGCTCCAGCCCCGCGGTCGCATCGACGCCCGCCGCGAAGCAATGCGCGATCACGACCGAGCGCCCGGGGTGCTCTGCGAGACCCGCGCGCACGAGCCGCATCGCCCGCGCGAGGGTCTGCGCCTGGGTGCGCAGCGGGCGCGCCTCCTCACCCTCCGCAGCCTCCTGGAAGACGGCGTGCTGGCGGACGATCGCCGGCTCGAGATACGGGATCCCGAAGAATCGGACCGGCCCGTGGGCGTCGTCGATCGTGATCGGTTCGCCGACAGTGCGCGGGTCGGTCACGACGTGGATCCCCTCACGCAGGAGCCGAGCCTGGAAGCCGAGCCGGGCCGCCGAGTCGTGGTTGCCGCTGGTCACGATCACCTGCGCGCCGGTGCCGTGCAGCGCGACGAGGGTGTCGGTGAGCAACGTGTACGCGGAGGCCGCGGGCGTCGCCGAGTCGAACACATCGCCGGCGACGACCACCACATCGACGTCGTGCTCCTGCACCTGCGCGACGAGCGCGCCGAGCACGTCGGTCAGCGCGTCGAGCGTGGAATGCCCGTGGAAGGCGCGCCCGATATGCCAGTCGGAGGTGTGCAGGATCTTCATGCCCTCCACGCTACGGACGGGGTCCGACATTCCTGTCGAGGCGTGCCGCGAGAACGGGATGCCTCTCGTAACACTCCGACATTTTCCACGCTCAGCGCGGGCGCAGCAGTGCGGCCCGCTCGGGGTGCGCGTCGAACCAGTCAGCGACGTACCAGCAGACCGCGTCGATCCGGCGATCCCCCCGCTCGGCGATGTCGGCCACCGCTCGCTCCACGAGCACGCCCGCATACCCGGATCCACGGAAATCCGGGATCGTGAACGCCCTGGTCATCGCGACGGTGCGCCCATCATCGCGGTAGTCGAGCACGCTCACCAGCGCGCCGTCGTGCATGAGCGTGTAGCGCGAGGCATCGTCCTCGCGCGTGAATTCGAACCGGTCGGAGGAGGTCAGGATCGCCACCCCGCCACCGTACGCCCGCCCCGACCGACACGGACTCGTTTTGACATTTCTGGTCACCGTCGGTAATAATCAGCCCCATGACCACCAACGCAAGCACCTTGTCCGCCCAGGAGGCGAACGGGACTACCGGGATGATGATGCCCGGTCGCGTTGGCATGTGTTGCCGAATGTGTCGCTGAAGCCACAACACTCTGTCTGACTCGCTCGTCGTGATCTTCGCGGGCTGAGTCTCCGGGCACCCACCCGCGTGCCTGCCTCTCCGGCTCGCCGGTCACTTCGCAACACCTTCCGAGTCCTCGACCGACTCCTTCCTTCCAAGGACCCATCATCATGTCGAACACCGCCCTCCTCGAGCGTCCTGTCACCGCCGCCCCCCGCCTGCACGCCGTTCCGCGCACGCAGATCGACACTCCCGTCCCGGCCGTCGACGCTCCGCCCGCCCGCTCGCCCCGCGGTTTCGCGCTCTACGTCGGCATCGACGAGCTCAAGGCGGCCACGAACGGGGTGAGCCTGCCGCTGCTGGTCGACGCCCTGCGCCGCACGCTCGCCGAGCTGGCCCCCGACGCCGAGACGCACGCCACGGTGGCCCTCGCCCCGCACGGCACCGGAGGCCGCGACCTCGACGTCGTGCGCCTCGCGCTGCACGAGCCCGGTGCGATCGCCCGTTCCAAGGCCGAGGCCGAGGAGCGCGAGCCCGCAGACGGCGGCGGTGTCGTCGTCGACATCTCCCGCAAGCGCGTGCTGATCGACAGCGAGTCGGCCGCCTTCACCTACAAGGAGTTCGAGCTGCTGCAATACCTCGTGCTCCGCGAGGGGGCCACGATCGAGCGCAGCGAGCTGGTCTCGGCCCTGTGGCAGACCTCCGATGAGGAGGCTCCCGGCGAGCGCACGATCGACGTGCACGTGCGCCGGCTGCGCGCCAAGCTGGGCCGCTACGAGGACATCGTCCGCACGGTCCGCGGCGTCGGCTACCGCTTCGACCGCCACGCCGACGTCGTGATCCGCTACGGCGTGGGCTCCCCCTCCCCCGACCGGTTCTGAGGTCCCCGAGTTCCGCGTCGCCCAGTCGGTTCCTGCGGGGATACGTCAACGCGAGTGCACCGGATCCTGTCCGGTGCACGGCTTCTCGACGCGGATTTCCCGTGCATTCGACGCCATCCCGTGCACTCGCCTGGATTCACGACGAAGGCTCACGGTCGGCACTGACGTCGGCACCTCGATCTAGGGTGTTCCCATGACTCTCGACGCGGATCCGACGCCTCGCGCGTCGGCCGCGCTCGAGAGCGTCTACCGACCGTCGCGTCCGCTGGACCTGCTCGGCACCGTCGGGATCCTGCAACGCGGTCGACGGGATCCGACGATGGCGATCGAGGGATCCGTGATCTGGCGCGCGATGCGCACGGATGCCGGGATCGCGACGCTCGCACTCCGCCCCGCATCGGGCGAGGTCCGCGCCACGGCCTGGGGTCCCGGAGCCGGCGAGGCGCTCGCGCACGTCCCGCGATTGTGCGGCGCGGACGACGATGCGGAGGGCTTCGACCCCTCCGCCCAACCTCTGCTCGCCGCCACCGCCCACCGCCACCCCGGGGTGCGCCTCACCCGTACCGACGCCGTATTCGAGGCGCTCGCGGGCGCGATCATCGAGCAGAAGGTGACGGGACTGCAGGCGTTCGGCGCCTGGCGCATGCTCGTGTCCCGTTTCGGCGACCCGGCGCCCGGCCCCGTGCCGCGACCGCTGTCCGCCGCGCCCGCGGCCGAGACCTGGCGCCGCATCCCGTCCTGGGCGTGGCATCGCGCCGGTGTGCAGCCGCCGCAGTCGCGCACCGTGGTCCGCGCCGCCGAACGCGCACCGAGCATCACGCGCGCCGTGCACGCGGCCTCCGGCGGCGACGCCCGCGATGCCGCGCTCACCAGCCTGCCCGGCGTCGGACTCTGGACCTCGGCCGAGACCCGGATCCGCGCCCTCGGCGACCCCGACGCGGTGAGCGTCGGCGACTACCACCTGGCTCACGAGGTCGGCTTCGCCCTCACCGGGCACCGCACCGACGACGCCGGCATGCTCGCCCTGCTCGCACCGTGGGCAGGACATCGGCAGCGCGTCGTCCGGCTGATCCGCCTCAGCGGCGCCGCTGAACCGCGTCGCGGCCCGCGCCTCGCCCCCGAGGACCACCGAGATCGCTGACACGACGGCGGGGTCGTCGAGTCACGGTAGCCTCGCCTCATGACGTCTGCGCCCTCCCGCTTCACTCTCGAACGCCACCCCCTCGAGCCGCGCTTCCGCAGACTCTCCCTCGCCTCCCGCGAGTGGATCGCTCCCGACTACGTGCGGGTGCGCCTGGTCGGATCCGACCTCGAGGGCTTCGATTCCCTCGGCGCGGACGACCACATGCGGTTGTTCTTCGTCGATGGCCCAGCCGACTCGGTCGAGGAGATCCGCGCCTCGCCGAGCCGCGAGTACACGCCGCTCGCCTGGGGTGCGGACTGGCTCGACGTCGAGTTCGCGGTGCACGGCGCCGAAGGGGTCGGCGCCCCCTGGTCCGCCGAAGCTCCACTCGGCTCGATCATCGGGGTCGGCGGCCCGCGCGGATCCCTCGTGCCCGAGGGCGAGCCGACCGGGTGGATGCTGGCCGGCGACGAAACCGCGATCCCGGCGATCCGCCGCTTCGCCGCGCGGATCCCGGCTGGCGCCGCCGCACGCATCGCGATCGAGGTGCGCGGCGCCGATCACGAGCTTCCGATCGACGCTCCGGTGGCCGTCGAGTGGATCCACCGCGGCGATGCGCCGGCGGGTTCCGCGCTGACGGCGTTCCTGGACGGTCTCGGCGCCGCGGATCGCCTCGGCGCCGATCCGTTCGTGTTCGTCGCAGCCGAGCAGTCGATCGTGAAACCCGGCCGCGCGCTGCTCGAACGCTGGGACGTCGACTCCTCACGAGCGATCGTGAAGGGGTATTGGAAGCGCGGCGAGGCCGCAGACAAGTAGCGCACCCTCGTCCGCCGCCGTCGAACCGCCGGTATCAGGGCTCGCGGTCCGGCAGACTGGCCGCATGCCCCTCATCGACCACCTCGGCCTCACCGTGGCCGACCTCGACCGCGCGTTCACTCAGTGGAACCCGATCCTCACGGCCCTCGGCTGCACCCCCGAGGACGGCGAGACGGAGGGCGGCATCGCCTGGTGGCGCGAGGGCGACACCGAGCTGATCCTGTACCGCGCCCCCACCTCGGGCACTGCACCGCACGAGTATGGCCGGATCGGCTGGCAGCACCTCGCCTTCGCCGTCGACTCGCGCGCCGAGGTGGAGCGGCTGCACCGGATCGCGCTCGACGCGGGGTGGACATCGGTGCGGGATCCGAAGGTGTTCCCGCGCTTCTCCGATCGCTACTACGCCTCGTTCGTCGAGGACGACAACGGCATCCGGCTCGAGTTCATGCACAACCCGCCACGCGACGCCACTGCGCGCTGATCCGCGACACGCCGTTGCCGATGTCGGAGGCCGGGCTCAGACTGTTCCTGCGCACATCCCGCGCGGCACATCCGAGTTCTGACCGGAGGACCCTCATGACCACACTCAATCCCTACATCTCCTTTCGCGACAATGCCCGCGAGGCGATGGAGTTCTATCAGAAGGCGCTCGGCGGCGACCTCCAGGTGACCACATTCGGCGACATGCCCGGCGCGGTGCAGGACGAGGCCGAGCAGTCGCTCGTCATGCACGCGATGCTGACCGCTCCCGGCGATCTGGTGCTGATGGCATCCGACACCCCTGCGCACTACGAGTACAAGGCGCCGCAGGGCGTCTCGGTGTCGCTGGGCGGCACTGATGAGGCCGAGATCCGTGCGGCGTGGGAGAAGCTCACCGACGGAGCGACGGTCACACAGGAGTTCGGCCCGGCGCCGTGGGGCGACCTGTTCGGCATGCTCACCGACCGGTTCGGCATCGACTGGATGTTCTCGGCCGGGCAGAGCCAGGCCTGACGCTGTTCCAGCGCTGGGCCCGGGCCCGTCCCGGGCTCAGCGCTCGCCGTGGATCCCTCCCGCCCAATCGACGCCGTCGAGGCCCAGTTCCTGGGACATGTCGCGCAGGAACCGGATGACGACGTCGCGCTCGGCCTCCGTCAGGCGCGCCGCGGAATGGAACCGACGCGCCTGCTGGCGCCCGACCGTCTCCATCGCCGCGCGCTGCGTCTCCGGCGTGATCGAGATCGCGAGCGCGCGCCGGTCGGAGGGGTGCGCGGCGCGGACGACGTGCCCTGCGCTCTCCAGCCGGTCGAGCAGCTTGGTGGTCGACGCCGTCGAGATGCCCAGATGCTGGGCGATCCCGCCCGGCGTCGCCACTGCGCCCCTGTTCGCGCACACGATGAGGTAGTGCAGCGCCCGCATGTCGGTTTCGTTGAGCCTCATGTACCGACGGGACGCCTCGGCGAGGCGCTGCTCGGCATCGCGCAGCTCACCGAGCGCCGTCATCACCTCGGTGATCTGACGGATCCCGTTCTCGTCGACGTCGCCTCGGTCGAGGAGCATGCCCGTGGGGTCACTCGCCTCGATGTCGTAGACCGCGCTCGCCTCCACGCCGTCTCGCGTCGTGGCGCCGACCCGGATCACGGCGACCGGCTCGTCCGCCTCCTCACGCCCATCCACCATTCCGCCACACTACACCTGGCTATTTTTCAAGCTAAGATGATTACTTGCCAAGCTAGCTAATCCGGACTATCCTGCCGAAGACGGAAGGATCCCCATGACCGCCTCGCCGCACACCGCACGCCCGCGCCGCCCGCGCCGCGCCGCCCGCCTCCTGCGGATCGCCCTGCCCGCACTGATCATCCTGGGCTGGCTCGTCGCGGCCTCCCTCGGCGGTCCGCTCTTCGGGAAGGTCGACGAGGTCTCCTCCAACGACCGCACCGCCTACCTTCCCTCGTCCGCCGACGCCACCCGGGTTCAGGAGCTGCAGACCCGGTTCGCCGGCTCGGACGAGATCCCGGCGATCATCGTCGCCACCTCGACCGTGAAACTCACAGACTCCGAGCGCACCGCACTGTCGAACGCGGTGAAGAGCACGGCCGACATCGCCGGTGTCGGCGACGACGTCTCCCCCGCGCTCGTGTCGGAGGACGGTAAGGCGATCCAGGCGTTCATCCCGATTCGAACCAGCGCAGACATCGCCGGTGTGGTCAGCGAGATCCGTGCCGATCTGCAGGCGAACGCCCCGAACGGCGTGAAAGTGTTCGTGACCGGGCCCGCCGGCTTCAGCGCCGACCTCGTCGCAGGCTTCGCCGGCATCGACGGCATCCTGCTCGGGGTGACACTGGCGGCGGTGCTCATCATCCTGGTGCTGGTCTACCGATCACTGCTGCTGCCGATCGTCGTGCTCGCGACCAGCCTGTTCGCGCTCTGCACGGCCCTTCTTCTCGTGTGGTGGCTGGCGAAATGGGGTGTGCTGCTGCTCAGCGGCCAGACCCAGGGGATCCTGTTCATCCTCGTGATCGGCGCCGCCACCGACTACGCGCTCCTGTTCGTCTCCCGGTTCCGAGAGGCCCTGCGCAGCGAACACGACCGCAGTGCCGCCGTGCTGGCCGCGTGGAAGGGCTCCGTCGAGCCGATCCTCGCCTCGGGCGGCACGGTCATCGCCGGCCTGCTCTGCCTGCTGCTCAGCGACCTGAAGTCGAACAGCGCGCTCGGCCCGGTGGCCGCGATCGGGATCGCGTTCGCGATGCTCTCCGCCCTCACGCTGCTCCCCGCGCTGCTGATGGCGTTCGGGCGTGCGGCGTTCTGGCCGCGCCGGCCCGTCTTCGACCCCGAGGCCGTGCCCGGAACCACTCGCATGCCGACCAGCGGCGTGTGGGCTCGCCTGGCCGGGCTCATCCGTCGTCGCTCGCGCGTGATCTGGATCGCGACCACGATCGTCCTCGCGATCGGGACGGCGGGCGTGCTGCAGCTGGACGCCTCCGGCGTGCCCCAGTCCGATCTCGTGCTCGGCACCTCCGCAGCGCGAGACGGCCAGAAGGCGCTGAGCGAGCACTTCCCCGGCGGATCCGGCAGCCCCGTCCAGGTCGTCGTCGCGAAGGACTCGTTGCGCGATGCGGCGGACGTGTTGCTCGCCGATCACGGCATCGACGGTGTCACGGTCACGGCGAAGGACTCCCCCAGCGGCACCGCGACCGTGACCGCGGACGGCATCACGGCGGTGGGTCCGCCGGGAACGGCAGTGCCCGAGCCCACCGTCGTGGACGGCGACGTGCTGCTGCAGGGCACGCTCGTGGCCACCGCGGATTCGCCCGCCGCGGAAGACACCGTCCGACGGCTCCGCGCCGAGCTGCACAGGACGGGTGCTCTCGTCGGCGGCGTCACCGCGACCGCGATCGACACGAATGACGCCTCGCTGCACGATCGGGCCCTGATCATCCCGGTGATCCTCGTCGTGATCATGCTGATCCTCATGCTGCTCCTGCGGGCGATCCTCGCGCCGGTGCTGCTGATCCTCACCACCGTGCTGTCTTTCGGGGCGGCGATGGGCGTCTCCGCCGTGGTGTTCAACGGCGTGTTCCACTTCCCCGGCGCGGATCCGGCGGTGCCGTTGTTCGGCTTCGTCTTCCTCGTCGCACTCGGGATCGACTACAACATCTTCCTGATGACCCGGGTGCGCGAGGAGTCCCAGGTCCACGGCACCCGGGAAGGCGTGCGACGAGGGCTCGCGATCACCGGCGGAGTGATCACTTCGGCCGGGCTCGTGTTGGCGAGCACGTTCGCCGCGCTCGCGGTGATCCCGATCCTCTTCCTCGCCCAGCTCGCCTTCATCGTGGCATTCGGGGTGCTGCTGGACACGTTCGTCGTGCGTTCGCTGCTCGTCCCTGCACTGGTGCATGACATCGGCCGTGCCGTGTGGTGGCCGTCGAAGCTGTCCCGCGGGCAGCGCTGACGAGGAGCGGTGCGCGTCAGCCGGCGGCGGGCTCGCCGGCCCGGTCGGTGAATGCCTGCTTCGGCACGAACAGCAGCAGCACGGCCGCGGCGAGCGCGGTGACGCCGCAGACGATCCACACGGTCACGTATCCGCTGAAGGATCCGGCGGTGCCGGTGTCCGCGCCGGTTCCGCCGGCCACCGCGTGCATGAGGGCGATCCCGAACACGCATGACGCGATCGCGCCGCCGACCGTCTTCACCGAGTTGGTGAGGCCGGTCGCGACGCCGGTCTGCGTCGACGGCGCCGCCGAGGCCGCGGCCGCCGGGAGCGCGGCGACGAGCGCGCCGGAACCGATGCCCGCGATCATCATGTTCGTGATCAGCTGGAGATAGGCGCCGTGGAACGGCAGGAACAGCAGGAACCCGACGGCCACCAGCAGTGAGGCGCCGATGAGCGTGATGCGCGGCGTGACGAGGCGCGCCGCGACCGGGAACAGCAACGCCCCCGCGATCATCGCGATCAGGTACAGCCCGATGATGAGCGACGTCTGGAACCCGGTCGTGCCCAGCCCGTAGCCGTAGACCTGCGGATCCGTGCGCGCGAACGTCGACAGCGGCGCCTGCGCCCCGAGCACGCTCACACCGAACAGGCCCGCGGTGAGGAAGACGGGCCCGAGCGCGGGGCTGCGGAACATCCGCACGTCGATGAGCGGATCCTGGTGGCGCAGCTCCCAGAAGACGAACGGCACGACGAGCACGAGTCCGATGACGATCACGGCCCAGGACAGCGGGTTCGCGACACCGCCCGGGAGCCGGAGCAGGCTCAGCCCGCCGGTCAGCCCGATGAGCGAGAGCGAGATCAGCACGAGGCCGGTCGTGTCGAAGACCCCGCCGGTCTTCTCGGGCGACTCCTTCACCCCGAACAGGATCACGAAGAAGCACACGACGACGAGGAAGGCGGGCACGCACAGCACCACCGTCAGCGGGAGCACGTCGACGAGGGCACCGCCGGCGAGCGCGCCCAGGATCGCCCCGCCCTCGAGCGCCGCGACGAGGATGCCCGCGGCCTTCGCGGTGATCGCGGAACTGCCCTCCATGCGCCGGGCCCGCGACCAGATCAGCGCGATCTCGAGCGGCAGCCAGACAACGTAGAAGCCCATGAGCGCCCAGGCCACGAGGTACACGCCGAATGTCGTCGTGAACGGCAGCACGAACGCGGCGACCGCGGTGATCGCCGTCGAGATCAGCAGCATGCGCTTGCGGCCGATCATGTCGCCGAGCTTGGCGAACGCGGGCACGACCAGGGCCGAGAGCATGAGCTGCGCGCCCTCGAACCAGTTCACATCGGCGTCGTGGATGCCCAGGTGCCGTGCGATGTCGGTCAGCATCGGCGTGTAGTAGCCCTGCAGCACGCCGCTGGTGAACTCGACGAACGCGAGGAATCCGACGACCGTCACCAGGGCGCCGAGGGTGGCGGTGCGCGTCATCGCGACTCCTTGTTTCTTCATCCGGGCGCTTCGACAGGCTCAGCGACCGCAGCCGGGTCAGCTCACTGTAGCCGTTCGAGGAGAGCGCGGTGGAACCTCTCCCCGCGTTCCAGAGCGGCGATCTCGACACTCTCATCCACGCCGTGGATCGCGGCGCGCTGCGCGTTCGACATCTCCAGCGGCGCGAAGCGGTACACGGCCGGCGAGAACCGGTGGAAGTGCCGCGAGTCCGTGGCGGCCATCATCACGTAGGGGACGGCCGGGATCCCCGGATGCGAGACCGCGAGCGCGTCGGCGAGCAACCCGAACGGCGCGTTGTCGGTCGGCGATTCGGGCGACGGATCGCTGCCCTCCAGCACCTCGATCGAGACCTTCGGATCCGCGATGCGCCGGCGCACCCGTGCCGTGGCCGTCTGCACGGTCTCGCCGAGGGCGATCCGCAGATTCACGGTCGCCGACGCCTCGGACGGCAGCACGTTCGCCGCCGTGCCGCCGGACTGCATCGTGGCGGCGACGGTGGTGCGCACGAGCGCCGCAGCCTCCCCGCCGAGCGCCGCGAACACGCGCGCGGTGACCGGCGGGAGCGCGCCGAGCGCACGCAGCGGGAGCCGGGAAGGACCCGACGCGCCGCCGGCGAGCTGCCCGAGCATGCGGGAGATCGCGCGCGGCGTGCGCGGACGGAACGTGCCAGGACCGAGCCGGTCGACCGCGCGGGCGATCCGGCGCACCGCCGTGAGCGAGGGTGGGGCGGAGGCGTGCCCGCCGTCGCCGCGTGCCGTCAGCCGAAGGGTGAGCACGCCCTTCTCACCCACGCCGATCATCGCGGCGCGGCCGGGCACGAACGGCAGCGGAGCCTCGACGACGGCGCCGCCCTCGTCGAGCACGAGCCACGGCACGATCCCGCGTGCCTTGAGGGAGGAGGCGATCGCGATGGCGGCGGCGCCGAAGGTCTCCTCGTTCCCGCCGAAGGAAAGATAGACGTCGCGCGCCGGCACGAAGCCCTCCGCGAGCAGGTTCTCCGCCGCCTCGAGGATCACGATCAGGGGGCCCTTGTCGTCGAGCGCGCCGCGCCCGTACACGGATCCGTCCTCGATCACGCCGGCGAACGGCGGATGCGTCCAGGCGTCGCTCTCGTCCACCGGGACGACGTCGTAGTGCGCCATGAGCACGAGAGGTCCGTCGGCCGCCGCGCGGCGCCCGGCCCAGTGGAACAGCAGCCCGAACTCCGTGTGCCGCTCGAGCGTCAGCTCGGCATGCACCCGCGGGTACAGCTCGGCGATCAGGGCGGCGAAATCCTCGAACGGCGCGGGCCCGCGCGCGCCCAGCTCGGCGGAGACCGTGGGGAGCTGGATCATCCGGGACAGCCGTTCGGCGATCCTGGGCACGGAGTGAGGGGCGGCGGCGTTCATCGTGGCCATGCTAGCCGCGGATCGCTCGCGCACCTCCGCCGCGCCGTGGCCGACGACGCGCACGACAGGGGAGGCGGGCACCGGCCCGCCTCCCCGGAATTCACCGCCGCGTCAGGACACGGACGAGCGCTGCTGCGCGCGCTGCACCTTGGCACCCATCTCCGCAACCGCCGCGTCGCCGAGCTCTGCCGTGCCGACCGCGGCCTCCGTCGCATCCTGCTCCGTGCCGCCGCCGTGCCCGGCCCCGCCGTGCCCGACGCCGTCGAGCGTCGCCTCGTCGAACGGCAACGATCCGCTGAGCACCGCACGCACGCGCTGGTGGTCGACCTGCTTCGTCCAGGTGCCGATGAGCAGGGTCGCGACGGCGTTGCCGGTGAAGTTGGTGAGCGCGCGGCCCTCCGACATGAACCGGTCGATGCCGACGATCACGCCGACGCCGTGCACGAGGTCCGGACGATAGGCCTGCAGGCCTCCGGCGAGAGTCGCAAGGCCCGCCCCGGTGACGCCCGCCGCCCCCTTGCTCGCGATGATCATGAACACGAGCAGGCCAATCTGCTCGCCGATCGACATCGGCGATCCCATGCTGGTCGCGATGAACAGCGAGGCCATCGTGAGGTAGATCGCGGTGCCATCGAGGTTGAACGAGTAGCCGGTCGGCACCGTGATGCCGACGACCGGCTTGGACACCCCGAGGTGCTCCATCTTCGCGATCAGGCGCGGCAGCGCCGACTCGGAGGACGAGGTCCCGACGATGAGCAGGTACTCGCGGCCGAGGTAGGCCATGAGCCGGAAGATGTTCACGCGGGCGACGAGGAACAGCACGGTGCCGAGCACGACCGCGATGAACAGGATGCAGGTGATGTAGAACGCCAGCATCAGCACGCCGAGCCCCCAGATCGCGGAGATCCCGGTCTTGCCGACCACGGCGGCGATCGCACCGAACGCGCCGACCGGCGCGAGCCACAGGATCATGCCCAGGATCCGGAACACCAGCGCCTGCAGGTGGCGGACGAAGCCCAGGATCGGCGCGCCCTTCTCACCCAGGCCCTGCAGCGCGAAGCCGACCAGCAGGGCGATGAACAGCACCTGCAGCACGCTCTCGCCCGTGAAGGCGCTGAAGAACGTCGTCGGGATGATCCCCAGCACGAAGTCGGTGGTGCTCTTCGCCTCCGTCGTCGCCGCCGTGTAGGTGACGGCGTTAAGGTGCAGCCCCTCCCCCGGGTGGATCAGGTTGCCGACGACGAGTCCGATCGCGAGGGCGACCGTCGACATCACGAGGAAGTAGACCAGCGCGAGTCCGCCGATCTTGCCGACCGTCGCCGCCTTGGCGATGGATCCGACGCCGATCACGATCGTGCAGAAGATGATCGGCGCGATCATCATCTTGATCAGCGAGACGAACGCCTTGCCCAGCGGCTCGAGCGCCTGCCCGAACTCCGGCCAGGCCAGGCCGATCAAGGCGCCCAGCACGACGGCGATGAGCACCGACAGATAGAGCCAGGTGTGCCGGTCCCAGGACCGCTTGCCCCGGCGCCAGTCATGACGCGGGAGTGTGAAACCTTCGGTGAGAGCCATCGTCGCCTCCGCTGAGCAGATCGTGTTCCGACCGCTCCTCGGTGAGTCGGCCGCGGGTCCATGGTGGCGAGCGCACCCCGCGCGGGCCGACTTCTGGTCGTATTGATCACGGCCGTGCACCGCTCCCGCTGCAGCGGCGACGGCTCCGCGCGGACATACTGGAGGACGGATGGGAGCGGCGATGAGGTCGAACGCGAGGGAGCGCCCGCGCAGCGCGGCGTCGCGCGTCTTCCTGGTGCTGCTCGCCGGCGTGCTCGTGATCGGCGCGGTCACCGCCGCGTTCCTGGCCTGGGAGACGCAGCTCACCGTGCGCCAGGAGTCGGAGCGAATCACCCGGTCGATCGCGCGGAGCCTCGCCGAAGCGCCCGCGGTCATCGATGCGCTGCAATCCGGTCAGCCCGGATCCCCCACGAGCGCGCTGCAGCACTACGTGGAGGAGGTGCGCACCGGCGCCGAGCTCGACTTCATCACCGTCATGGACGTCGACCGGATCCGTCTCACGCATCCTGATCCGTCCCGCATCGGCCAGCCCTACATCGGCACGGTTCCGCGCAACGGCAAGGAGCTCACCGAGGAGTTCGCGGGCACCCTCGGGCCCTCGATCCGCACGATCGTACCGGTGCGAAATGGGGCGGGGACCCTGCGCGGCTGGGTGTCGGCGGGCGTCACGATCGAGTCCATCACGACGACCATCGCGCGGCGGCTCCCGCTCGCGCTCATCTTCGCCGTCGTGCTGGTCGCGCTGGGCGGCGCGGGTGCGGTGTTCGCCCGCCGGCTGACCCGCAGGATCGCCGGAGATCTTCCCGCGGGCTCGGTGCGCGACGCCGTCTCGGCCTATGAGTCGGTGCGCACGCTCGGCGAGGCGTTGCGAGCGCAGACCCACGAGCACGGCAACCGCCTGCACACCGCGATCTCGCTGCTCGAGCTGGACCGCAAGGATGAGGCGATCGCGCTGCTGGCAGAGTCGTCCGCGCAGAGCCAGTCGGTGATCGACGAGATGACACTGCGCGACGGCGATCCCGTGCTCGGGGCGTTGCTGCTGGGCAAGTCCTCGCAGGCGAAGGAGCGCGGGATCCGCTGGCGCGTGCAGATCGCGCAGGACGCCCCCGCACTGCCGCTCGCCCCGGTCGACGCCGTCGCCGTCGTCGGCAACCTCATCGACAACGCGCTGGATGCGGCGGCGGGAAGCGATGACCGCTGGGTGGCGGTGGACCTCGCTGCCGGCTCCGACGGATCCGCCCGGCTCACGGTCTCGGACAGCGGTCCCGGGGTGCCGCCCGCGCTGCTCCCGCAGATCTTCGAGCACGGCTTCTCGACCAAGCCCGCCGATGCGACGGGGCGCGGTGTCGGGCTCGCTCTGGTGCAGTCGATCGTGCGGGCGGCGGGCGGAGACATCACGGTCTCGGCGCAGCCCAGCGCGTTCCTGGTGACGCTGCCCGCCGGCACCCCGGTGCGGAGGAAGCGATGATCGGCGTGCTGCTCGTGGACGACGATCCGCTCACCCTCGAGCTGCACGAGGCGTACGTCGCACGGCTCGACGGATTCGAGACCGTCGGCACCTGCACCGGTGCGCGGGCGGCGCTCACGGCGCTCACCGCTCCGGGCCTGAAGATCGACCTGGTGCTGCTCGACGTCACGATGCCCGACGGATCCGGGCTCGACGTGCTGCGCCGGGCACGCTCACTCGACGTGCCGGTCGATGTGATCGCCGTCACGAGTGTGCGGGATGTCGACACGGTGCGCCGGATGGCGACGCTGGGCGTGGCGCAGTACCTGGTGAAGCCGTTCACGTTCGCCGTGTTCCGGGAGCGCATGGAGCAGTACCGGAGCCGGCACGAGCAGAGCCGGGCGATCGCCGGGGCGGCGAGTCAGGCCGAGATCGACGCGCTGATCGGCGGCAACCCGCAGACCGGCGCTATCGGTCTGCCGAAGGGGCTGGCGGCGACCACCCTGAACGAGATCACGCAGGCGCTGAGCCGGCACGGAGAGCTCTCCGCCACCGAGATCGCCGAGGTCGCGGGAGTCTCCCGGGTCACTGCGCGGCGGTATCTCGAGCACCTCGCCGATCTCGGGGTGGCGGTGCGAGCGGCCCGTTACGGCAAGCCCGGTCGCCCCGAGGCGGTCTACCGGCGCGCCGGGGGCTGAGCCGGATCCCCGCCCGTCAGCGCCTGCGTGCCCAGCACGACGGCGAGCCGGAGCCGTTCGGCGTCGTCGGATCCGGGCGCGGCGGTGTAGACCATGATCCGCAGGTCGTCCTGGGCGACGACGAGGGTGTCGCAGTCGAGCGTGATCGGCCCGACCGCGGGGTGGTCGATGATCTTGTGCCGGGACTGCTCGGCTGGCGCCGCATCAGAGACGGTGTCCCAGAGCCCGGCGAAGCGGTCCGACGCATCGCGGAGCTCGGAGACCAGGCGTCGCAGCCGCCGATCGGCCGGATACCGCGCGACGGTGAGGCGCAGATCGGCGATGAGCCGGGCCACGAGTTCCGCATGCTCCTGCGTATTCTGCCGCGCGCGGGACTCGCCGCCGACGACGTTGCGCCAGACCGCGTTGCGCTCGTTGCCGCGCAGCTGGGCGGTGGGGCCCATGAGCGCGTCGTAGGGCGCGTTCGCGACGACGAGGTTCCACGCCGCGTCGTACACGACCACCGGGATCCCGTCGAAGCGGTCGAGCAGCCGCTGCACGCTGGGCGGGATCCGCATCGACACCACGCCCCTGCCGGGGGCGCTGCGCCCGGCGAGGAGGAAGAGCCGGTCGCGCTCGGCGTCGTCGAGGCGGAGGGCGCGGGCGAGAGCCTCCACGACCTGCTCCGAGGGCGCGGTCGCCCTGCCCTGCTCGAGCCGGGTGACGTAGTCGACCGAGATGCCGGCGAGCGCCGCGAGCTCCTCACGGCGCAGCCCCCTGGCGCGTCGACGCACACCCGATGGGATGCCGACGTCGTCGGGTGAGACGCGGTCGCGCCACCGGCGCACCGTGCTGCCGAACTCCCACGCCTCCATGCCCTCAGTCTGCCCGGATCCGCCGGCGCTGTCGTGGTACCGGCAGTCCTACGAAAACCGGACGACTGCCTGCGCGAGCCGCGCCGGAGGATCGTGGCCGGCATGACAACGACACTCATCACCGGGGCGAACAAGGGCCTCGGCAAGGAAACCGCCCGCGCTCTCGTCGCGGAAGGGCACACCGTGTGGCTCGGCGCGCGGGACGCCGAGCGGGGGCGCGCCGCCGCCGAGGAGCTGGGCGCGCGGTTCGTGCAGCTGGACGTGACCGACGACGCGTCCGTCGCCGCCGCGCTCGAGACGATCCGCGATGCGGGCACCGGCCTGGACGTGCTGGTCAACAACGCCGGGATCGCGAAGCGCGGCGAGGGGATGTCGGAGGCGATGGACGGGCCGAGCGTGCTCGTCGTGTTCGACACGAACGTCGTCGGCATCGTGCGGGTCACCGAGGCGGCGCTGCCGCTGCTGGAGGCGTCGACGAACCCGGTGATCGTGAACGTCTCGAGCGCGCTCGGCTCGTTCTGGGCCACGCACGAGGCGACCCGCCCCGCCGCGCACTTCGTCTCGGTGATCTACGGATCCAGCAAGGCCGCTGTCTCGATGCTCACGGTGCAGTATGCGAAGGCGCACCCGCGCCTGCGGATCAACGCGGTCGAGCCCGGCATCACCGCGACCGAGCTGGGCGGAGGGAGTCCGGACGCCCACCCCGGGCGCCCCGCCGCCGAGAGCGCGCGGATCGTGGCGCGGATGGCGATGGTCGGCCCGGACGGTCCGTCCGGGACCTTCCAGGAGGACGACGGCGAGCTCGGCTGGTAGATCCGAGGTTCGCGCGCAAGACGCGGCCCTCGCCGGGGCCGCCGAAGTAGGGAATGGCGCAGCCGAGTGGCCGCTTTCAACGAGGTCAGCCCCCCACGAACGCTTGGGACGAGTGTGGAAGTCCTTCAGCTTTGCACGCATCGGCCAGTGCCTGTGAGGCGGTGTTCCACGCGATACTTGTGGCATCTGGTGTCGAGGAGGCTGTATCCATCGGCGGGCGGAGTGGTTTCAGCTTTGCCAGCGCCTCGGAGACAGCTCCTCCACCGGCCGACGGTGCTCGACCTATGACGCGAAAGGCCAGGTCGTACCAACCGGTGCGCTCTTGAGGGACGATTTCGCCGATGTGGAACGAATAGTCGGTGTTCCGCAGGATCGTCAGCATGTCCGAGTAGGTCTCGCAGGTTGCTCTGTCGGTCTCGGTTGCGGAGGCTGTCGGAATGAGGTTTGGGGATGTGGAGATCACAGACGGCTGCGCGGAGGACGTTGCGTCAGCCTTGGCGGTTCCTGCTGCGCAACCTGTGATACCCACGAGCGCAAGAGTCGCTCCTATAGCGGCCAGAATAGGTCGCGCGTGAATTCTGGTTCGGCCCACAGTCGCAAGAATCACACGCATTGGATCAGGATTTCGATGTTGGCGTTTTCCACGTCCGGATAGCAACCGGCGCAGTCGACGTTGACGAGGAAGTTCGTGGTGATGTGGAGCCTCAGGTCCATGCCCTGACCATCCAGCCAGGTTACGGTTTGCCAGTCGCAGGCGAGTCCCCAGTCTTTATAGAATGTCACGCTCGATCCGTATTGCGCGCCGGAGCTGTCGACGAGGGCAATTGTCACTATTGCCGGATCGACGAACGTTCGCTTGTAATCCGGTGAGACGTCGTTCAGTTTCATCTGAACGGTGTGTGAGTACACTCGGTATGTGCTCCAGTACCTGTCGTCCCGCGAAGACTGATAAGCAAAAACATCATAGGATTGGTAGGCCATGCTGGATCTCCATCCGTCTATTCTTGAAATACGCGCAGCGAGTCGCGCATTGGTGTGTGGGCGACCAATAGAGTCGCGTAACCCGTATGAGCGGTTAGTTCATACGCAAAAAGGCGCGCATTGGAGCGAAATCTCCATCGCGTGCCGCCTGAAGCGGACTCTGGGATTTAGCGGCCGATCCAGGCTTCCTAGTGCCATCGATGAACACGTTGCCGTCATCGATGAGGACTGCCTTGCGCACTTCCGTCGCGTAGGCTGCCTCGAGAATGTTTAGACAGCGGTCCTTCCGGGCGCTATCTCCCCGCGTATGTCCTTCATAGGCATCGGTTGCGATACCGATTTGCCATATCATATACGCGGTGGCTACCCCGCTCCCGCGCTCCCACAGCGCCGCAGGATCTGGCGCACCTACCTCTAGGTTCGTGGGGAAGGACCAGTTGGCGGGAAGAACGAGGGGGAAAATGGGAACGGCATTCTGATATTCCTCCTGAATGTCGAAAAGAGTGCCGAAGCCAGAGAAGCGAGTCCTGGTCAAATATGCATCTATTGCGCCCGGCCATCGTTCTACGGATGTAAGCCCAGCGGGGACAGACGCACCGAACGCGGCATTTTCATTCGTCGCCAACAGTCCCGTTGATCCGACAGCCGCGATTTGAAGAAGGGTTCTGCGTGTGATAGCAACCACGTGCGGACTCCATTTTCTGTGTTTTGTGGGTGGACGCGCGCGGCGGTGCTCCTGACGCAGTCGAGCGCTGGGCTCGTAAGCTCAGGTCGGACGCTATCCAGGTGGATTCGGTTTTGTCAAGCGTCTTCTGCGACGGTCTCGAGGCTGGGGTCTGGCGGGAGCATAGCTAAATGTCAGCTATTTCATAGTTCACGTGATCGACGTTAGGTATCAGCGGTTGCATAGGAATCAGTCAGTCTTTCGATAGGTTTCGTTCATAGCTTTCTCGGCGTTGTGTGGTTTCGCTGAAGGTCGCGGTCTCCGTGCCTTTGATGACCGGAGTGCGCATGTTTTTCAGGGGGGTTCTGTCGACGACGCTTGCTGCGTTGCTGGCGGTGACGGCTGGTCCGGTTCAGGTTGGCACGTCCGTTGCCGGCGTGCTGGCGTCGAGTCCAGGTGTCGCGGGCGTGGTTCGCCAGGCCGGTGATTCGTCGTCGTCGATGGCTTCGGATGTTGCTGTCGATGGGGCCGGTGATGCCGCGGGATACCACGTGCGCACGGCGTCCAGCGCCGACGGTTACGTGTGGCATGACGTTGCGGTGCTGCGTCCCGCGAACCTCGACCCGGGATCGTGGTACGGCTACCAGTGCGTGACCGGCGACGGGAAGTTTGCTGCGATCGCGGTGCTGCCTGGGGATCTGATCAACCGGAACGAGGCGAGGGATCACGGTGCTTTCGCGTATTCCGTGAACCTCGAGTCCGGTGCGGTGAAGGCGCTGGGAAGCGGTGTCGGGCTGAAGTATCACTCTCCGGGGTGCGGGTTGAGCGGAACGGCGGTGTTCACCAGCAATCCCGGTACGAACGAGATGGAGACTGTAGCGACGGCGTATGACTTGTCGTCTGGGAAGCAAACATCGCAGTCGATCGTTGCCGGACAGGTCACCAGCGTCGTGTCCTTGGGCGATCGTGTCGTTGGCGCATCGGGTTCGTCGCTGGTGGAGCTGCCGAACGGGGGGTCGGCGGACAAGCCGGCGACGACGCATACGGTGGCTGCGGCGGGTGCCTCGGCGTTTGATCTGCGCGCCGCGGCGGACGGTGGCGTGGACTTTTTGACGGATCCCGGGGATGGGTCGGTGAAGATCGCGCATCTGAAGGATTCGAAGGTCTCCGAGGTGGGCGCTGGCAAGCTCGGTGCGACCCGACTGTTTCAGGGCGCCGGCGGCCACAACTTCGTCACTGGCGCCGATGAGGTCAAGGATGGTCTGACGGCGTTGGATGCCAGTCAGCTTCCGGTAGGGGCGGCGAATGCGGCGCTGGATGGCGGTGGGGTGTTCGGTGCTGACGTGGCAGCCAAGCCAGGCGCTGCGGGAGCACCGGCCACCCAGGCCGATGCGTCTCAGGCGACGGGGCTTCCGCTGGTGGAGGTGCAGTCCACGAAACAGGCTCACCAGACGACGCTGAACAGCCCCGACGCCTCCGGAGGGCCGAGCCCCGCTCGGGGGGCGGGGCCGGAGGTCCCGCACACGAAGAAGCAACAAGCCCCGACTCAGCCCGCCCCGACAGAGGCGAAGCCCGCGGTGTTCACGAAGGTGGGACCGACAGGCCCGGCAATCCTGGCGTCCAATGTGCACGCGATCCCGGTGTTGTCTGCGGGGGCGACCACGCCGACGTGCTCCGTTCCGAGGCTTCAGCCCACGTTGCAGGCGATGCAGCCGGGTAACGCGCAGGTGGATTGGGCGACACAGATGGCGGAGCAGGGTCTGCTGACCGCCGCGAACGGGTATGCGCGTCCGGCGAACTTCGCGAACATGGGGCTCGTCTCTTACGCCCCGAGTGATGATTTCCCGCCGATCGCGTTGAGCCATCCGTCGTCGGATACGTGGTCGTCGGTTCCGCGTTCGGTGATGGTCGCGATCGATGCGCAGGAGTCGAACTTCAATCAGGCGTCCTGGCATGCCCTGCCCGGTATCGCCGGTGATCCGCTGATCGCGGACTATTACGGTGCGGGCGATGCGATCGACACGATCAACTACCCGGCCGCGGATTGCGGGTATGGGGTTGCTCAGGTGACGACGGGGATGGCGGCGACGGACACGTCGATCTCCGTGCACGGGCAGACGAAGGTCGCGGTCGACTATCAGGAGAACATCGCGGCAGGGTTGAACATCCTGGAGCAGACGTGGAACCAGCTGTATGCGGCGGGGATCACGGCGAATGGTGGGGATCCGAAGTACCTGGAGAACTGGTTCCTCGCGACCTGGGCGTACAACACCGGGATCCAGCCGACCGCCGCCTTCGGGAACACGTCTGGTTGCACGCCTGGTCCGACGTGTACGGGCCCGGACGGGACGTGGGGTCTGGGCTGGTCGAACAATCCCCGCAATCCGGACTACGACCCGAGCCGCACGCCGTATCTGCAGAGCACGTATGCGGATGCAGCGCACCCGTCGAGCTGGCCGTACGAGGAACGCATCATGGGGTGGATGGCGTCACCGATCATCCGGTACGGGTACATCGCCTACGACACCCCCGATTACCACGGTGGGAACACCTGGCTGCAGATCCCCGGGGTGAACACGTTCTGCAGCACGACCGGCAACCATTGCGACCCGACCAACGTGACCTCCGGCTACTGCACACTTGCAGACTCCGAATGCTGGTGGCACCAGCCGGCCACCTGGGTGACCACCTGCGCGACCAGCTGCGCGACCGCGAACTATGAGGACTCCGCAGGATCGACCGAACCCACCTACACGGACAAGTACCCTCCGACCTGCAATCAAGACACATCTGTCCTCCCGTCGGGGGCGCTCATCGTCGATGATCTGTCGACGCCGTCGCAGAACCTGCAGGGCTGTCAGGGGATGAACTGGTCCAACAGCGGCAGCTTCAGCTATTCACCGGGGACGAACAGCTCGGGCGACCCTGTCGGGAACATCGATACGCATCAACTCGGCTCGGGTCTCGGCGGGCACATCTTCTTTACGCATACTGAGCCGTCTTCGTCGTCGAGCCTGATCAACACGGGAACGTGGACGCCGAATCTGCCGAGCCTGCAGTACTACAAGGTGAAGATCCACATCCCCGCATCGGGTGCGACGGCGACGGATGTCGTGTACACGATCAATCCGGGTGGCAGCGCGTCGCCGTGGAAGATCCGGGTGAACCAGGACTGGGAGTCGGAGCAGTGGGTCACGATCGGCACGTTTGCGATGCAGAACGGCGGAAACGTCCAGCTCACGAACGCATCCGACATGCCCGCGGAAGAGTACGACGTCGCCTATGACGCGATCGCGTTCGTACCCGAGGGCGGCACCCCTGGGCAGCCGATCGGTGGCCCTCCCGGGATTCAGGATGCCCCGAAAGGATCCAACCCGGCCTGGGTGAACTGCGGGTGCGTGCGCCGCACCGAAGGCGACCCTGTCGACACGGCCACCGGCTACTTCGGCGAGACCGCGACGGATCTCTCCACCCCGGGGCTGGGTGAGGCGCTGCACGTCACCCGTGACTACAGCGCGGTCCTTGCCGACGCGACCGGACCGATCGGATCCGTGAACGTCGTGAACGGGCCGTTCGGATACGGATGGACGTTCGGGTACGGGCTGAAGTCGACCACGAACGCTGACGGATCCGTCACCATCCGCCAAGAGGACGGGTCGGCGGTGACATTCAAGGTCAGCGGCAGCACGTACACGCCCGCCGCGCCACGGTACGACGCCACTCTCGTCAAGTCAGGCACCTCGTACGTCTTCACCCGGCATGCGGCCGACCAGTTCACTTTCGATACCGCCACCGGCCGGTTGACCGCGATCAGCGACCCTGCCGGGCGCGCCGCGTCCCCGTCTTACGCGACCACTCTCGCCTACGACGCCTCCGGTAACCTCCACACCGTCACGGATCCCGGCGGACGCGTCTACACGTTCACCTGGACCGGCACCCACATCACCAAGGTGACCACCGCAGCCGCGCAGGAAGTCGACTACGTCTACAGCGCCGCTGGTGATCTGACCGACGTGTACGGCGTGGGGACCACCCGCACCGGCGGGGTGAACGGCGACCAGGACCACGGCCAGTATCAGTACAACGCCAAGCATCTGATGAGCTCGGAGCGCACCCCGGCGAACTACGGGAAGTCGAGCACTCCGACTCCCGTGACAGGAATGGTCTACGACGCGTCCGACCGGGTCACGACGCAGACGGATCCGATGGGGAACGTCACGAAGTTCACCTACGGGCCCGACGCGACCACGGGCATCACCGCCGGCCAGACCCTCATCACCGACCCGGTCGGTCACAAGAACCTCTACACCTACCAGAACGGCCTGCTCACCTCGATGACCAAGGGCTGGGGTGTCACCGGCGCCTCGACCTGGTCGTATGCGTACGACCCGATCACCCTCGGCGTCGCCGTGCAGACCAACCCGGACGGCAGCACCCTCACCTACGCGTACGACGATCACGGCCGCAAGATCTCCTCGAGCGATGGCCTCGGCCGCACCACCTCCTACCAATACGACGCCGCAGGCAACGTCACGAAGACGGTCGACCCGACCGGTCTGCAGACCGCCACCGTCTACAACGCCGCCGAAAAGCCCACCAGTGTGACCGTCTTCACTGGCACACAGCCGGCCGAGTCCGCGAACGACACCCTCAACCCCTCCTACGCGCGCGGCACCAGCACCGCATACGGTGACGCCGCGCACCCGGGTGAGGCGACCAGCACGACGAACGCGAACCAGCACGCCACCACCTACGCCTACGACGCTTTCGGCGACCTCACCACACAAACCGATGCGGCCTCCAACATCACCAAGTACGCATACGACACCGGGCACGGCTGGCGCACCAGCACCGTCGCGCCCTCCGGTGTCGCCGCAGGGGTCACCACGACCTGCACCCCGCCCGCGAAGGGCTGCACCACCTATCAGCACGACGCGTACGGGCACGTCACCGTCACCACGGACCCGCTCGGCCACACCGTCAAAGCCAGCTTCGACGCGGACGGTGACCAGCTCACCGCGACCGACGGCAACAACCACACCACAACCACCACCTACGACAACGCGGACCGGCCCGTGAAGGTGCAGAAACCGTCGACCGACGCATCAACGACCACCTACAACGGTGACGGCACCGTCCAGAAAACAACGGACGCTGCCAGCCACGCCACCTCGTACACGTACGACGCGCAGACGCGGGTGCTCACCTCCACCAACCCGGACAACAAGACCACGGCATACACGTACGACAGCATGGGCCGGTTGAAAACCACCACCATGCCCGACACCTCCGTCGCCACCCAGGCCTGGGACAACGCCGGACAACTCACCGGCATCAGCTACAGCGGCACCAGCACCCACGCCGTCACCTACACCTACGACCGCGACAGCCGACGCACCAGCATGACCGACGGCACCGGCACCAGCACCTACAGCCACGACGTGTTCGGCGAGACCACCGCAACCACCAATGGCGCCGGGGCCACCACCACCTTCGGGTACGACGCTGTCGGCAATACCACCAGCATCGGATACCCCGGCGGCGGGCCCCACGTGACCCGCGCGTTCAACCCGCTTGAGCAGCTCGCCAGCATCACCGACACGAACGGCACCACCAATTTCGGGTACAACGCCGACGGCGCTCCGACCACGACCGGGTACGCGAACGGGACCACCGCGACCGTCGCCTACAACGACGCCGACCAGCCCACTACCAGCACCCTCACCAAGGGCGCCACCGGGCTCGGCACCATCACCTACGCCCGCGACAACACCGGCAACCTCACCGGCACCACACCGACCAGCGGAGCACCCGGCGCTGCGACGACCTACGGCTACAACACCAACCAGTACCTCACAGGGGCAACCGCCGGATCGACCACCACCAGCTACGGGTACGACAACACCGGCAACCCGACGGCCCTCGGATCCACCACTCAGGTCTTCGACGCCGCGGGGCAGGTCTGCTGGACAACGACCACCACGGTCACCAGTCCCACCTGCGGCACGCCCGCGAGCGGAGCGACCAAATACGGATACGACGCCAACGGCAACCGCACTGGAAAGACCCCGGGCACTGGCACCGCCACCACCTACGGGTACAACGCCGCCGGCGAGCTCGCCACCGTTTCCGGAGCCGTCACCGCGAGCTACGCGTATGACGGCGACGGGCTGCGCACCACCAAGACCACCGGCGGCGCCACCACGAAGTACACGTGGGACGCCCGTGGCAAGGTTCCTCAACTGCTCTCGGACGGTACATCCTGTTACGTCTATGGCCCTAACGGGGCTGTCGTGGAACAGACCAACGCCACCGGTGGCACCCCGACCGACTACTTCACGGACGCACACGGTGAATCGGCCTGGGATCGTCGGAGGGCATGATCTAACCGAGGAGTAGATTCATGCCCGCTTTGAA